>CAZBTL010000349.1:0-3760 GCA_964494755.1 uncultured bacterium | reverse complement strand
TAAATGGTTGCTGAACCGCCTAGTGTTCTGTCAAACCCTAATTTTAAGGTGAACCCATTGGCTCGTAGTCGGCGCTTTAGCGCTGAAGCGCTGACTACAAACCCTAATTTCTAGAGTTGACGCTGCACTAGCCGGATGATCGAAATGGGGGTTAAGTAAAGTGTTGGAATCCCTGTTCCAGGGTAAGAATTTGCAGGGGCTGACCCTGGTCATCCACCAGCCAGACACCCGGATCGGTGGTAATCTGGCCAATGCAGGCGGCGCCTGGTCCCAGTTGGGCCACCAGAAACTTGGCAACGGTGGGTGGCAAACACAGCACCAGTTCAAAATCTTCTCCCCCATACAGGGCCCACTCCAGTCCCTGATCGGGGCCCACCCAATGAATGACGGCTGGCGGGATGGGAACTTGGCTGCGGTTGATGTTCGCCCCCACACCACTGGCTCGACAGATTTGCACAATGGCGTCAGCTAAGCCATCACTGCTGTCCATACCGGCGATGGGCTCAGCCACTGCTGGTGGTTCAATGCAAGGTGTGGAGTTGGTCGGCCCAGCCGGTTGTTGGTCTGCAACCAATCCCAGCAGCGGTAGCACATCCAGTCGGGGAATGGGGTGCTGATGAGCCTGGATCAGGCTGGCCTGCTGCGATAGACTCAGTGGGTTTTCCAGATTGGGATGCAGGAGCAGTTCCAGACCGGCGCGAGCAGCCCCATGATAGCCAGTGACCATGATGGTATCGCCAGGGCGGGCAGACGAGCGACGGATGATCCGGTTGGGGGCAGCTTGGCCAAAGGCCGCGATCGCCACACTAATTACGGGCGAACGCACCACATCTCCCCCAACAACGGGGGTTTGATACCGGCTCAGACAGTCGGTCAAGCCCTGATACAAACGCTCCACCCAGGTTACGGCCAATTCCCCCGGTAGACCCAGACCCACGGTGATCCCCAGTGGCGTCGCTCCCATGGCTGCCAGGTCGGACAAATTAGCCGCCGCCGCTCGCCACCCGACATCTTCTGGAGCGGTGGTGCGATCGCTGAAGTGGACCCCATCCACCATCAGATCGGTTGTCACAACCAGGGATTGACCTGGCTGGGGATTCAAGATGGCTGCGTCATCCCCAACTAACTCCGGGGGGCAGAAGGCCTGAACCCGCTGCAGGATACCCTGTTCTCCCACATCCCGAACGGTGAGCATAGTTGGGGCAGTTGGCTCAGGATGGGCTGACGGAGGTGGGCTCACTTGGTTTCAAGCGCCAGCCCGGCTTTACTACCTGCTGACTGCGGGCAATCACCAGACAATCATCTGGGACATTTTGGGTTACGGTGGAACCGGCTGCAATGGTTACATCTTCTCCCACGGTAAGGGGAGCAACCAGCACGGTGTTGGCCCCCGTTTTGGTGCGATCGCCAATTTTAGTGGGATGCTTTTTGACTCCATCATAGTTGGCGGTAATGGTGCCAGCACCCACATTGACCCGGTTGCCCAGAGTTGCATCTCCCAGATAGGAGAGATGGGCCACATTGGTGCGATCGCCCAGGGTTGTGTTCTTCAGTTCAACAAAGTTACCAATCCGACAGCCGATGCCCGTTGCTACCTGCCCCCGGAAATGGGTATAGGGTCCAACGCAGGAATTGGCCGCAATGGTGCTGTTGTTCACCACGGAATAAAGCACGGTTACATTTTCGCCAATGTGGCTGTCCGTAATCAGGCTACCGGGACCAATGCGACAGCCAGAGCGGATCACCGTCTTGCCCCGCAAATGGGTTTGGGGTTCAATCACCACATCTGGTTCTAGCTGCACCGTGTCGTCAATGGTAATACTGTCAGGGTCGATCAGCGTCACACCCGACATCATCCATTGATCCTTAATGCGGGTCTGGAGAATCTGGAACGCCTCTGCCAGATATTTGCGATCGTTAATGCCCAGAATCTCTTGATAATCCTCCACATCCAGCGCCATTACTGGATCTAATAAAGTCGCAGCATCGGTCAGGTAATATTCTTGCTGATCATTGTCGGCTGTCAGGTTGGGCAAAATTTCGGCCAGCGCAGGCCAGTGAAAACAGTAAACGCCAGCGTTAATCCGGTGGTTTTGCTTTTGGGCTGGGGTGCAGTCTCGATCCTCTACAATTTGCTGCACCATGTTTTGACCGTCACAAAAGACTCGGCCATAGCCTTTGGGATTGGGTAGGTGGGCGGTCAAGAGGGTAGCTGCATTGCGATGCTCTTTTTGAATGTGCAGGAGTTGCCGAATGGTCTCTGCTCGCAGCAAGGGCACATCGCCATTGAGCACCAGCAGATCACCGGAAAATTCAGTCAGATGTGGCAAGAGCTGCTGGACCGCATGGCCGGTGCCTAACTGTTGCCGCTGTTCCACAAATTCCACCTGCGGGAACTGCCCCGACTCTGCGATCGCTTGTTTGACCTGGTCACCGCCATAACCAACAATCACGAAGCATCGAGAAGGCTGAATTTCTGACAAACTGTTCAAGACCCATTCAATTAAAGATTTGCCGCCCATTTGATGCAAGACTTTGGGCAGGCTGGACTTCATGCGAGTTCCCCGCCCAGCTGCTAAGATTGCTACTGCTACCATGTGTTCCAAAAAAAATACGCGTCAATCAGTTTCTATCAACCTAGGAAGAACCCACCGGATCACTCCCCTCAATAACCTAACCCAGACTGTACCTTGTTTTAGCTCTTTCTTGGTTGATCCATTTAGGCACCTGACCGGACAAAGGGGCTTAGTTGTGAATGGAACCATCCGGCAGAGTTGCTCCGATCAATTGTGCTCCCAGTAAATTGGCACTACTCAATTCTGCCTGCGCCAGATTTGCTCCTGTCAGGTTTGCTTCTCGCAAGTCCACTCGGCCCAGATAGGCTTTGATCAAAACCGCTTCTGTCAAGTCAGCCTGGCGCAGATCGGTTCGGCTTAAATCAGCCCGATTCAGACGCACTCGCTGCAATGTTGCACCTGGCATGCGGGCTTTGCTGAGAATCGTTTCTGTCAAATTAGCATCGTTGAGATTGCAGCCCGTCAGGTTTGCGTCTGTCAGTTTTGCTCGCTCTAATCGGATACCCACTAAATTAGCCCGGCTCAAATCCGCACCAGTCAGATCACTGTCTGGTAACTGGGCCTGTTTCAGACGCGCCTCAGTTAATTTGGCGCCCACCAGGATTGCCTCTCGAAGACAGGCTTCATTTAAGTTGGCCCCACTTAAATCAGCCTTGGTTAAATCTGCACCGGTTAAATTAGCCCCCCGCAGATCGGCTCGGCGCAGATCGACCCCCCGCAGGTTGACACTGGCATAACACCGTTTTTCATACCGCAGGTTGGCCCCCCGTAAACAAACTCCCCGCAAGTTGGCTCCACTCAAATTTGCTCCCCGCAGGTCTGCCTCCATTAAGTTGGCATCTAACAAAAAAGCCAGAGCCAGATCAGCCCCCCGCAGGTCTGCTCCATACAGAATGGCGCCATGCAAATCAGCATCCCGTAAGTTGCTGTTTTGTAAGTCGGCCTGACTCAGGTTAGCGCCACACAGATGACTTCTAGTCAGAATTGCCTTGCTCAAGTCCGCCCGATTGAGATAGGCCAGCACCAAATTGGCTTCCCGCAAGTCGCTGCCGGCCAGATCGGCACCAATCAAATCAGCTTCCGCTAGCTCAACGCCAGCCAGCAGTTCTCCATGAAAGACCCATTCGCCAGCTTGATATCGGGTTAATAACTCTTGGGCATCCATATTTGGCCTTCACGACTAG
>CAZBTL010000348.1:0-3764 GCA_964494755.1 uncultured bacterium | reverse complement strand
CATTGTCCAGATCCAGACGAATCGTTGGCTCAATTCCGGCCAGCACAAAGGGCGTGAGATGACACTTCGTTGCCCAGGCGTACCCAGCCAGAACCTTGGGAGCAATGGATGTAGGGTATGACAAGCTGCTGGAACAGAACCGGAACAAACCTGGACTGATGCAGAACGGTTTCCGACTGGGATCGTGGATTGTCTGCCCAGTTTCCCTTTCTGCTAACAGAACAAGAGGTACAGCCGTAGCTATACCTCTTTCGCGTAATCAATCGCATTGATGAATCGATCCAGAAGGGATCAGTTCAGATCCGGTTGGGCCACCTGGCCGTTGCGAGTCTGGCTGACCGATCCCGTCATGACCAGCGACTGACTTGCGGCTGCCAGGGGTGCAACCGTTGGCGAAACAGGTTGACTGCCCCGCTTGCGGTAGGAACCACCGGCTCTGGCATACTCCACGCTCTTTTTGCCGTATTTAATGGCAACCCCGCTGAGCATCCGTTCCGAGAAGTCGGAGAGGCTGGCCTCCAACTGGGTCATAACCTGACGGGATTCGACCAGGTCAGACAGCAGGGTGTTGTGGGCCTCCAGGTGGTTAAGGACTTGATCAATCAACGGAGTGGCTGCTGCGCCCGTGCTCCAAAGTTAAAACCCGACAGGTCAATCGCCCCAGCCTTGAGATCCCCAACTTTTAGGGCCGTTGATACCAAATGCCAACTCCGCCTCACTGGTGGTTTGCCCCTTCCTAGGATTGAGTAAGATTAAGCTATCTCCTTATATTTATTCCTCGGATCAATGGTTAGTTCTGCCCCCATTGACCTACGCCCGGCCCAGCCCTCGCTTCCTGAAAAGCGAGTCTCCCTTCATGTCAATTGGGATGGCTATAAAACGATTCAAGCAACCCTCGGCGACCATCGCTCGGCCCATCTCACCTATTACAACGGCATTCTGGAAATTATGGCTCCCTCGGAAGATCATGAGCGTTCCAGTGGGCTGATTGGTCAATTTATTGAGATTTTGACGGAGGAGTTGAACCTCCCCCTCAAAACCATGGAATCGACCACTCTTGATCGCCCCGAGTTGAAAGTTGGGGCCGAACCCGATCAGGGATACTACATAGCCAATGAACCTCTGGTGCGGGGCAAGACTGTCGATCTCAGCGTCGATCCGCCGCCGGATTTGGTCCTGGAAGTGGACATTACCCACACGGATATCAATAAAAATAAGCTTTATGCCGCCTTGGGCGTGCCTGAATTCTGGCGCTATAACGGCGCCGTGCTTACCATTTATGTCCTTCAGGCTGGGCAGTATCAGGAGGTCCCACGGAGCCCGACCTTTCCTGCCATTGCCAAAGAACAACTCTATGCCTTTTTGAATAATTGTGCTCAGCAGGGGGAGACCCAAGCCAAGCGAGCATTGCGGGTCTGGATTCGCCAGCACCAGGGATTGGGCTGAGGGCCGTCGGGGTTGCGGATTTCCTGTTCGATTTCCTCTGGGATGAGTAGCTTCATACCTGCGGCGATCGCTTGTTGCCGCAGTTCCCATAACCGCTTGCCTAGTGGAGTTTTAGGAACATAAACGGTTGGCTGTGGGGCAGATGGCTGGGGCGCTGGGTCACCCTCGGAATCAACCTCAGAACTGGTGGCGCTGGGGAGTTGGCGTTTGTGAGTCAAAAACTCAGCAAGATCCAACACGGTTTGCTGTTGCTCTGGGGGGCCGCAAGCGGACTTTCTCTAAAATGGCTTGTTCTAAAGTCAGATTGTTCATCGGGTTACCGCTACGTCACATCGCCAAACTTTTTACGACTGCATTTTTCACACAAATAGCCCCCTTTCCCATAGGAATAGCCGTCATAGGCTAACTGAATCACCCGATTACACCCTACACATCGGGTCGGTTCATATTTGGGCGGGTTGGTCAGCTTCTCAAAGTTATATTCATTGGTGCCAAAGTAGACGTACATCTCGGTTTCAAATAGCTCTCGGCACTGTTGGCAGTCTTGCCACCGGCCCTCATGGCCTTCGGCATAGTGGTGACCGCACAGCGTATAGCGGCGATGGTTGCGGTAGCAGCTATTGTGGGCAAAGGAAAACATCACATACTGGTCTTCATCATCGCAAATCCAGTTGTCGCAGCATTCCGTTTTGGTCAAATTCTCGGTTTTGCCGCACAGCCCACAGCGAGGTCCTTTACCACCTTTGTTCCTGGGGCTCTGGCCTTTATCCAGTTGCTTAATCTGATTTAGGGTTCGTTTTGCCATGGTCTTACAAGGTCGATTAATTACACAAACAATAGAGCAGGCGCTGCTAATCAAAAAAACCTTCCATATCATCATCCAGAGCAGCAGAAATACCCTCATCATCAACCACGATTGGGTCATCGGCACAAACACCATAAAAATCTGCCAATGACCGTTCAGGCTGGATGGCTTTTGAAACCAAAAGAGTAGTCTGAGACTTCAGAATCGACTCCAAAATTTCTGGGGTCAGCCCTTTATCGATTGCCTCAGCACTAATCTCATCCATGGTCTGCCTGAGCTGAGCTAGAGCTTCTGATCGAGTTCTCATGGAGTTTTTCAAAATTACCCCAATTCGCATTGCCATTTGTTGGCGTTCATTCTCGGTTGCCTGGCGATATATCTCAGCAATCTCCTGTGGAACCTGAATCATGATTTCTTCCATCAATTTTGGTGTATGACTCACGTTTCAGTCCTCCAATCAACGCTTAGAGCAGTTTCAAAACCAGCCTGAAGAAAATGATTGTCCAGCGTCAGTGCAGTTTGTATTTTTAGCCGTTGCATCACCAAAAATGAAATGCAATCCGTTAATGAATAGGACTTGTCCTGATGGTGTTGAAAATATTGCCATGCTTCCAGGAATAACTTTTCATTCACCTGGATCAAGTTAGTAATTTTACTGTTCAGCAGACGACTTCCAACCACAACCGCTTTATCATGTCGGTTGCGACTACTGAAGAAAGTAACAACTTCATCAAACACATAGGAGGTCGTTACCAATCTCGGTGAAGTTTTTGCCATGCTTTGCCAGTAGCTTTTGACAGCCTGATGATGTCGTTCATCTTTTAGTTCCAGCGCAAGCACAAAACTCGTATCCAAAAATAACTCTGTCATTACACCGAGCCGTAGAGATAACGATCGTGATTCTCCGCAGCATCTGGAATCCTAAGTTCAATTGGATCAGAGCCTAGTCCCCAGATTGGATCATCCTCAAAAATCGGAATCAAAATAATCTGGTCATTCTCTCGTCGGACTTCAACTGATTTGATTCCGGCTAAAAACTCTTTAGGAATAATTAGTCCTTGATCGGTTACATTCATTTTCATACTGTTTCTCCTTTCATTAAGGCTCTGAGAAAGGCCCCATCTGACCTGATACGCTAACAAGTTTTAATCGTTCCACTCTTCACCTACAATTCCACCACCTCTTCTCCCAATTCTGCCAGAATTCCCTGCAGTTCGGCGATCGCGCCAGCGTGACCGGTAGGTCAATCGCGGCTTCTAGCTCAACTATCACTTCCTGGGCCAGGGTAGCCGGTTCTGGCAGGTCTTCCGCGCCGGTTTCAGACTCATCTCGCAGCCAGGCAATATCCAGATTTTCGTTGCGATCGGCAATCCAGTCGCGGGTAAACCGGCGAAAATGCCACAGCGCCCCGGTATTTTGTCGTTGGGCCAGGCTGGCCGGGCGGCCCAGGGGGTCTTCGCCAAAGGCGGTTTCAAACTCGGCAAAACTCTTGAATGGTCGCTCTCGAAGCTAG
>CAZBTL010000347.1:164-3769 GCA_964494755.1 uncultured bacterium | reverse complement strand
CCGACTACGAGCCAATGGGTTCACCTTAAAATTAGGGTTTGACAGAACACTAGAGACAATTAGACTTTAGTAGAGTATGCTTAGAATCTAAGTGAAATGCTTTAAAAGGGCATTTAGATTCGCCAGCATTGTGTCCCTGAGATTCGGTATTTCGATGTGTCCGTGGGTGTATCGCCTCATCCATCCTCCCAGATGATTGCTTGAAGGGCTGCTTTATCTGACATCTTGCACCTCTCACAACAAGCCACCCTGCAATAATTTGATGTGCGTCATAAGGTTACCCGATCCGCTGCTGGGAGAGCCAAGTTCCAGGTCAGATTGACCTTAACGGCAGTGATGTCGCTGGGAAATCACCTGAGTTTATTTACCTGAATCCTCAAGTCGAGGGGGGAATCCACATGTCTCTGCGTTTGACTGCTTATACCCCTTCTACCTTCAGGAAGGTGGATCGCTTTCACAACAGGGAAAGGGCTTGGTTTGGTGTGACTCCTGCTCCTGCTCAACCCTGCGATATTTTTGATCGAACCGACGATCTGGCATTTCCCCTGGCAACGGCTCGGATTATCCCTAAAGCGACCAATCATCCTACCAAGGAGAATGGACTCCCTGATTCGTCCACAGGTTCGGCCAATGATCCTACCGATTTCTTCCTGGTTCCAGCCCCAGATGCAGATAAAGTTGTCTCGTTCAACTGGATCACAGAACTGTCAGTAGCGGAGGCGCCTGGGGGCGGCGGTTCTGGTCGGCCAGCGACTCCTTTTCACCAGCCAGTCGGGAAACCCCCTGCGGCGGCTGGGCTATTGGGGGAGACAACCCTCCCTGTTGCTAGTCCAACCTTGCCGATGCTACTTCCCCTAACGGTTTCTTCTCAAGCGAACCGGCTCGCCAGTTCGGCTGCCATCACCCCACCTGCCGATCCCGGAAGTACGAGGAATACGGCCTATGATGTGGGGTCTCTCAGCACTACTCCTAAGATTTTTTCAGAATCCATTGGAGGGACTGACCAGTATGACTATTACAAATTCAGTTTGTCTACCAGTAGCAACCTCAACATTGCCCTGACCAATCTGAACGCTGGGACGGATGCCGATCTCTATCTGTATGACCGCAATGGCAACTGGTTGAACGCTTCCTATAACAATGGGACGAGCGATGAAGCCCTCAACCATTCCTTGAAGGCCGGGACGTACTATGCTCGGGTGACGAAATTCAGCGGCGTCACCCCTTACACGCTGGCCCTGTCGGCAACAGCCCCAACCACTGTTGCCTCTAATCTGTTGCCAGCCGAACGCGATATTGGGCCGCTAACAATCACCCCCTACACTCGCAGCTCATCAGTAGGAACGCTCAACACTGCGGATGTATATCGATTCAGTATTAGTGAACCCCGAAACTTAAGTCTTTCCCTCACGGGCCTCCAGTCCGATGTAGACCTGCGGTTGATTCGGGATCTCAATGGCGATCGCGTAGTTGATGCCGATGAAGTACTGGCCAGTTCCCAGAATGGCGGCACCACATCCGAGTCTCTGTCCAGAGACTTAACCAGCCCAGGGGAGTACTACATTCAGGTCTTTCGATACAGTGGTGAAAGCAACTACACCCTCAGCGTCAGTAGCCAGCCGGTCGGCCCTCCGCCTCCCCCTCCGACTATCGGACCAGAAAATACGATCAACGGCACCCTCAGTTCAACCGATCCGACCAACCCGAATCGCTCGGGTACCTACCGGGATGATTATCAGTTAACCCTGCCCGCCAACTGGCAATCCAACCAACCTGTGCGAGCCAGACTGACGTCTTCCACCTTTGATACTTACCTGCAAGTAGTTGATGCTGCTACCGGCAGCGTCATTGCCTCCAATGATGACTACAATGGCTTCACCAATTCCCAGGTCACCTTCCGGGTGCCGGTAGGGGCGGACTATCGGTTGCGGGTTACCAGCAAGAATGCTGGTGCCACAGGTTCTTATACCCTAAGTACAATCGATAACTTTGGTGCGGGCTATGTCAATGCGGCAGCCGCCGTGGCAAGTGCCATCGGTGAATCCATCGACCCTGTTAGCGATACCGGTTATGCCTGGAATCTGAATTTTGTCAAGGCTCCGGAAGTCTGGGCAAAGGGATACACCGGGCAGGGAGTTGTGGTCGCGGTGGTGGATACGGGTGTGGACTACAATCACTCCGATCTGGATGCCAACATTTGGATGAATTCAGGTGAAGTCCTGGATGGCATTGATAATGATGGCAATGGCTTCATTGATGATATCCGAGGCTGGGATTTTGTCGCCAATGACAATAATCCGATGGACGAAAACCAGCATGGCACCCATGTCGCTGGCATCATTGCAGCCGAAAATAATGGTTTCGGTGTGACGGGTGTGGCCTACAATGCCAAAATTATGCCCGTGCGGGTTCTGGATGCGAAGGGAACCGGATATAGCACCGATATTGCGAACGGCATTCGCTATGCAGCCAACAACGGGGCAGATATTATTAACCTTAGTCTGGGCGGTATTGCTGTGATGCCCGATGTGGAGGACGCCCTGACCTATGCCCTTGGCAAGGGGGTTCTGGTGGCGATGGCGGCGGGGAATAATTACGCCACGGTTCTCACCTATCCGGCGCGGTATGCTGACGGAATCAACGGACTGGCCGTGGGAGCCGTAGACAGCAGTGGCAATATTGCCGAGTTCTCCAATGCCGCTGGAGCCGTAGAGTCCTATGTTCTGGCGCCAGGGGTGGGGATTTACTCGACGGTGCCAGGGGGTGGCTATGACTCCTTCAATGGCACCTCCATGGCAGCTCCCCATCTGGCCGGTGTGGCGGCGCTGATGCTGAATGCAAATCCGTCCCTGTCTCCCCTGTCTAATCCGGCCTTGCAGGATATCCTGCTGAATACCGCCAGTTGGACGGTGTAAACTCGCCA
Source organism: uncultured bacterium (assembly GCA_964494755.1). Classification (GTDB taxonomy): domain Bacteria; phylum Cyanobacteriota; class Cyanobacteriia; order Leptolyngbyales; family Leptolyngbyaceae; genus CAZBTL01. The sequence continues at coordinate 846 of CAZBTL010000347.1, read as the reverse complement.
ATCAGCGAAAAGTCTTGCTGGAAAAGCATTACAGGCTTGTCTATGCACCTCACGCCAGCGAGAACCGCTATAAAAAGCTTCTACACCTATGCTAATGCCCAAACCGCCGATTGACCTCGATACGCTTGAATGGCAACCGCTCTATGAGAAGCTGCAAAACAGCCCGACGCTGTTTTGAACACCTCTATTGAATTGCTCCTGCGATCGCCCGGTCCATGGCTTGCTGCATTCCAAACTCTGGCAGGTGTTTCCACTGAAGTTGACCCGACTGGCGGCCCAGGTTGGCGCGGTGATGGCCCACCCCAAAATGGCGATCGCCGCCTGGCGACAAGTTCAAGAAGCTGAAGGGCTACCTGGGTAAAACGAGATAGGTTGTTGGGGTAGGAGTCAGAATTCAGAATTCAGAATCCGGTAACTTGCCCTGCCCCTGACTACGTTCGGCTGAGGCTTCGACGGTGAGCTCAGCCGAACCGCTCACGTCGAAGCCTGGCTTTTAAATTCCTGACCGATTAAGGTTTTCCGACTGGCGTTGATACCCAGCCGAAAAGGGGTGAGAGTTACTCCAGTTGTAGTCCGAGTTGCTCCGGTTGGAGTCAAAGTAACTTTGGTTGAAGTCAAAGTAACTTTGGTTGGAGTCAAAGTAACTTTGGTTGAAGTCAAAGTAACTTTGGTTGGAGTCAAA
>CAZBTL010000347.1:0-64 GCA_964494755.1 uncultured bacterium | reverse complement strand
GTAACTTTAGTTGGAGTCAAAGTAACTTTGGTTGAAGTCGAAACAACTTTGGTTGGAGTCAAAG
>CAZBTL010000346.1:0-3773 GCA_964494755.1 uncultured bacterium | reverse complement strand
TCAATTAATTGAGAGGGTGGAATTGCAACGAATCCAATTACAGCAGCGTCCAGTAGCAGCTTAAAGCTGCGATCGCCGTCTTAAGCTGTCCCTGTTGGTAACTTTCATTGATGATTTGCTGCATAACTTAAACACCCCATTGACAAGTATTAACACTCATTTTCTTCCCCTATCCCCACAATAGAGGTTGGCCTCAATCTGCGGTAAAAGACGAGCCTAGAATTGCTACAGAATTCCTCTACGCAAGGGATTCGCCAATCACAGTTCTTAGCTATTTTTTTAGATCGCTTGACCGCATCTGAGAGTCTTCGAACTGTAGTCATTTCTCATCCCGTAATAGGCGCTTTCCAATGAATGACGTTGACTGGACCATTGTTGAAACCACCGAAGCAGGGTTCAGTCCGACCCAGCTGCATCACAAGGAAACCGTATTCACGCTCAGTAATGGCTATCTGGGTACCCGTGGTTCGTTCGAAGAAGGTTATCGGGGAGCCAGCCCAGCCACCTTAATCAATGGGGTTTACGATGATGCACCCGTGGTGGAGACGGAACTGGCCAACTGTCCCGACTGGTTGTCACTGATGATTTTCATTGGCGGCGATCGCTTCCGAATGGAAAAAGGCACCGTTCTGCATTACCACCGCTGGCTGAACCTGTATCGGGGCGTGCTATACCGCCAGGTGCGCTGGCGCAGTCCGGCTGGGCACACCCTGGAATTTCAATTTGAACGGTTTGTCAGTCTGGCTGATGAGCATGTCATGGCCCTGCGCTGTGCAATCACCAGCATCGATTTTGTTGGAGAAGTCGAAGTCCAAACCAGTTTGAATGCCTATGCCAACAACCAGGGGATGCTGCACTGGCATGGTCTGAACCAGGGCGGCACTGGCAATTGCATCTGGTTGCAGTCCCAAAGCCGACATTCCAAAATTGAACTGGCCATGGCGTCTCAGCTACAGGTTCGAGGATCAGAACCCACTCACCAACCAGTACACTGTCAATCTTTTCCCACCCTGCTGACGCGCTTTTTCCTGCGACCGGGACAACCGGTGCTCCTGGAAAAAGTCGTGACGGTTTTCACCTCCAGAGAATCTAATAACCCACTTTACACAGCCCTCGACAAGCTGAGAGACAGCCCCTGCTACCCCATTCTGCTAGCCTCCCATGAGGCTGCCTGGGCTAAAGTCTGGCAGATCAGTGATGTGGTGATTGAAGGCGACCTGACCGCCCAACTGGCTATCCGCTACAACCTGTTCCAACTGCTGTCCGCAGTTTCTCGCACAGACACTCAAGTCAGCATCCCGGCTAAAACCCTCTCTGGCTTTGCCTATCGGGGCCACGTCTTTTGGGACACTGAAATCTTCATCCTACCCTGTCTGATCCTGTCCCACCCGGAACTGGCGCGCAACCTGCTGACCTATCGCTATCACACGCTGGCAGGAGCCCGGAAAAAAGCCCGCGCTGCTGGCTATGAAGGCGCCATGTATGCCTGGGAAAGCGCTGACACGGGCAATGAAGTCACTCCCAGTTGGGTGCCCAGTTGCAATAGCAAGGATCTGGTGCGAATTTGGTGTGGCGATTTGGAAGTCCACATCAGCGCAGATGTGGCCTATGCCATTTGGTACTACTGGCGGGCAACCGGGGATGATGCCTGGATGTGCGCCTACGGAGCGGAAATGATCCTGGACACGGCCGTGTTCTGGAGCAGTCGGGTGGAGTGGAATGAAGCGCAACAGCGTTACAATCTGCGCCAAGTGATCGGACCAGACGAATATCACGAACGGGTAGACAACAATGCCTTCACCAACTGGATGGTGCGGTGGCATTTACAGACCGCTCTGGATGTTTTGGATTGGCTCTGTCAGCAGAAGTTGGATACAGCGGAGCGACTGGAACAACAGTTGGACCTGAACCGCGATCGCCTGCAGCACTGGCAGGATATCATCCAGAAAATTTATATTCCCCAGGATCCAGAGACGGGACTAATTGAACAGTTTGAAGGATTTTTCAACCTGCAGGACATTGACCTGAAGGCCTATGAACCCCGCAGCCGCTCCATGCAGGCAATTTTGGGAATTGAGGGCGCCAATCAGCGGCAGGTGCTGAAGCAGGCTGATGTGCTGATGCTACTGTACCTGCTGCGATCATCTGTCACGGGGAACCCATCCCCTGGTGGCAAGCTGGATCAGGACAGGGGCACAACCGCTCAACCACCTGTGCCCTTCATCAACCAGCAAACCCTGCAAACAAACTGGGCCTACTATGAACCCCGCACCGATCACACCTACGGCTCCTCGTTGGGGCCGCCAGTCCACGCCATCCTGGCCTGCGAATTGGGTCGGCCCGATCAGGCCTATGAACACTTCATGCGAGCCGCTTTAGTCGACCTGGCAGATATTCGCAGCAATGCCAGCGAAGGCATCCATGCGGCTTCCACTGGTGGTGTCTGGCAAGCCGTGGTATTTGGCTTTGGCGGCATCTGCCTAACCAAATCGGGCCCCGTTGCAACCGCCAACCTGCCTCCCGGTTGGACTCGTTTGAAATTTAACCTGCTTTGGCAAGGACAAATCTACTCCTTCGACCTGCGTCCGGAGCGGCCACCGGTTCGCCGGTCCAAGGTGGGAATTTCCACCATGATCCAGGGAGTCATCTTCGACCTAGACGGGGTTCTGACCGACACCTCCGAGTTCCACTATCAGAGCTGGCAACGGTTGGCAGATGAAGAAGGCATTCCCTTTAACCGGGAAATCAATGAAGCCCTGCGGGGAGTATCCCGACGAGACTCCTTGCTGCATATTCTGAAAGGAAGGCCGGTAAGCGAGGACCAATTGCAGGCAATGATGGACCGCAAGAACCGCTACTACCTGGAGTTGATCCAAAATATTACCCCGACGGATCTGCTGCCAGGGGTGGCGGAACTCCTGAATGACTTGCGTAGTGCTGGGATTAAGGTCGCCCTTGGGTCGGCCAGCAAAAATGCTCGCCAGGTGGTGGAACGGCTAGGAATTGCCGATCAAATTGATGCGATCGCGGATGGCTTTTCGGTTACCCATTCCAAACCAGCCCCGGATATCTTCCTGCATGCCGCGGCCCAACTAGGCCTGCCACCAGCCGCCTGCATTGTGGTGGAAGATGCCGCTTCTGGCATTGAAGCCGCCTTGCGGGCTGGCATGTGGTCGGTTGGACTGGGTCCGAAGGAAAGAGTAGGAGCAGCCCATGTGGTTCTGCCCAGTTTGGAGGGCGTTCGCTGGCGAGACCTGCTCGATCGCCTCACCTGTCGCCTTGTGGGCCTGTCCTACAATGAGAGTACTCCCACCAATTGGAAACCAGTACCCCCGAGTAGACGGCAAGGAGACTTGCCCTCTACCCACTGCTAGCAAGAAGCAGTATACAAGCGGGGTATCACAGTTCTGTCTACCATTGCCAATTATTTCGGGAGCTATAGCGATCCGATCAGGATTGTGAAAGGTTTCTGCAGGAAATCCTTCTCACAAAGCCCTTTCACCATCCAGTCGTTCACAAATCAAATAGGATCGCTATACCAAATTCAAGTGATGATTTTATTTGGCTGACCATTTATAAAACTTTCACGAATTTCTCCTGATTGCCAGACCGGACTATTAGTCCGTCAGGATAGATTTGAGGGATAGCTCAAATCTACAAAAACCATTTTTAGGGTGTTTTAAGGAGGCTTTGCCCCTCAAAACAGTCTTGACAGACCACTATTCTGATCCGTGCGATGACTAATGATGAGGCACAGTGGTCTAAACAAGCTG
>CAZBTL010000345.1:0-3790 GCA_964494755.1 uncultured bacterium | reverse complement strand
TCCACCGTGGTCTTTAGCAGCATTAACCAGGGCCATCACGGCATTCTCACAGCCCCAACTGGCTTGCAGATAGGTGGCGATTAACTGATCCGACAATTCCTCCGTCAGACCATCGCTGCATAACAAGAGGCGATCGCCGGGTTGCACCGATACCGGCTGAATATCCATCTGATACAGTTCTTCCCGACCCAAACACTGGGCCAGAACATGCCGCCAGGGATGGGCTCGCGCCTGTTCGGGGGTAATTTCACCAAACTTCATCGCCCTGGCAACCCAGGTATGATCTTCGGTGATCTGCTCCAGCTTGGAACCCCGCAGGCGGTAAAGGCGAGAATCGCCAATATGGGCGCACCAGGGATTGGCATCCTCTCGGAACATGACTGCCACTACCGTGGTTCCCATATCCGAGCGGGATGGATGGGAGCGCTGATCCTCTAAAATGGCTTCGTTGGCATGCAGCAAAGCCGACCGCAATAGCATGTCGGATGGTTCATAGGCGTTCCAATGGTCTTCCAGGTAGGACTGGATGGCTTGAGTGGCGATCCGACTGGCTTCCTGACCACCGGCATGGCCACCCATGCCATCCGCTACTACGAAAAAACGTCCATCGGGATCAAGGTAATAAGCGTCCTGGTTGACTGTGCGCAGGACTCCTGCATCCGTCAGGCCGGAAAAAATGCGCTTCATCAACAGCGTACACCGTCCTCATCGAGTGGAAAGAGATCAGGGCATCCGCTCAGATCGATCAAGCCGCAGCATTAAACGAATCAGAGCAAAGGCCGACACTGCAGCAGCGATCGCTACAACCAGCGCTACCCAGTACAACTGATGCACCAGGAGAATCGTCGCCGACAGGGTAAAGGCACACACCAACAGGGTGTAGTTAGTACCCATATTAACCCCACTTAAGCGGCGGAGAACTCGGTCTGTTTCAATCGAACGGACCCGAATGCGGATATCTCCCCGGTCCAACTTGTCCAGCGTGTCTTCAATGCGGCGAGGTAATCCCAGCGCCGAACTACTAACCTGGGCAGCCTGACGGCCCAACTCGGACAGAATGCTATTGGTTTCAGAAGAGGGGGTTCCGTTAGTCATAATTTGCAAAGCAAAAGGTTTGGCAACTTCCATAAAGCTAAAATCGGGATCCAGTCCCTTGCCGACTCCTTCCAGGGTGGAGAAAGCCCGCATCACAAAGGTAAACGTGGCGGGGAAACGGAACGGCTGACCGTAAGCAATTTCATACAGGTCATCGCTGATGGCGGCAACGGATTGCTCCTCAAACGGCTTGTCCATAAAGTTATCCAGCATGAACTGGATGGACCGCCGCACCGGCCCCATATCCTCCGTTTCAGACAGAGCCCCTAACTCAATCAGCGAAGCAACAACGCGATCGGCATTTTTCTCAGCGATGCCAAAGAAGGTATCTAACAACTTTTCTCGGGTCACGGGTTTGACCCGGCCCATCATACCGAAATCATAAAAAATCAATTGTCCTTCCGGCGTGACCGCCAGATTACCAGGATGGGGATCGGCATGGAAAAACCCGTCATTCAACAATTGATAAAGATAGGCTCTGGCTCCCAATTGGGCCAGAATTTTACGATCCAAGCCAGCCGCTTCCAGGGCTTCATAGTGGCTAATCTTAATGCCAGGCAAATATTCCAGCGTCAAAGCGCGGGGCGACGTATAGCGCCAGTAAACGCGGGGCACCCGGACCCAATTCTCTCGCCGGAAGTTGCGCCGGAAAGTATCGGCGTTGCGTCCCTCGTTGAGGTAGTCAATCTCCTCATAGAGGATGCGATAGCACTCTTCATAGATACCCAGCCAATCACGACCTTTACCCCAATAGGGATGCCTTTGAAAGTAACGAGCAATGCTTTTAAGGATGGCCAGATCAATTTTGAACAGCTTCAACAAACCAGGTCGTTGGACCTTGACCACAACCTCTTCACCCGAGTGCAGTTGGGCCCGATGGACCTGGCCCAAACTGGCAGCAGCAAGGGGGATTGGATCAAAATTCCGATAGAGTTCCTGAATCGGCTTAGCTAAATCCTGTTCAATGATGGCGCGGGTTTGCTCATAGCTAAAGGCTGGCACTTTGTCCTGCAGCTTGGATAACTCTTCCACGTATTCCGTGGGGAACAGGTCAGCCCGGGTAGAAAACAATTGCCCAACTTTGATAAACGTTGGCCCCAGATCCAGCAGGGTTTCTCGAATCCAGACCGCCTGCTTTTTCCGACGGGTTTGTCGCTTGTCGTCCGTCATGCCGCCGATATAGCTCCAGGGCTTGTTGTAGAGCCACAGACGAAACAGCAGCGTCAGCACAAAGGTCCAGATATCGATGCGGCGGCGCAGTTTGGAATAGTTTTCTCGGTTCCAGCGGTAGGCTTTTTCACCGTAGTAACCACTTTTGGAACGATGGCGATCGCCCTCGTCCACTGGAGCAAACTCCCTGGCGGATGGCTGAATCGTTTCCCGATAATGCTGTGCAACCACTTCTTCAGAAGAAACCGTGGAAACCAGTTGACTCTCTTCCAGGGATTCATCAGCCTCCCATATTGCCTCTTGCCGATCTGAACGGACTCCGTCCGATTCTTCACCACCCACGGGTAAGGACTGCCGGATGGCAACAAAGGAAGACATAGAACTTGCCGGTAGCCGATCATCGTCGGAACCAGGTTCCATTGATGGATTTACCGTATCGGAGTCGTAGGGAAAAGCAGACACTCGCGTTCCTGTAGGCTGGGTTTAGGCTGAATCAGTGAAATTTCCGGCAAGGGAAGATGCAAACATGCCTGGGGCAAGGAAGAAGCATTAATTATTGCGGTGGTACTTTAGCTCGGCCCGCAATTGGGCAACTTCGGCCCGTAATTCGTCCAGCATCGCCTGCAAATCTTCAGATTGATAGCTAGCTGTACTGGCTGAACCCTGTCCGCTAGTAGTGGTCGCTGCTGCTTCAGCTTGCCTGGCCTGTTCCAAAACCTGTTCAGTAAATTGATGCAAGCGTTGCCGCTGCTCGGCATCAAATTTACCCAACTCACTCAGAGTATCGGTTAATACATGCTCTGCCTGCTCATACAGTGCTTCTGCCAGAGCTCTTCCGACAAAAAAGGCATGAACCAAAGGATTACTCATGAAGATTTTTTGCGAACTTCTTCTGGATTATAACGCGCCCGCCTAACTTCTAGGCAGAAGAACTTAGGTGGCATAGAGTTTGAGTCGTCTGCATACCAACCCCTGGCGGAACAAGCGGTTAACGCAGCAGCACAATTAACAGACTCAACAACAGAAGGCCAACCAGCAAGACTCCACCCAGATTGCGCTGAAGCCAGGCTTTGATCTGAAACTTGGTGGAATAGGTCGGAGGAACCGCTCGTGTCCCATTGCGATCGCGATACAGGGTGCAATCCATAGCATCGGGCCGGTTCGGAAAGGTACAGGTATCATCTGCGTCATAGACACAAGTGGCGCAGAGCGGTTCCCCTTGATTGGCGCGATACAGGGGAATACCGGGATGGCCGAAGGCCTTTAAAGAAGCCCGACAATAGGGGCAGGCGATCGCTTGAGCATCCACAGGCTGATGGCAACGGGGACAAGCAGGCATGGGGAATCACCGTCAAATGGCTCCACTCCCATTACAGCACGGCTCTTATGGAGCGGTCAGCTAAACTCCTGCGGAGTCGCTACGCGAACAGCGGTCAGCAGTCAGCAGTTAGAGCTTCGCTCTTTACGCTTCCTCTTTACCTTTACTCCCCACTCCCCTCCATCCTTCGTCACCGAGAAGTGCTAG
>CAZBTL010000344.1:0-3807 GCA_964494755.1 uncultured bacterium | reverse complement strand
ATTCTCCTCCGGCTTGACTATACCGTGTTCTGAAAGGGGGATCCCAGTAAACCCCATGAATTGATACAGAAGTGTTCGTCACCCATCCGGAGAGTGGCTAGGGTTGGGGGGATATTCCAAGGCGATCGCCCCCAGGTTACCTTTGCGAAAATCGTTCAAAAGCTGGCGGGCCACCCGTTCGACATCGCCCTGATAGCGCTGGTCTGCCAGGGTATGCAGGTAATCTTCGCTGGTCAGTGGGTTGGCGTCCAGATCGTAACGGGTTTGTAGAGGAGCAAGGGTGCCTAGTTGTTTGAGCTGTTCAATCAGGGCGGCGGCGATCCGCTGATTGTCGTAGGCCGCTTCCCCAATGTCATCACAGATCGCCAGTTTCAGGGCCGCTTCCTGATCATTCAACCGAGACGGCAGAACTCCAGGGGCATCCAGCAGTTCGATCTGATCGGAAATCCGAATCCAACGCAATTGGCGTGTCACACCGGGGCGACGGGCACTGTCTACCACGCGCCGCTTTAACAGCCGGTTAATCAGGGCGGACTTGCCCACATTGGGAAAACCAATCACGACGGCCCGAACTGGACGGGGCAACATGCCGCGATCGCGCCGCCGCTGGTTCACCTTTTCGCCCACCAACTGAGCCGCTTGCAAAACCTGCTCAACTCCCTTGCCATGCTGGGCATCGGTGAAGTAAGGTTCCATTCCTTGCTGCTTAAACCAATCGGTCCACTGCTGTCTCACCGCAACGGGAATCATGTCCAGCCGATTCAGGACCAAAACTCGTTCCTTACTGCCAATCCACTGACCCGCCTGGGGATGGCAGGTGGCCAGCGGAATGCGGGCATCCCGGACTTCCAACACCACATCCACTTTCTTTAATTGTTCTTGCAGGGCTCTTTCCGCTTTGGCAATGTGGCCGGGATACCACTGGATGGGGGGGGAAGTCATGGATTAGCAGGTGAAGGGTAAAGAAGGTTAAACAGAGGAACCGGCCAGATGACGGAGTGTCTCACAATTAGCGCTAAACAGTTAGCCAATCGCTATGTTTAGAGGAACAAGCATATAGCGGTTCCTGATCGGACAAGGTACATCAGAAATCCTTCTAGACAAGCGTTACAGGCATCGTCATGTACCTCACACCAGCGAAAACCGCTATAAATGTAAAACCGCTATAAATGTTATGAGACATTCCCAATCGTTGATTGCAACGGGACAGGTCTATGGCCTCTGAAAAATTTCGCCGTCAACTACGCCAGGAAGTCGAAGACTGGTGGTCAGAGGGGCTGATTGACGCCGCCCTATACGAAAGATTAGCAGACCGCTATCAGTTCCGTCGCCTGGAGCAGGATGCCAGCAATCGCTTTATTGCCATCCTCTTGGGCTTGGGAGCGATTCTGTTGGGCCTGGGAGCCATCACCTTTGTCGCCGCCAATTGGCAACTGTTATCCCGCACTGCCAAGGTGGTTATCCTGCTGGCCTGTTTTGTCGGTGTCAATGCGGTGGGTTTTTACCTCTGGCGGCGGCCGCTGCAGACGGGGTGGCAGCGCCTGGGACAGGGCTTGTTGCTTTTGGGAGCGCTGCTGTTAGGTGCCAATATGGCCCTGATGTCCCAACTGTTCCATCAAAGTGGGGAAGGGTATGAGTTGTTTTTGATCTGGGGTCTGGGCGTCGCACTGATGGCCTATAGTTTGCGATTGGTGCCACTGGGGATACTGGCTCTGATCCTGGTCATCATTGGCTACTGCCTGGGCTGGACTGCCTGGATAGGCTGGGATCGAGACAGTTGGCAGGAATTTTCCGGGACACGATTACTGGTGCAGCATCTGCCGCTTTTGCTCAGCCTGGTGTTTGTGCCCCTGGCCTACTGGTGCCGATCGCGGGTGGTTATGGGCCTCAGTGCGGCAGCGGTGGCCATTTCCCTGGTATTTAATTTGAGACCCTTGAGCATCTGGAATGGGGCGCCCCTGACCGCTGGCTGGATTGGGGCGATCGCCTTTGTGCTGCCGCCAGCCCTGCTCTGGAGTTACCGAGATCACCTCTGGCAGTACCGACCAGTGAGCACTGTGCCGGCCTCCCAATCCCCCTCTCCTCTCTCCCAACCCCTCCTGCAAACCCTTGCCCTCTGGTTCCTGGCCATTCTGTTTTACGTGTTTGCCTTTCGGGGCTTCTGGACCGGCATCGGCCGGGACTCCACTTCCTTAGCCAGATGGGACTGGAGCCCCCTGATTGATGCCGTCATTCTGGGGGGAGTCGCCCTTCTGGGCTGGCTGGAAATTGGTAATCCCTTTCGCTGGCGACAGTTTCAAGCGCAGCATATTAGCAATGGCTCCATTGCTATCGGTCTGATTGTGGCAGCCGCATTCTTCCTGTTGGGGCAGCAGGCTGGCGTGATCGCCGTATTGGCCTTCAATCTGCTCCTGTTCTTGCTGGCTATGGGATTGATTCGGGACGGGCTGGCCCTGGGTCACCGGGCCACCTTCTGGGGCGGCATGGTGTTGTTAGTGCTGGGTATTATCAGCCGCATGCTGGAATATGACACAGGCTTGTTGTTAAAAGCACTGGTCTTTGTCCTGTGCGGCATTGGCATCATCCTGGCGGGACTGAGATTTGAGCGGAGCCTGCGCTCCCGTCCTCTGCCATCTTTACCCCCTTCATCCTCGGAGGAAATTTCATGACCTCACCCTTACCCCTAGATCGGTCTGATGTGACAGCCCCCGAACCCCAACTGGTTCCCGAAGCACCTGCTCAACTACCTGGCTGGCGGTTGTGGCTGCCCTTGCTGATGCAAACCGCTCTGATTGTGGCCATTCCAGCCAGAGATGCCTACACCTATGCGACGGGGAGAACGGTGGTTTTGCAGACGGCTCCGGTGGACCCCTACGAATTGCTGCGGGGTTATTCCCAAACCCTCGGTTACGACATTTCTCGTCTGGATCGCCTGCGCCAGTTGCCAGGTGGGGAGTGGTTCAAACAGCGATCGCAGGGCACGATCTATGTGGTGCTGGAAGCCCCAACAACAGCTCAAACTAAGCCACCACAGGCATGGAAGCCGGTGCGAGTTAGCCCCACTCAGCCGCAAGACCTGTCTGCTAACCAAATTGCTCTGAAGGGAAAGTTCAATGGTTGGCAAATCCAGTACGGTCTGGAAACCTACTACATGCCGGAAGACCAGCGACAGCAGATTAATGCCGATATCCAGAAGATTCAACAACAACGCCAGCAACAGTCGTTTGTGGTAGAGACGAAGGTAGACAGCGGGGGCAATGCGGTGCCGGTCAGTCTCTGGGTGCGCGATCGCAATTATCGGTTTTAAGGAGGTGCCGGGTGCCAGGTGTTGAGCGCCAGCAACCCAACATCCAGCATCCAACATCCAACATCCAACCCCCAATCGCTGACCGCTGATAGCTGATGGCCAGTACGATAAGCTGAAAGCGGCAGTGGAGAGAGGGCATACCTATGCAACCGGCAACTGAGTTTTTAACTCCAGAAGAATGTGCCGAAGTGGATCAGGCACTGTTGACGTCGTTTGATAAGTTCACGACGCGAGTCACTATCTATGCCTTGCGATCGCTGAAACAGGTCGCAAACCAGCAGGGAGTCTCGATTGAGGCTCTGACCCCGGCGCAAATTGAGGATTGGGTCTATCAAGATGAGAGCTTGCAGGCGGGCATGGATCAGTCTTTCAAGCCGTTTTTTACGAATCTGGTGGTGGCTTCCCTGAAACCGTTGTGTCAGACTGCCGCGGCAAACGGCGTGGCGATCGCGGAGTTGAGCGTTGCCCAGGTCATCGCCTGGTTCGAGGCAGAAGCGAAG
>CAZBTL010000343.1:0-3814 GCA_964494755.1 uncultured bacterium | reverse complement strand
ACCACTGTTCCATCTGGTTAATTTCAGCCGTTTGGGTGCGGATGATATCCGACGCTAGTTTTTCCATCTCGGGTCGGCTGGTCCCACTTTGCAACATCTGGGCCATCATGACCGCCATCTGGTGGTGGGGAATCATCTGCAGAATAAATTCCCGATCAAAATCAGGAACTGTCTTTAACGCTTCCAGGTCGATCTCCATCATGCCCCTTCGACCATACGCTCCACAGCATGCCCCTCGGCCCGGACCACCCATCCTGCCGCCACCCATTCTACCACCGCCCATCGTGGGAGTCGTCGGAACGGGTCTGCCATACCATTGCTGATACCAGGTCCGCATTTGTTGAATCTCACGAGTCTGGTCTCTTTTGATCGCGGCTGCTAGCTGCTTCAGTTCCGGATGGCTGGCTCGAACCAGCGCCAACTCCGCCATTTTTACCGCATCCTGATGATGGGGAATCATCATTTCAATGAAATGTTGATCGATCCGACCCATCCGCATCGGCTGCTGGGCCAGGAGCGAAGATAGGGTTGGGGCCGGGTTGGCGATCGCTCCACCCACAACCACCCCGCTGCTCAACAGACCAGTCAACAGATAAGCAAAGACCTTGTGATCCATATCAACCTCCGACTTCGCCAGTCGCAGAGGAGTGACCTATCTTCCTCTTGCCTACTTCCAGTCTGGCAAACCAAAATGAAATCAGGATGAAATCTTGTCATCAGAAGTCCCCAAGGGACTTGCCAACAAATCAAGTCTCATTGTCATTCCTGCGTAGACGGGAATCCATCGCTGACTGGTGACTTTAGCCGGTATCTGATTTCAATGTGGATCCCCAACCAGGCTACGGACGGAGTGGGTCAGGCGAAACTTTTAGGCTGCTTTACCCCAAGGTCCTGGAATCGAGCACTACACACGATTGACGCCTCAAACTTCTAATTGCCGGGTCGATATTTCGTGGATGATTGAAATACTGGCTCGCATGTAGCCGTAATCCTCCTGACTCAACTGGCTTATGGCGAACGAACTGAAGCTAATCAGCGAAATGGTGACCGTTTTGGGTGCAGCAACGATCGGCGGCTTCGTTGCCAACCGTTTACGCCAACCTATGTTACTGGGCTATCTGATCAGCGGCATGGTGGTGGGGCCCGCAGGGCTAGGTTGGGTGGGTCAGGAAGGCGATATTCAGGTGCTGGCAGAGATAGGGGTGGCCTTACTCCTCTTTGCCTTGGGAGTTGAGTTTTCCCTACAGGATCTGCTGCGGATGAAGAAAATCGCCATCGGCGGTGGCAGCTTACAAATTCTCAGTACGATTCTGCTGGGAGCCGGTCTAGCCTATGCCACGGGTTGGGTAGCCACTGTGCCAAAGGCAATCTTTCTGGGCGCTGTACTGGCGCTCTCCTCGACAGCGGTTGTGCTCAAAAGCCTGATTGACCGTAATGAGGTTCAGACAGTCTTTGGTCAGGTCATGCTGGCAATTTTAATTGTGCAGGATCTCAGTTTAGGAGGAATGCTGGCAATTTTGCCCGCATTGAGCAGACCGGCAGAGGAGATCGGTCTGGCGGTGTTAGCCGCTATCTGCAAAGCACTTCTGTTTATCGGGGTATCCATTGCTGTAGGCAAGTGGTTGATTCCCCAAATCATCCACCTGCTTGTCCGAACCCGATCTTCAGAACTTTTTCTACTGGGGATCCTGGTACTTGGTCTGGGTATTGCCATTTTGACCCAGGCGATGGGTCTGGGTATCTCCATGGGGGCTTTCGTCGCAGGTCTGATGATTTCCAGCGTGGAGTATGCCGACTATGCCCTCGATCGGGTTGTGCCGATGAGAGATGTCTTTGCCACTCTCTTCTTTGCATCCATTGGCTTGCTAATTGACCCCAAGTTTCTCGCCGCCAATGCAGGGACCTTATTGGGCCTGGTTGCCGTAACCATGCTGGGCAAGGCCGCCATTGTCACGGCCATTGTGCTCCTGTTTCGCTACCCGCTGCAAATTGCGCTCACAGCGGGCCTGGGCCTTAACCAAATTGGGGAGTTCTCCTTTGTACTCGCAGGCGTTGCTAAAACTCAGGGCATCTTTCCAGACCGACTCTACGGCTTAACAGTGGGGACGGCTGCTGTTACTCTGCTACTGGCGCCGTTTATGCTCAAAATTACCCCTTTTTTATGCCAGCAGCTAGATCACCTCTCCTGGCTCAATGCCCTGCTGCCATTGAATCCAGCACCGCTGCTGGTTGGCGCAGAAAATGAACTCCGTAATCATGTTGTCGTTGCAGGTTGTGGCCGCGTAGGCCAGACCCTTGTGCGGCTGTTGTATTTTCAGGGGCATTCAATTTTGGTAATCGACAATAACGAAGCCTCGTTTAGCACCCTCCGACGGTTGGGGATTCCCTATTTATTTGGGGATGCATCCAGTCAGATCGTGCTGGAAAAAGCGAACCTAAAGCAAGCGAAATCCATGGCGATCGCACTCCCTGACCCAATGGCGACAAGGCTCACAGTTAACCGGGCATTAAGTTTAGCACCGGACCTGGATATTACTGTGCGGGCCCATGTCAACCAGGAGATCGAGTCGCTCTATCAACTGGGAGCCAATGAAGTGGTGCAGCCAGAATTTGAGGCAGCTTTAGAAATGGGAGCGCATATGCTGTTAAAGCTGGGGGATTCCCCTCAAGCTGTTCATCAAACCGTCAATCGCTACCGCAGTGGGCGTTATCGGGATATTTTGCCCGCCCGAGCGAATTATTGGGGATGGACCGATTTAGAGACGGAAATTTCTGGTCTGGAACACCAGTGGTATACCCTCACTGCAGATCTGCCGATCGTGGGTCAAACACTCGCACAGAGTAATATTCGCCGTACAACAGGGGTCACCATTATGGCAATTAAACGCGACCACCAGATTGTCCGCTATCCCACAGGGGAGGTGGTCCTAGCCGCCGGTGATCATCTATTAGCAGTGGGGACCAGTGAGAAGTTGCAGTCCTTTGAGAAAAAGATGATCGCTCCTGCCAGTTCACCGTAAGAGACTGTTGGTAAAGGCTCATTAAGCTGTGGTTGAGTCTCGTGCCCCAGTGGCCTAAATCTTAACCCTGAATCGGCCATTCACCTTTTCGCCCTGGATGTCTGTGAGGATGACTAGTTGATATTCCCCTGGGGTAGGGCTGGGCAGAATGGCCGTGTAATGCTGGTCAGCCGCACTGTAATGAAAATTGAGGGTTTTCTGGGTGCCATCCGGGAACTGAACCTGTCCGGTTATGGCGGCATTGGGCACTGGATCATGATTCTCGCCCTTTTGCAGATAGAAATCCAGGTGCAGTCCTGCTGGTTCTTTAGCCGTCAGTAGTTCCAGGTGATACACGCTCGTTTCAATGACCTGGCCACCCTGGCCGCCGTGAGTCCCAGGTGTAGTTGGACTGGCATGGGTTGTTGCGGGAGCAGAGGCCGTGGTGCTGGGCGTGGCGGTGGGAGCAGGGGCGACAGGGGCACAGGAACGGTCAAAGTTGAACAACACACTCAGCAAATCAAACGTCGGGTAGCATTTGCAGTACAGCAAGACATAAAACAGCTTCTCGTCTATAGTCCTCAAGGTCGCCTTGCGCCCCCCACCAGGAGCACGTTGGCGGCTTGCCAAGGGGGTCAACAGACTGCGTTCATAGACTTGGGCAAACTTCGGTAATAGCGCCTCGAATGCTTGCCGGTTGAGTCCTGTCATTGCTCGTAGCAGTCGATCTTGATTGAGGATACGATCTAAGTTCAACATTGGCAGTGCCAGACCCGACTGCCTGCTATTATCCCTTATTACCCAACAAGTCTATT
>CAZBTL010000342.1:0-3827 GCA_964494755.1 uncultured bacterium | reverse complement strand
AGCGCCGACTACGAGCCAATGGGTTCACCTTAAAATTAGGGTTTGACAGAACACGAGTAGTTTGCTCCTATGAACATGCTGTCAGTCCAACAGACGGAAACTCTGATCTTGAATGCGGTTCAGCCCTTTACGGCAGTCCAGGACAGTGAAGCATTGGTTCTGGCTGATGCCCGCGATCGCATCCTGGCCGATGTCGTAACCAGTCCGTTGGACTTTCCCCACTGGGATAATTCCGCCATGGATGGCTATGCCGTGCGCTATGCCGATGTGCAGACGTGTTCGGCGGACCAGCCGATAACCCTAAAGATTGTGGAAGAGATCCCAGCCGGTTACCAGCCCCGACAGACAGTTCAGGCCGGACAGGCAGCCCGGATTTTGACCGGCTCAGTGATGCCAGCCGGAGCCGACACCGTTGTCATGCAGGAAGACACCCAACGACAGGGCGATCGGGTCACCATCCTGGCGGCGCCCAAACCGCACGCCTTTGTCCGCCAGCGAGCCGCCTACTATCGGGCGGGAAACCCCTTGCTGACCACCGGGACAGTTCTGCATGCAGCCGAGATCGCCATTCTGGCGGCAGCTCAGTGTACCCGGGTGGCGGTCTACCGCCGTCCCCGAGTCGCCATCCTGTCTACCGGCAGTGAACTGGTGTCAGTGGATCAGCCGCTCCAACCAGGGCAAATTGTAGACTCCAACCAGTATGCTCTGGCCGCTCTGGTGGCGCAGTGCGGCGCTGAACCCATCCGCCTGGGCATTGTGCCAGACCAACCGGCAGCCCTCAAGACGGCGATCGCCCAGGCCATTGCCACTGCGGATGTGGTGCTGTCCTCTGGCGGCGTTTCCGTCGGCGACTATGACTACGTCGATGCCATACTGGCCGAACTGGGAGCCCAGATCCACTGCCGCTCGGTTGCCATCAAACCCGGCAAGCCCCTGACCTTCGCCACCTTTCCACCATCTGCTACGGCCCACCGACCCACCCTATATTTTGGTCTGCCTGGCAATCCGGTCTCGGCTTTGGTCACCTTCTGGCGCTTTGTCCATCCGGCGCTGGGCAAATTATCTGGCTTACCACAGGACTGGGGGCCCATCCTCGTCCGGGCCCGTACCCGTCAAGCGGTGCGATCGGATGGCAAGCGAGAGGCTTATTTCTGGGGCCGGTTGCAGCTGATCGACGGTAGCTATGAGTTTGAGTTAGCTGGGGGCAATCACAGTTCCGGCAATCTGATTAATCTGGCCGGCACCAATGGCCTGGCCATCTTACCGGTGGGACAGACGCACCTGGATATGGGGGAAACGGTCTCGGTTCTGCGCATGGACTAATACCGAATTTTCAGGTCAAGCGACACAGGGCCTCTAGCCATTCCCTCCTTGCCAAGACTGCTGTTTATACCCATCTTTGGCTGCGTTGATCAACCTGGAGGACCTCCCCCCACCGTGTCTGGTAATACTACCCCTGACGGGGATTGTGTTCATAATTACGGTCTTGCGTCCATTTTTCCAGGCCCTTCTGGATTGGGGCAGGAGTCAGAAAACAGCCGTCAGGACTCGGAAACCAGCGCAAATTTTGGTAAAAGTGGCTTTATTTTCCTCAGCCTGGTTGATATTAAGGTTAGTGGCTGACAGATGCCAGTTTCAGACAATGGTCAATAGAATCGTTCCAACACAGCATTTTTTTCTGCTGCAAAGACCTTTAATAATGCGTTTCATGATATCTATGCAACGGTTGAATGGTTTTCGGTCTCCTTCTGCCACTGGCTGGGTGGCGCTTTCCCTTTCCCTGACCGCTGCGATCGCAGGTTTGATGCCCCCAGCACTGGCACAGGGAACTCAGGTAGTCCAACCCCGCACCTGTAGTTTGCCGCCCATCGCAGTTCCCCTCCGGCAACTGCCAGCCGATCCGAACTGGGCCACCCTGGCCAGTCAGGGGAAATTGCTGATTCAGACGAACCAAAACCTGGATCCCCTCAGAAAGGGGATCTCCGGCCAGTGGGTCACCTCCCTGTCCTTCAGTCCCGATGGTCAAACCCTGGTCAGCGGTAGCCGCTATCTGGTTGTTGGCGGCAAACCGATCGATATCCTGGGTATTGGCGTTCCCAGTGGAGCCCGCAACGTTTTTGGCGGGGTTGATCTCTGGAGTGGCTTGAAAACATCCCCGTGGCGTGGCAGCGTGCTCTACAATAGCCCGCGGGAAATCAACTCGGTGGTCTTCAGCCCCAATGGGGAATTTCTGGCTGCGGCTGGCAATGACAAAGGATTTGTCGGACTGTGGACCCGATCGCAGTTAGGAGGAAAAACGGTCGCACCCAAAGCCCAGTCCAATAGCCAGTTCGCGGTAAATGCGATCGCCTTTAGTCCCAACAGTCAAATGCTGGCCAGCGCTGGCATCCGCGGTCGCAGTGGCCAGGGCCATGCAATTCAACGCTGGGATGTGCGGGGCGGCAGCCTACGTCCCCTGAGCGCTGCCACGCAAAATGTGGCCGCCTTCCAGCGCAGCAATTTGCTGGAAGACCAGGAAGTCTACAGTATTGCCTTCAGCCCCAACAGTAAGTTGCTGGCCGGGGGTGGCATGTCGTCCCTGTTTGAACGCCAGGGAACAGTCGTCAAGCCCTTGCGCTCCATTTCCTTCCTGCATCTGTGGGATCCAGCCACCGGCAAGTACCTCTGCTCCATGGGAGAAGCTGATGCTTCACCCGTCTCCGCCGTTGCTTTCAGCCCAGATGGCAGCCTACTGGCCAGCGGCGGCACCAATGGCAAAATCCAACTCTGGTCGCTGACCAATGGTCAACTGCTGCGAACTCTTGACAGCCATACGATTCGGGTTAATTCCCTGGCCTTTAGTCCCAGCGGAGAAATCCTCCTCAGCGGCAGCAAGGACCGATCAGTGAAGATCTGGCAGACAAAAACCGGCCAACTACTACAGACCTTGAACAAAGACGCCCAAGGCCAACCGCTGTTCCAGGATGAAGTTACCTCTGTCGTCTTTCAGCCCAATGGCCAAGCCTTCGCAGTTGGCAGTAAGGACAACTCGATTCATCTGTTTCTCGCCCCCTCGGAGTAGCGAATGGGTAGGTAAGTAGGCGAGGGAAGATGGTAGGTGCTGGATTTTGGGATTTGGGTTTGGGATTTGGGATTTGGGGTTGTTAGTCCTGCCCCGCACTTGGCATCCTGCACCCATCTTCCCCATCTTCCCCATCTTTCCCACCCTCCCCATCTTCCCCACCACGCACCTAGCACCTGGCACTCGACCCCTGACCGTTGGTGTTATAGCAATCCTAAATGACTTGTGAACGACTGAAGGGTGAGAGGGCTTTGTGAGAAGGATTTCCTGCGGAAACCTTTCACAATCCTGATCGGATCGCTATAAGTAGATGAAACAGTGAACTGATTCAGGAGTGGTTGATGAAGCGTCGTCAGTTTGTCAGTTGGGTGGGAGTTGGCGGGGTTATGCCGTTGGCGATCGCGGCCTGTACCTCCCAGAAGCAGGAAACTTCCACCCTCAGTTCCCCCAGCAGTGATGGTTTTCAGGTTGTTGGAACGGTCCCCGACCTGAAAACAAAGGGGCAACTTTTGTCGGAAAGCACGGCTGTGGGGAAAGTGCTGGTGATTGTCAATCCAGCCAATCCACAACAGGTACTGGCGGTTAATCCTACTTGTACCCATGAGGGCTGTGTGGTGGCCTGGCAGAAAGACCGAAGCGCCTTTGTCTGCCCTTGCCATCGCTCTGAATTTGCCCCAGATGGCAAAGTGCTGCAAGGTCCGGCTACCAAACCTTTGCCCACATACGTCGTCAAGCTTGAGGGCGATTCTGTACTCGTCAAGGCTAG
>CAZBTL010000341.1:0-3842 GCA_964494755.1 uncultured bacterium | reverse complement strand
AAGATTGACAGACATATCAGGTTTTATCTGCTCCACGACTGTATCCATGAAGGTATCAAATCCTCGCTCCATTAAGAACTAATCTTAT
Organism: uncultured bacterium; assembly: GCA_964494755.1. Taxonomy (GTDB): domain Bacteria; phylum Cyanobacteriota; class Cyanobacteriia; order Leptolyngbyales; family Leptolyngbyaceae; genus CAZBTL01. The sequence continues at coordinate 3,754 of CAZBTL010000341.1, read as the reverse complement.
TTATTTATTTATTTATTTATTTATGTAAAGAAATATAGTCATCAAGGCTTGCTTGCAGCGACTGCAATTGTCATGACAGATTGCCCCTGTTGGTAGCAGTGGCTCTGCAAACATCCTCTTTCAACTAATGTGTCGAGGATGGCAAGCTAAAGTTCATAGGGTGCTGTAGGTTGAGTGTGAAGCAGGCTTCAATGTCAGCAGCTTAGCTGTCTGACTTGCATCCGCTCAGATCACTAGCAGAAGAAGGGAACAGTATGCCATGACTCATTCCCCTGTTCGACCGACTAGTAAAGAGATTGAGAAAGCCCTGAAGAAAGTGATCAAAAGGGTGATGGCCGACAATGGCATGGGCCCGCCGACTCTCAGTGGCAATAAAGAACTTAATTATCTGATCAAACACCTTTCCCACCAATCATTCCCCACCCTTGATGCGGTTCAGTTGTTCGGCGAAACCCTGGCTCATACAATTGTTGATCTGGCTCGCAAGCGGAACCAACAACGCCTGGATGGAGGAACGATTCGCTATCTGGTGCGACAAAAGATGATGCCATCGATGATTGAGTTAGGCAATGAAACCGCTCCTTCTGATACTGAAGTTAGGGAAGTGGAAATCATCACCCTGACCGACCAAGAAGCAGGAGTGCAAGAAATTGCGTTATCTGATGGGATAGCCAGAGAGCTTGACCTGACTGAGCGAGAAGCGGTAGAAGCGATTACCCCGTCTGAAGTGGCAGCCAGGCAGGTTGAGTTAACCGACTTAACCAACAGAGAGACCGTAGAAGAATTTGTTCATTTTGAGGAAGAATCCAGAGAGGTTAATGTTGATCTGGTTGCTCCGACTGAGAGCGAAACGACCGAAGCAGAGACTCCATTTGAGGTGGTCGCAAGGGATATTGCCCCGACTGATCTGACCCAAGGAGGTGTTATGGAAGAAATTGCTCCATCTGAGGTGGCAGCCAGGGACATACATCCGATCGATTTGCAACCGGTAGAAGCGGTTACCCCATCTGAAGTGGTAATTGGTGATCGTAATCTGACTGATTTGGCAGATAGAGAAGTGGTAGAAATGGAATGGGAGCAACCGGAACCAGTTATGGAGTCTACAGCTAGTGACTGGGAGCCGTCCGGCACTGAATCCATTAACCCAGAACCGGCACCGGTTGAGGAAAGTAGTCCAACTTTATGCCAGGAAGTTGTAGAAATCGATCCATTGTTTGGAGTGATGGAAGAACCTGAAACCCCTGTTTCAATCGATCCGCCAAGCGATAACCAAGCAGGACAGTCCGATGTTCTGCAATCGATTTAGCAGTTGCGGCCCAAGCAAATCTGCGGTTAGCCATAAATGCTAGATTGCCTGTGGATAAAGCCTGCAGTTATTGCCCCGATCCCTTTGCCACCACTTGATCAACTGGGGCTAGTGAAGCCCGTACCTGGACTTTACCCAAGGCTCGCACCAACCGGAGCGCCTGATGGTAATAAAGCGGCACTTCCAGTGTGGCAGGCAATTGGGTCATAATGCTACGAGCCAATCCCAGTTCACAGCCAGTAATGCGAGCGATCGCCGAGCCGCCTTCGAACTGACTATCAGGTGATCGCACCGATTCAAGTCGCACTTGCCACTCTCGGGGCAACAGAGAACCGTGTTCAATCCGCCGCAGCCCAGTGATAGTGGCCAGAACCACCAGGCGATCGCCCACCTGCAACCGCACATCATCGACTGGCAGAAGCACCGCCTCCCGTCCAACTCGTTGATGCAAGATCGGCACCACACCATAGCCATAGGCTACTTCAGCTAACAAACAATTGGTCAGCGTATCGTTCTCTTCCACACAATATTCGGTTACCAGAGTCGTCTGGTTGTTCAGCCGAAACAGATTCAGCACATTTTCGCCAAAGGCGGCGGCGACAAATGCTTCGGCCGCCAGAGCGTTTGCTTCCAGGACTTTGGCATAGGATAGCAGACGCCCCAGGCTCTGATTAAAGCGAGGATTCTGGGTGCGTAGCACCAGTTGAATGTCAGGATTGACGGTACGGGCTAACAAGCCAATCTCCAGATTGGTGACTTCATCATCGGTCAGCACCACCAGACTTTTGGCTGTGGGCAGGTTCACTTTGGCCAGCGCAGCAGAGGCAATGGTGGCATCCCCCACCACCAGAGGCATTTCCGGCAAAATATCAGCATCTAGATTCTGGTTGCTAATTCCCACAATGGGCTGTTTCAACTGTTTCAATAACGCGGCGACCTGCTGGCCCAACTGCCCCATCCCAACCAGAATCGTATGGTTTTGACGGGGGATGGGGGGACGGCGGCTGAGAAATTGAAACCGGGAAGCCAGCACGCGCTCAGTCAGCATGGCGTACAGGATACCAACAAAGATGGTGCCAGTAATCGTCAGGCCCAGACTGAAAAGTTGCAGCCACCAGGGTAGGGGAACCTCTAGCTTGAGGCCGCCAAAGACATCGCCATATCCACCCAACGCTAAAATCAGTGCTGCGTTTAAGGCTTCCTGCCAGTTCATGTCTGGATAAGTCGCTTTATAGGATAGGGTCGCCAGTAATAACAGCAGCAGAATCACCAGCGCACAGAGTGCCGCCAGTTGCAAAGGGCGATTGTGTTGCAATGTCGATTGAACCTCGGTTAGCCACCGCTGGATATTTGTCCAGGCAACGGTTTGGTACAATCTTTGCCTCAACCGATGAACCGGACGACCGGCCATGATCATCCTGAGGGACTGATCGTCACTGCCGACCTCAATATAGGTGAGACGATCGCCGGCTTGCAGACGGGTAGTGGGGTCCCACTGATACAGGCCAGTCGGAGAATCCCCACTTGCCGATTCGTGACTCAAGACCCGACGATTGGCCGTATTCAATTCATACAACAGGCGGCGATCGCACCAGCGATGGGAGCGATCGACCTGAATTTGCATCACCCGAAACATTTGATCTTCTAATGTAAAAATGCCGCAGGTGCTTCCACCCATTGCGGCCAGGGCAAAGGCTGGCGCTGGCAGTTCGGCCGCTTCAAAGGCCACAAAGTTTTTCAATTGCTCTGTTAACAGTTGGTTGAGTCGATCTTGAGCAGAACGCACCACTAACCGAATCTGAGGATTGAGCGATCGGGCGGTAAAGGCCGCCTCCAAGTTTACCCGCTCCTGCCTGGTAATCAGCAAAATCGCTCGGCATTCTCGAATATGAGCCTGTTCCAGAATCTCTGGCAGGCAACAATCACCAATGATTAAAGTATCCAGTAGATTTGGCAGCTCCGGCATTTCCCAGTGTTCAGGTCGGTGAGTATCAACACCATGCACCCGCACCCCAAATTCTTTCAAAATCGACACACAGTACTGGCCCAGACTACCCAAGCCACAGACCAGGAAGTCGGTGAGTTCAGGATGCTGGGAATCCGGTTCCCTCGATAACATGCTGCGCTCCTGGAAGTTGACCAAAATGCTTAAAGATGAGGCTTATTGTAGAAGACGGGCCAACCATTAATCTACAAATACGATGAGGCGTAATTCATTATCTACCCTTAATCTCTTCTTAGCCTAATGCCACCCTGCTGTTAACGCACACTTGGTAATGTTTTTCTGTTGACGTAGCTATTTTCATCTGTTTCCATTTAGATATTTCAGAACCTACAGGAATCTTTCAGTAATCTGTATAATCCTCCTGTAAATGCCTGATGGCATAGTTGTTTTGACTAGTGCAGCGTCAACTCTAGAAATTAGGGTTTGTAGTCAGCGCTTCAGCG
>CAZBTL010000340.1:0-3871 GCA_964494755.1 uncultured bacterium | reverse complement strand
GCATCAGACAGCTTCTAGGATAATCAGATTTTGAGTTAACTAAAGAAAAATCAGCCTTTGCTAGAAAGTGTTGTTGGATGACTGAGGCAAAACCATAGCCTAAATGTTTCAGGGTTTAGCCTTCCTGCAATGCGTCTTGAGTGGTTATATAGCGATTCGATCAGGATTGTGAAAGGTTTCCGCAGGAAATCCTTCTCACAAAGCTCTTTCACTATACAGTCGTTCATAAATCATTCAGGATGGCTATATTACCCGCGTTATAAGACCCCTTGAAGAAAAACCCGCTAGTTCACCTGTCGTCCTTTCTAACGACCTTCAAACAGTGGAGATAAATCCTGATGTCTGGCAAGTTAATTTTCCTGATTGATCACGATGATGGGATACGGGAAGTTGTGCAGGTTTGTCTGAGACATCTGGCTGGCTGGAAGGTGGTTGTCATCAATTCTCTCCAGGATGGCTTAAATTGCTTATCAGATGGCAAACCGGATGCCATTTTGGTTGACTCGTTGATGCCAGCATTTCATGGCGTGGGGCTGATTCAGAAACGGTTACTTCAACAGTTTAAAGCCCATCCCCTGACTCAATCGATTCCAGTTCTCTTACTAACCGATGAAGCGGCCTGGTTATCGCCGGATCAGCTCCAAAGCATGGGCGTGGATGGGGCGATCGCCAAACCCTTCGATCCAGCTATTCTCCCTTACCAAATCTCCCAAATTCTGGGCTGGCAGCCTATTTCAATAAAGGCTGGAGTAACTCCGCAACTCCCAGCACAATAAATTGCACCCCCAATGAGGCCAGAATCAGTACGCTGATCCGGTAAGCAATATGCATGCCAGTGCGACCCAGCCGTTTAGCCAGCCAGGGAGCAGCCAGATAACTCAGATAAACAATCAGGGCAATTAAAACAGTCAGCGTCACTCCAAAAGGCGCAACCGCGATGAGGTTGATTGGGTACCCTGGTGGTTCATAGTTAGATTGTGCCGCTTTAGGGTGACACCTGTGGATCGCTCGTTTCAAGGTTTATTCGTCGGACTAATGACGCTAGATCTGGTTTACCAGACAGAACGGTTACCGTCTGCCAATGAAAAGCGAGTTGCGTCAGACTACACCGTTGCGGCTGGTGGCCCAGCCACTAATGCGGCCGTCACCTTCTGTCACTTGGGCCATCGCGCCTCTGTTCTGGGCGTATTGGGCAGCCACCCGCTGACCCATCTGATTCGCACGGATCTGGAAACCTGTGGCGTGGCGATCGCCGACCTGGCCCCCGGCCGCACCGAACCACCGCCGGTTTCTTCCATTCTGGTTACGGAAACAACCGGAGAGCGAGCCGTTATTTCCATCAATGCCATCAACGCTCAGGCGACCACCGAACAAATTCCCGATGCCATTCTATCTGGCATTGATATTGTGCTGTTGGATGGCCACCAGATGCAGATCGGCTGGGCGATCGCCCAGCAAGCCAGACACCACCAAATTCCAGTCGTCGTCGATGGTGGTAGTTGGAAACCAGGCTTTGAGACAGTTCTGTCATTGGCAGACTACGCCATTTGTTCAGCCAATTTTCATCCCCCCAAGTGCCAGACCGACACAGAGGTCATGGCCTACCTGGCCAGCTTGGGCATTCCCCATCTGGTCATCACCCACGGTGAACAGCCGATTCATTATCAGACGCACGGTCAGGAAGGCTGGCTGGAAGTCCCCAGCGTGCCAGTGGTGGATACCCTGGGCGCTGGCGATATCTTTCATGGAGCCTTTTGCAGTTCTATCTTACAAACCAACTTTCTGGCAGCCCTGACCCAGGCAGCCCAGGTTGCAGCCCTTTCCTGTCAATCCTTTGGCACTCGCCGCTGGATGCAAGCAAACTAGTGTTCTGTCAAACCCTAATTTTAAGGTGAACCCATTGGCTCGTAGTCGGCGCTTTAGCGCTGAAGCGCTGACTACAAACCCTAATTTCTAGAGTTGACGCTGCACTAGAGCCGAAACCTTGCTGTTGGCTCCTATCGTCCCTTACGGTTGCAAGCGCTGCCTGGATCACCACCGCTGTGACACCTGATCGAGCCAGCGATCGCTGGGCTGGGAAAACCGATCTAGGGTTTTAGGGTCTGGCAGCATGACCATTGGATGGCCGAGGCAGTCTGAGCCAATAGATCAGGTCTGCTCAGTATTCAGTTCGTCAGGTCAGGGAAGTCATTCCTTTCCCTTTGTCTCTGGTGAAGCTGTTGGCCCAACCCAGGGGCGACACCCCTTCAGCCCTAATGTTGGGTTTTGGTGATAGGCCTCCTCCGCCACCCAAATACTGACTGTTCGATCTGCTGCAATGAAGTAGAGAAACTCTACAGCCGGGTCGTAGCGAACACCAACTTTTAAGTTGGAAAAATCATCTTCGCAAATCTCAAAGCCAAACCGAACCACAATTTGGGCTAGCAGGCATTCCGGTGTGTCGCTATATTCCCCGGACATGTCTCGCTCCTGCCAGAATTTTTCCAGGAATTTTTCCAGCACTGGCATTACTTTGTCAGGCGTTCCATTCCGACTGGCATAAACAATGGCAGGATTGTTTTCAACAATGATGTGGCAGGGATGAGCCATACGGAATCACAGATAAAAAGCTAGCAGCAAACAGCCGCTAGCCTCTGACAGCTTCAGTAAAGTAATAGAAGATTGGCGACCGGTAAAATGACAGCGGGGAAGATAATAAAGACATACACAAAGAATTTGCCTTCTTCCTTGCCCCGCATTGTCGTGGTAAGGCCAAAAAAGTATCTATCGATTCAGTTAACCGACAGAACCCCAGGGATTACACATTCTTTTCGCTGAGTTCCCGTGACATGTAGTCGAAGGGCTGATCAACCAAGGAAGAGGCGTCAATGCCCGCAGCAGCAACCTTCTCCTTGACCAGATCTTTCATGATTTGAATGCCCCGAACGGTTGGACCAACCGGAACACCTAGAGAGTTGTAGGTTTCACGCAACCCTTCTAGAACCCGCTCGTCCAGCACATCGGTATCGCCAGCAACCAGCGCGTAGCTGGCATAGCGCAAATAGTAGTCCATATCGCGCAGGCAAGCTGCATAACGCCGAGTCGTGTAGGCGTATCCACTGGGACGAATCAACTCAGGAAGTTCGTCAAATAATTGTAAGCCCGCTTGCTTGACGATTTCTGCTGCATTGGAGGTGATTACCGCCGCTGCTTGCACGCGAGTCAGGCCAGAGTCAAAGTAAGACTTCAGGCTGTCGTAGGCATTCCGATCAAAGTATCGACCCGTGACGTCGTAGTTTCTAATCAGGCTGGTCACTGCATCCCGCATGAGTCACTTCTCCCAATGGTCCTCATAAATGAAATTTCACTATGATTAAGGCTGACCCAACCAATTGATTTTCCCTGCAGACAGAGCCGACTAACAGCGTCAGTCTTAGAGTTCAGGCCAACCAATTGCTCGATCCGCGCAAGCGCGATCGCGTCGGTCAAACACCCATTTCACCTCTGACAACCTCACCACCAGCGGCGGCGATCCTGACAGAGACCACAATTTAAACATCTGGAATGTAAGTCAGTCTACCATGATGCATCACCTTAGAACTGGCTGCATTGCTGGCAAACTCAACCTACCTTATCCATCCCAAAACGAGGATAAAGCGAAACGATGAAGTTTCTTCACAGTCAGCGCCCAATCTTAATCTAAGTTTAAGAGCAAGGTCGCAGAACCCAGATTTGTAATTCTTGATACAAAATCCACGTAAAGCTGTCCTTAGGATGATTCAGATACTATAAAGACCCAGTGTTGGGAGGAGAGGGTGTTCTGAATCTACCCTAGCTAATGCTAGCGCCCTGCTTCGTTGAGGGCCTTGTTTAGCTGGCGGTGTAGGGATAG
>CAZBTL010000339.1:0-3886 GCA_964494755.1 uncultured bacterium | reverse complement strand
TCCTCAGCCAAGGCACTATGCGTTCCGTTAACCATTCTGGAATGGGTATACCTCTTTGTACTAGCGACACACTGGCTCCCAACTTGATTCTTTAGCTAGTGTTCTGTCAAACCCTAATTTTAAGGTGAACCCATTGGCTCGTAGTCGGCGCTTTAGCGCTGAAGCGCTGACTACAAACCCTAATTTCTAGAGTTGACGCTGCACTAGCACCGAAAAGCGATCAATTCTTCCAGCAATCCTCAATGATTGGTGAAATCCTGAATGGTGAAAGGCCTTGGCGAAAAGGATTGTCTGTGGCAACCTTTTGCCATCCTGATCGAATCGCTATATGAGTTGTTAATCCTAGGAGTAATGCGTTATCAGGGAAAGGTATGTCTAACTGGTAGAAACTATGATGCCAGCTCAAGCCCCTCTACTCGCTTACCATTCACTTTCTAACCCTGAAATCCTAGAGAGGTTTGGCACTAGCATAGAAACGGGTTTGCCCCCTGAGGAGGTAGCTCGTCGCTATGAGCAGTATGGCTGGAATGAATTGCAATTTAAGCCAGGAAAACCAGCCTGGCTAAGGTTCTTACTGCAATTTCACCAGCCCCTCCTCTATATTTTGCTTCTGGCTGGAACGGTAAAGGCGTTTTTAGGCTCCTGGACGAATGCTGCCGTAATCTGGGGAGTCACGCTGATCAACGCAATTATTGGCTATGTGCAAGAAGCTAAGGCAGAAGGGGCGATCGCCTCCCTGGCCAAAGCCGTCACCACCGAAACCACCGTCTTGCGAGGGGGGCAACCCCTGCGGATTCCCTCGCGTGATCTAGTGCCAGGGGATCTCGTTTTGCTGACATCCGGGGACAAAGTGCCAGCAGATTTGCGGTTGCTCCGAGTACGCAACCTACAGGTGGATGAATCCGCCCTGACAGGGGAATCTGTTCCGGTGGAGAAATCAATCCAAGTTCTCCCCCCTGATACACCCCTCGCCGAACGCCACAATATGGCTTATGCCGGTAGTTTTGTCACCTTCGGGCAGGGACAGGGCATCGTGGTGGCGACCGCCGGTGCCACTGAAGTGGGACAGATTTCCCAGTCGATGGAAAATCGAGTCAGTTTGAGTACACCCCTGACCCGTAAGTTTGAGAAATTCAGCCACACCTTGCTCTATGCCATCTTGACCCTGGCAAGCTTCACCTTTGTGGTCGGGCTGGGGCAGGGAGAGTCCTGGATTTATATGTTTGAGGCAGCAGTGGCATTGGCGGTCAGTGCTATTCCCGAAGGATTGCCCGCTGTCGTGACGATTACGCTGGCGATCGGGGTCAACCGCATGGCAAAACGCCATGCCATCATTCGCAAATTACCAGCGGTAGAAGCATTGGGCAGCACAACGGTGATCTGTTCCGACAAAACTGGAACCCTAACAGAAAACCAAATGACCGTCCAGGCGATTTACGCGGGAGGACACCACTATCATGTCAGCGGGGGGGGCTATAGTCCGAAAGGCGACATTATTCGGGTTATCGAGGGGGATCAAAATTTCCCTGTTCCAGAAGAAGAACTCCCACCTGCTTTAGTGGCGTGTTTGATGGCAGGAGTCCTATGCAATGACTCCCAACTTAAACAAACAGGAGCCGGTTGGACAGTGGTGGGCGATCCGACGGAAGGAGCCTTAATTGCGGTGGCGGAAAAAGCAGGGCTGAGTCAAGTCGGGCTGGCGGCTGTGAAACCCAGACTGGATGCTATTCCGTTTGAGTCAGACTACCAGTACATGGCGACCCTGCACGATGCCAAACCTCGAATGATTTATGTCAAAGGATCGGTAGAGGAGTTGCTCAGTCGGTGTAGCCAGATGCTCGATGCCAAGGGGGAGGAGATCGCTGTTGATCCTGCCCAAATCAAATACGAGGTCGATGCCCTGGCCAGTCAGGGTTTACGGGTGCTGGCGTTTGCTCAAAAAGCAGCGGCAGCGCATCAGCACGCGATTGACCATGAGGACATTGCCACCGATTTAGTCTTTCTGGGGTTACAGGGCATGATCGATCCGCCCCGTCCGGCGGCAATTACTGCGGTTCATGCCTGTCAGTCAGCGGGTATCCAGGTCAAAATGATTACGGGCGATCACATTGCCACGGCAAAGGCGATCGCTCAACGGATGGGAATTCAAACCGCTGCTGGGGTGGTGGCCTTTTCGGGACAACAATTAGCCCAAATGACGGATCAGGAAATGAAACAAGCAGCGGCAGACGGATCAGTTTTTGCCAGAGTTGCCCCTGCACAAAAATTGCAACTGGTGGAAGCGCTGCAAGCCAATGGCCACATCGTGGCCATGACGGGCGATGGTGTGAATGATGCGCCAGCCCTCAAACAAGCCGATATTGGCATTGCCATGGGCAAAGGGGGTACGGAAGTGGCGCGGGAATCGGCTGACATGCTGTTAACCGACGATAATTTTGCTTCCATCGAAGCTGCAGTAGAGGAAGGGCGTACTGTCTATCAAAATTTGCGGAAGGCGATCGCCTTTCTGCTGCCGGTTAATGGCGGGGAATCCATGACGATTTTAATCAGTGCTTTATTGGCGCGGGAATTGCCGATTTTATCGCTGCAAGTCCTCTGGCTCAATATGATTAATTCCATCACGATGACGGTTCCCCTGGCCTTTGAACCCAAATCCCAGGGAACCATGCAACAGCCGCCCCGCAACCCCAATGAACCTTTACTGACTCCCAAGTTGCTCCGCCGTATTCTAGTTGTGTCAGTGTTCAATTGGATCTTGATTTTCGGACTGTTTGAATGGGCCAAGTTCACGACGGGCAATGTCACAGTGGCGCGAACCATGGCAATTCAAGCGCTGGTTGCAGCCCGAATGATCTATTTGGTGAGTATTAGTCAATTGGGGATGAATATCGCCCAGTATGTGCGTGGTCGAGTCAATGCGATCGCCAATGCCCCTATCATCATCATAGGGATTGCTACTGCAACGATTTTACAAATCCTCTTTAGTCAGTGGGGTGTGATGAATATCCTGTTTGCCACGGCTCCCCTGACCTGGCATCAAGGGCTGATTTGCTTATTGCCGATGCTACCAATGATTCCAACGGCACTGTGGGTTAATCAGATTGATCCACCCCAAGCAAACTCTCATCAGAAATCGTGAGGTAACTACTCAGCCTGCCCTCACCCCAACCCTTCGCCCAGAGCGTTAAGGTTGCCACAGTTTCCCGTATCAGTCAAAGTGCCCATGAAGCCATTTTGTTGGAATCTGGATAAGAATCACCAATTACAAATCGAGCGTGGAGTGAACTTTGAAAGCGTGGTATAAGCTATTGGTCAAGGTAAAATACTAGATATAGCAATCCTATTTGATTTGTGAATGCTTAGATGGTGAAAGGGCTTTGTGAGAAGGATTTCCTGCGGAAACCTTTCATAATCCTGATCGGATTGCTATATCATCGAACATCCGAATCCACTCAAGTACCCTTCTCAGAGAATCTTCATTATTATTGAAATCAACCAGTACGTCTACCTTGTACCGTTTGTGGAAAATGATCAGGAAATTTTCCTCAAATGACGCACAATCAATCACATTACCGCCTGGGGATCTTCTGGGCGATCGCAGTTTTGGATCGTTGAAGAAAAGGGGCGATAGTAGTTTTCAGAGGGACGATTGTTATTTGCGAGAGCGCGATCGCGCTTCCCAGTAGGGCGATCGTTATTTGCGAGAGCGCGATCGCGGTGTTCAGAGTTTGGCAATGCCGCCCTCATAAGGTTTGCGAAGCCTAGACCTCTGTTAACCAAGCATCGGTTGAAGTTACACTGAGCAACCCCTCGAAGATCTTGGCGCTGAGCCTAGGTCAAGTCAAAGCGATCGAGGTTCATCACCTTGTTCCACGCCGCCACAAAG
>CAZBTL010000338.1:0-3905 GCA_964494755.1 uncultured bacterium | reverse complement strand
CTATCTGATCACTATACGGTGAGCGGGTTCTGAGGAATAGGGCTATATCTGACTCGTTCTTACATGCGAGTTAGTTACGAAGATTGGTTGCATTTTGCGCAGGAGTCGCTGCCCCTAGCAGGACCGTCCTGTCCCTGTCCAGGCAAGCAGAAGGTATCTCTCCATTGCCGACTTCAGCTTGATTGAACTGCTTGCAGAAAATCAGAGATTTCTGCCGCCAACCACTCTTTTTCCCGATCGGTTAACCCTTGGCCAAAGGTTCGTTTCTTAACCCCTTCCCAGAGGACGAAGTTGGTGCTTTTTGACCCTTCGGAATCCACTGAAACATCCACCATCGCCTGTTCCAGGTCTTGGGTTTGACCCTGATACCGATGGCGAAAACCCAAACATTGCCAGCCAATTTGGAACTGTTGCCGATCGATTTCCAGGCGGCTACTGCCTGCAATGGTGAAAATCAGGCCAGCAATCATGGCCAGTCCCACAGCCCAGAAGGGCAGCGAAAACAGGGGAAAAAACCAAACAAACCAGGTGCCTGAGGCGATCGCAGCGGCGGAAGCACCGGCCGTCCAGAACAGGACAAAACCATTCCAGAAGAGGGCAAAAAATCCCAGGCCCCAAACGCCCGGATGGAGCCAACCGGCGGGGGGAATTTCCACTACTAAGCGGTTGTGACTTCGCTGTAGCCGGATCCGACTGCCCTTGGGCTGATGGCGACGAGACAAACTGGCCTCCGGACGGCGCGCCAGCAATTTCGTTGGGCTGTTTTGCAGGGCTTGCAGGGCTTCTTGCGCTGAGTGAAAACGATCCTCAACTGCTGGTTCCAGCATCCGATCCAGCCACTCGGCAAACTCATCGGACACGGCCAGGCGGTCCCGAAACTGAATTTTCATCCGCCGTTGGGGCAGGTCGGCTGGCGATTGGTGGGTTAGCAGGAACAGCAGGGTTGCCCCCAGGGCATAGAGGTCGGAGGCAAAATAGGCCTGGCCTCGAAACTGTTCCGGCGGCATGTAGCCAAAGGTGCCGACCACCGTGCTGCCTGCCGTCAGGGTATTGCGGTAGACTGCCTGAACGGCGCCAAAGTCCACCAGAAACAGACGTCCATCGGGCTGGCGAATGATGTTCTGCGGTTTGATATCCCGATGGATGACTGGCGGCATCAACTGGTGCAGGTAATTCAGAATGTCCAGGATCTGGATGGCAATTTGTTTCGCCTCTGCTTCCGTGACCCGCCAGCCCTGTTCGACCCGTTGGGCCAGGGATTCCCCCTCTGCCAGTTCCTGCACCAGATAGAAGAGGCGGTCCTGGGGCAGGTCAATCTGAAAGTGGTCCAGGTAATTGGGAATGGCTGGATGGTGCAAGCTTTCCAGCACTTTTGCTTCCCGCTCAAATAGCTCCAGGGTTTTCCAGTCTGTGAGCTGCCGCAGGGAAAGGGCTTTAACGGCTACCGACTTGCCCGTAGCGCGGTCTGTGGCGGCGTAGGTGGTGCCCATGCCGCCCTGACCCAGGGAGCGCAAAATCTGGTAGCGATCGCGAATGATGTCACCGGGTTGATGCAACATAAAGCCCTACCTGAATCGTGTCGCAGTCGTTGATCGTTCTTGTATCTCTGTTTTGACATAGACTTCCCAGATTCGGGCAGATAGCTTTATCCTCTCTTTAGGTTGTCTGTGCCGGTTGTGCCAAATGCAGGGGCGATCGGATTGAACCTTTTGGGACAAATTGAACCTTTTAGCACAAACTCCTGTCCAATCAATAGACAACCAACTGGACGGAGGTTATCCAGTGCCCGTTGCGCAAATCGTGACCTACAACAGTCTTTCGGATCGGGATGACCAGCAATTGGTTCGGCAGTGCCTTCAGGGCGATACCACCAGTTTCCGATGGCTGTATCGGAGACACCAACAACGGGTGCGATCGATCCTCTACCAATTGTGCGATGCAACCAGTCTGGACGACTTGGTGCAGGATGTTTTTCTGCGGGCCTGGAAAGGGCTGCCAAAATTTCGCCAGACGGCCCAGTTTTCCACCTGGCTCTATCGGATTGCCTGGAATGTGGCCTCCGACCACCGCCAGGCAGCCGCCCAGAGCCGAACCCGGTTGCAGGTTTTAAGCGACCATAGCGCCATCCAACAGGAGGCGCCGGATGTCTTGCATCTGCACTATCAAGATCTGGTCCAGCGCGGCTTGGCGCATCTGAGTCTGGAACATCGGGCAGTCCTGGTGCTTCATGATCTGGAGGAAGTGCCGCAAAAGGAAGTCGCCGAAATCCTGCAAATTCCGGTTGGAACCGTCAAATCTCGTTTGTTTCACGCCCGCGCCGCCATGCGTCAGTTTCTTCAGCAGCAAGGAGTCCAGCCATGATTCCAAACCCCAACCATGATGGTGATCTTGTCAACTTCTTGCGCCAACATCGGCCCCCAATTCCGCCAGCCTCTGCTGATGCGGAAGACCGATTACTAGCAAGAATAGCAGCAATGCCGGTTGTGCCCGCGCGTCACCCCGATCGCAGGCGTCTCTGGACCGTTTCAGGGGCGATCGCGGCAGGTCTGGTCGCCAGCTTAATCGGCTATCACACACTGATGCCCCGACCTTATCCCTCCGAGGCGGAATTGGTGAGTCTGGAAAGCTTCATCGAAACTAACTGGTATGAAACGGTTGACACGGTTGACAACGAATACTCGGACATCCCGCTGGATGATCCCAGCCGGAATTAAAGGGGTATCACTGCATCTTTGCGGAGCCTGACGGGGTTCCTGCCATGAATTTGCCCCGGTGCCGACCGCCCCCATTCTGGGCCGCTTAAGGTTAAAGTCCCGCCGGTAAATTCATTCATAGGAACACGCTTCTTGGCTGTGAATGGATTCATTTTTGCTTGGAGCTAACCACTATGTTTTTTCTCCGTCCTATTTCGTTCTTCGCCGCCATCCTGGTGGCTGGCAGTAGCAGCACTGCCTTTGCCCAGTCAGAGGTTCTGCCAAATCTCTTAGTAGCTCAGGCTGGAGTGGGGCAGCCCTTAGATAGAGGTCAGGCGGGCGGGCTCAGAAAGCTGAATCTGACGCCCCAACAAATCAAGGATATGCAAGCGATTCGAACCAAGTATCAACCTCGTCTGACTCAACAACGACAGGCGTTACAACAGGCCATGCAAGCTTTGCGGCAACTGATGGTCGGTAATGCCTCTCCGGATCAGATCCGGAAACAACATGCTGAAGTCAGTCGCCTGCGACAACAACTGGAAAGCACTCGGTTTGAAAGTATGTTGGAAGTTCGTGACATTTTGACTCCTGAACAACGGCTACAGTTTGACCAGCAATTACAACAACGACGAGAAGGGATGAAAACTCGCTTGCGGCAACGGATTAATCAGCCAGGTGCGTCTAATTCGCCATAATCGCGGCTCGGGGGAGTGGGGAATTAGGTAGTGTTAGGTGTCGGGTATCGAGGAGAGAAAATAGGGAGTGGGCTTCCGCCGTGAGCGCGGTTCGGCTGAGCTCACCGTCGAAGCCTCAGCCGAACGGGAGTGGGGAAATGGGAAAGTAGAGGTTCCAGGTGTGGGGTGTCAGATGTCAGGTATGACTAACCCTGAACACCCGACACCCGAAACCCAACACCGCTGACTGCTGGTAGCTGACCGCCCTAACGGTATATGGACATGGCTTGGATGGTTAGCTGTCTCAAGTTGATCTGGAATGGGGGCTGTATTTGCTGAAGTTGTCTCATATAGCCGCGATCTTGGTGGGGCTTCAGGCAACGCCGAAATGGGTTTGGCACAGCCCTTGCCGCCACGTCTGGGCAATCCCCGATGGACTGTAAAATCTATAGCGATCCGATCAGGATTGTGAAAGATTTTCGCAGGAAATCCTTCTCACAAAGCCCTTTCACCATCCAGGCATTCACAAATCAAA
>CAZBTL010000337.1:0-3923 GCA_964494755.1 uncultured bacterium | reverse complement strand
ACCTCTTACCGTCAACCAGTGTGAAGGCCCAGTTCTTCCTCGGATTGGTGGTTGCATTCATCCCCCTCATCCATGCGCGCCAGAATCGAAGACCAGATCCTGTTTCTGCATTACGAAGATGTCCCAGCCTATAAGAAAGGTGGGTCAGTCGTTCGCAATAGTTACTTTTGGGCCCTACGGGCGATCGCTGCCCAAGCTCCCCGTCAGCGAGACTGGGAATATGATGCTGAGGTCTGGCTGGCATTACAGCGGATGCTCCTGTCCTTTGCCGAATCAGGATATCTGGGCCTGCGGGAAACCCTGTTGGAATTTCCGGTGAATCAGACGGAAATCCCAGCCATCCTGCGGCCGATCGCCACCTGGGAGTAGGGCTAACGGGTGCCAGGCGCCAGGTGTCGGGTGGCAAGTGTGGAGCAAGACTAACCACCCAAAACCCAAAATCCAGAACCCAAAACCCAAAATCCAGAACCCAAAACCCAAAATCCAATACCCAACACCTGACCGCCGATGGTTGACCGCTGAGACCTTACACCTGCGATAGATCAGGAATTTGCTGGCCAGCAGATGCTACCTTTACAGGTAGTGTGTCTTATTCTGTGTCAGGAATCTGAACCCAACCTCCGTGACTGATTTTTCTACAACCTCTATCTTCTTGTCTGCTGCCCCCCGATCTGAGTCTGTAGCAGCAGTCTCACTTCAGCATGTTTCCAAGATCTATGGTGGACGCACCGTCGTGGATGATCTCAGCTTTGAGATTCAAGCAGGAGAGATGTTTGGCCTGTTGGGACCGAATGGGGCTGGCAAATCTACCACCATCCGCATGCTTACTACCCTGACCCGACCTTCCCAGGGACAGATTCAGGTAGCGGGATATGATGTGACGCTCCAGCGATCGCAGGTAAAACGGCGAATTGGCGTCGTCCTGCAGCAAACCAGCGTGGATGGCGACCTCACCGTCTGGGAAAATATGGAATTTCACGGGCGGCTGCACCACCTGCCCAATCCCTACCGACGTCAAGAAATCGATCGCTGGTTGGAATATGTCGAACTATCGGACCGGCGAGATTCCCTGGTGAAAACCCTATCTGGGGGAATGAAACGACGATTGCAAATTGCTCGGGCTCTGCTGCACCAACCCAACATTCTTTTTCTGGACGAACCAACGGTAGGTCTGGATCCTCAAACTCGCCGCCGCCTGTGGGAAATCATCCGAGACTTGAACAAGCAGGGGATGACGATGCTGCTTACCACCCACTATATGGATGAGGTGGAGTATTTGTGCGATTCCACCTTTAGTGACTCATCGGTGCCGAATCGCATTGGCATTATGGACGGCGGCAAGCTGATCGAACTGGGAACCCTGGAACAACTGCGTCGGACCCACGGCGAAGGGTTGGTGATGAAGCAATTACAGGACCATTGGGACTACAAATTCTTTCCCACCCTGGAAGACGCCAACCGCTATCTGGAACAGCAACCAGACAAAACTGGCATGATGGTTCGGCCCTCCAACCTGGAGGATATTTTTGTAGAATTAACCGGCAGGAACCTGGATTAGCAAACCATCCAAATAAAAAGGGAAAAGTCAAGGGAACGGATATATTGCTAATGGGTCTGGAGTCAGATCCGTTAGAACAGTTGCATTCTTCTCCCTACCCGTGTCTACCCATGTCTCGTCTTGCTAGCACCATTGAAGCGATTCTGTATCTGAAAGCTCATCCGCTGACCATTGCGGATCTGACTGAATATGCCGATAGCGATCGCGACGCCGTAGAGGAAGGACTGATCGAGTTAATGGCCGACTATGCCCACCGGGACAGCGCTCTGGAAGTGGTGGAAACACCCAATGGCTATACCCTGCAACTGCGCGAATCGTTTCATCATCTGGTGCAACGGTTGGTTCCCGCCGATCTGGGGGTGGGGGCACTCCGGACCCTGGCGGCGATCGCCCTAAAAGGCCCTATTTCTCAAACAGAATTAGTTGATTTACGGGGCTCGAATGCCTATCAGCATGTGCAGGAACTGGTTGCCCAGGGGTTCGTCCGCAAACGTCGACAGTCGGATGGTCGTTCCTATTGGCTCCAGGTAACAGATAAGTTCCATCAATACTTTCAAGTAGACCAGTTGCCGAAGGATCTGGGTAAACAAGTTCAGCCTAAGGCATGATTTCAGCGATTTTACGGATGTGCCGAGAGAGGTTCGGCAATCCCACCCTGGAACGTACTGGTGAAAGTAGGAGAGAGAAATGTCAAAATAGGCGTGAACGATATTGGAAGCTCCATGGTTTTTAACCCTGACGGTACGAATTTTCTGGATCTGGATGCAGAACAGGCTGATACAAATCAGTTGCTGAAGTATCTGCAGCTTCAGTCACCTGAAATTTTGGCTAAGGTGGCCCGTTCGGTCAGTCCTCAGGTCAAAGAAATCATTTCGCAGAATGTACAGGGCTTGGTTGGCATTCTCCCCTCAGACAACTTCAGCGTCAAAATTACGACTGATCGCGAAGACATGGCCGGTTTGCTGGCCTCTGCTATGATGACAGGCTACTTCCTGCGTCAAATGGAACAGCGGATGGAAATGGACCTGTTGCTTTCTGGCACAACTTCCATTCTGGATGACACCCCGGATCAAGAGTAGTCACCAGGCCCAGGACTGGCCCCATCAGCCAGAGCCGCTCCAGTCTCCCCATAGCGGTTATCACTGGGAAACGCATCAGGCTTCGTTTTTTGAAGGCTGGTACTACCGGATTACCTTGCCGGTGGAAAACTGTTCCTTTGCCTTCATGTATTCCATTCAAGATCCAGCCGGTGGCAGTCCCCACAGCGGTGGAGCCGCTCAGGTTTTTGGCCCGAATGACTCCTATCTCTATCGTTCTTTTCCTAATGTGCAAACCTTTTGGGCCTGGCCCGATCGCTTGGGTTTTGGTCACTGGGGACGCCCACGACCAGCAGCCAACCACCAACCACAGCCACAACCTACAGATTTCTTAGCCAAGGCCACCCCTTCAGATTGGTCAGCTCCAGATCAGCCAGGATTTTCTGCACCAATAGCATTGCCTGCCCCATGGTTCGATCGCTACATCGACGAAGGCTATCAGGTAACCGCTACCCAACATCAGGGCAAGCTGCTAGATCCCAGGACTGGTCATCTGACCCACTGGCACTTTTCCCTCCAACCCCACTATGGTTGGGGCACACCCAGTAAACGGCAACACTCTACAGCCGGATGGTTGTCCTCTTTGCCCATTTTTGAACCAGGCTGGCAGATCTTCATGGCTCACGGTCTGGCAACCGGTTGGATTGAACAGGGCGGCGATCGCTACGAGTTTCACAATGCACCGGCCTATGGAGAAAAGAACTGGGGCCGCGCCTTCCCCCGACAATGGTTTTGGCTGCAATGCAATTGTTTTGAGCGCGAACCAGACTTAACAGTGACCGCAGCAGCAGGTCGGCGGCAGGTTCTCTGGTGGGAAGAAACCGTTGGCATGGTGGGAATCCATTACCAGCAGCGATTTTATGAGTTTGTGCCCTGGAATGCTGTGGTTGAGTGGCTAGTCCATCCCTGGGGAGATTGGTCTGTGCGAGCCCAAAATGATTTATATGCTGTAGAGTTAACCGCCCACTGCGATCGCCCTCCGACTCCAATTCTGGCCCCAACCGCCCAGGGATTACAGTTTGTCTGCCAGGACACGTTGAATGGGTTTCTCAGGCTACACTTGTGGGAACGTTTCAGTCATCGAACCATTTTGAAGACAGACAGTCATCTAGCTGGATTGGAAACCGGCGGCGATTTCACAGCAGGTGTCTGGAAGTCAACAAAAACAGCCTGATATAATCAGTCTGTAACTGGGGCTGTAGCTCAGATGGATAGAGCGAGCGCCTCCTAAGCGCTAGGTCGAGGGTTCGAATCCCGCCAGTCCCGTA
>CAZBTL010000336.1:0-3976 GCA_964494755.1 uncultured bacterium | reverse complement strand
TGTTTGGCCAAGAGGAAGGCCAAGCCATGGCCGATCTGCTAGAGGAGGTTCCGGCAGCCGAGGGCATCCCCGAACTGACAGCGGACCTGGAGTTTACCGATGAGTCGCTAGAACAGATCTTTCCCACCGAAGCAACACCCAGTGAAATCGGGGAACATTTATCCGATGATCTGTTGCCATCCGAATCGCTGCAGGAAACGTCTGAAGGTGCAATGGCGCCGGATCTGGCGGATCTCTGGGCTGAAGAGACCCGTGGGGAAGTAGAGTCGGCGATCGCAGAACCCGTCGAGTCAGCCCTGGAACTCAACCTGGATGAGCTGGATTTACAGGGAGGGGAACTAGGTCAGGAGCTATTCGAAGCCCCAGCAGGCGACCTGGAGCCGGAACCAGCCGTCGAGATGGAAGGGTTATTTGATCAGACCACCGTGCAGGATCTAACAGATTTTGCTGAGCAAGAGGAGGTCAATCTCCCACTGAGTGAGGGCATTGAGGCAGGAACACTGGAATCTTTGGACGACCTGCTTGCGATCGGCCTTACACCCAGCCCCGAAACCGAACCCAGCCTAGAGCTGAGCGAACTGAGTGATGAAATGTTAGGGCTCTCTGGTTTCGAGCCAGAGGCTGTCACCTCTGAAACACCAGAAGGTGAGCCAGGTGAAGATCTTTCCTCTATCGATTGGCAAAGTGAACTGGCAACGGCCGCATTCGGGGAGGGTGCAGACGCGGAAGCTGCCTTTGGCGAACTGGAAAGCCTCATGGCCGCATCTGAAATGGATGAGATGGAGCAACTGCTGGCCGCAACAGAAGCCTCATCAGGGATTGAAGTAGGGGAGTTGCCAGTAGTCCCCAGCGAACCAGAAGGATTTCTGAGCGCCGAGTCAGATTTGTTGGCCACAGCCGACCTGACAGTACCCAGCATCTTGCCCACAGCAGGGGAATTGGAAATTCCAGCTACAGAGATATCAGATCTGGAAGGGCTGTTAGGTGAGACAGAATCTGCTGCGTTGGAATTTGCTGACCTAGAAGCATTGTTGGGTGAAGTCCCAACTGCCAGTGCCGCCCCAGCCAGCGAAAGTCCTGCACTGCCTTCAGAGGCCGGCTTCGATGAATTGGATGCCATGCTGAAGGAAGCAGAAGAGACCCTGGGTGGTTCTCCAACCGTTAAGGGCGCTCGGAATTTGATTTCCCAGACCCGTCGGCCCGCCCGACAGGGGCGTGTATTCAGTGAACAAACCATGCGGGTGCCGGTGAAGCATCTGGATAACCTCAGCAACCTGGTTGGGGAACTGGTGGTTAACCGGAATAGCCTGGAGCAAGACCAGGAGCGCCTGCGCCAGTCGCTGGATAATCTGCTGTATCAGGTGCAGCAACTGGGTGATGTGGGTCAGCGGATGCAGGATTTGTATGAGCGATCGCTACTGGAAAGTTCGCTGCTGGCCAGCCGACAACATCGATTGGCCTCCAGTCTGGCCGGTCGGGAAGCCAGCCACACCGCAACCAGTTCTACTGGCATTGAGTACGATCCTCTGGAAATGGACCGTTTTACCGGGTTCCATAGCCTGTCCCAGGAAATGATTGAACTGATTGTCCGAGTTCGGGAATCCGCCTCCGACATCGAGTTTGTTGTGGATGAAACGGAACAAGTGACTCGTACGTTCCGACAGGTCACGACTCAGTTGCAGGAAGGCTTGAATCGCTCTCGCATGGTGCCGTTTGCCCAAATCGCTGACCGGCTGCCGCGGGCTGTGCGCGACATTTCGATCAAGGTTGGCAAGCAAGCCGAACTGTTGATTGAAGGGCGCGAAACCTTGATCGACAAGATGATCCTGGAACAGCTTTATGACCCCATGACCCACCTGGTCAACAATGCCCTGACCCACGGGGTGGAGCCACCTGATGTGCGGCGTCTGGCCGGAAAACCCCCCGCTGGCCGGATTAACATTCGCGCCTTTCATCAAGGTAACCAGACGATCATCTCCGTGTCCGATGACGGGGCAGGCATTGATGTGGATCGGGTAAAAGCTAAGGCGATCGAGAAACGCCTGGTGACCCCAGCAGAAGCCAAATCCCTGTCTCGCTTAGACGTGTATGATTTGCTGTTCCATGCTGGCTTCAGTACCAAAGATCAGGCCGATGACTTCTCCGGGCGCGGCGTCGGCATGGATGTGGTGCGCACCTGTCTGAATGAAATCCGGGGCACGATTACGACCGATTCCACGCCAGGGAAAGGGACTACCTTTACGATTCGCTTACCGCTGACCCTCAGTATTTCCAAAGCCCTTTGCTGCATCAGCGACCATGCCCGAATCGCCTTCCCCATGGACGGGGTGGAAGACATGCTGGATGTGCCGCGCGATCGCATCCAGACCAATGCGGAAGGACAACCCAGTATTGCCTGGCGCGACACCATCCTGCCAGTCCGGCCCCTGTCGGAACTGCTCACCTATAATCGCCAGCTAAGTCGAGGCAGCGTGTACGGCGGCAGCCAAGATGACGACATTATGTCCATTGTGGTTCTGCGCAGTACGGGCAACTATCTAGCCCTGCAGGTCGATCAGGTTTTGGGCGAACAGGAAATCGTCATCAAACAGTTGGAAGGCCCGGTACCCAAGCCAGTTGGGATTGCTGGGGCCACCGTTCTGGGAGATGGCCGAATTATGCCGATCGCCGACGTTCTGGAACTGATTGACCTGTCCATGGGTCGAATTCGTAAGGATACCGGCGGCTCACTTTGGGAGCATTCTGCTGGTCAGATTGTGCCTGAAGCGCCAGTTACTAAGTCTGAACCCGTGGTCTTGATCGTAGACGACTCCATTACAGTCCGGGAACTGTTGTCGATGACCTTCATCAAAGTTGGCTATCGGGTCGAGCAAGCCAGAGATGGCCAGGAAGCCTGGGAAAAACTGCGGGCTGGCCTACCCTGCGATATCGTCTTCTGTGACATCGAAATGCCCCGGATGGATGGCCTGGAGTTACTCTCCCGCTTGCAGAAGGACCCCAACCTGAACCGTCTGCCCATCGCCATGCTGACCTCTCGCGGGGCTGATCGCCACCGTCAAATGGCTGCCTCCCTGGGTGCCAGAGGCTATTTCACCAAGCCCTACCTGGAAGAAGCGCTGCTGGATGCAGCCCAGCGTATGCTGAAGGGAGAAGTGCTGATCAACACTGGGAGCGTCTAAATCTGATGAGCGGAAACTTCCACTGGATCGTGCCCTCCCCACCGCCAGCCTCAGACATCCTGGCGACCTATCAACTCACCTGGGAATTCTATCGAGAAGCCACCTATCGGGAAGAGTTAGAACAATACTGCCAATGGTACCGGACAGTGGCCGCCCAACATCAGCACGAATTGCAAAAGATGCAGCGAGACATCAATCTCCTGGGTTGGTTTTATCGCGGTCTGTGATGGGAGTGATGGGTTAAAGCCGATTCATCCTGAATCTGCAAGGAGCCTGGTTCCGACCTTTTTGCATGATTGCAACCTGACAGTGATTCAGGATGATAGTTCCAAGAGGATTTTGAAGGTCAGCCAATTGCTTCCAACTCACCAGCCTGCAAATGCACTTTGAATTTAGGACTGAACTTCACCAGAATTGGCAGGTTGGCACTCACGGGCTTTCCATGCCACTCGCGGATGATGTCAACCACCTCCCCTTCTTGACCTTTAAGGTCAAAGGGTTGGTTTCGATGCTCCGGATGATGATAGACCACCACGGATTGAGACACACGAACTCGGGTTCCCACAGGAAAAGACTCGTTACCAGCTTGCATAAACGACAATCCCTATCTGACAGTATCTGGCTGCCAGTTCACAGCTAAACAATTTCTGAGGACAATTTCTTCATCTTTGCACAAGACTGCCCCTTAAGTTAACGGTTGCTGCTGCTTATGGGCTGGCCTCAGGGGCTGGACTTATTTCTGGTGTGGGACTGGCCTCAGGTAACGGACTTATTTCTGGTGTGGGACTGGCCTCAGG
>CAZBTL010000335.1:0-3976 GCA_964494755.1 uncultured bacterium | reverse complement strand
AATAAAAAACCCGGAGGTTAGCCGGGTTGTGAAAGGGGTTCTTCAGCTTGGATGGAGATTGGTAAACGCTTATATCCACTGGCTGCAACCACCTACCCTACTGTCGGGTTGCACAGGTCAGCGGACAAGAGGCATAAACCGTGGTGGTGCTTGGGTTAGCCTGACCATTCAGCCACCGCAACCAACTGACTTCCTGAGGATGCACCCCTCTCATGGTTAAAGCCGCTGCCCCTAGCAGAACCCCTAAAAGGTTCAAGCCAAATAGCAATCCAGCAACCCACAAAACCGCACTGGCAGGCATCACCGACTGCAAGACCACGGACAGCAAAGCTCCAACTGTCACCATCAAAATTACAACCGGAAAACCAATGACGAGCAGGCAGACGCCCAATGTAAATGCCCAAATCAAGAAGCTCTTGAGAACCACTAAATAATAAAAACGCCTATAGCTCTGGCTGTGGGAAAGTGCCATGCTGTGACCTCCTAGGTTCGCGAGTTAATTAAAGTAAACCGAATGCTTTATAGCGATCCCCACCACTTGGGATCAGGTGATTTCCATCAGTATAAGGAACCTTTTAATCGACATGAGTGTTTGTTGGATAAATTTACAGTTGTTGTCGCTTGTTTACTGAATCAAGCCTCCTTGGGGTCGATTCAGCGCTACAACGACAACGATTTTATTCGGTCGGAAGCCTGCCAAGTCCATCAGAGACGGGGTTGCTTATAACAGAGAAAGCCTGTCGGTTCTACATCCGAGCCCTTGAGATAGTACATTTACCAGCGATTCGTTTACCTTTCTTATAAAACTTTCCTTCATATATGAGGGCGTACCATCCTCAAATTCCCTTTACTAATACCAATTTGGAAGGGTGATTGGTACAGAATTGAAATGTTTATTGGAATGGAATTAATAACAGTTCAAGGTCAGGAGATCGTTCATTCTCGAATTATTGCCACACCTGAAATTGCGGAAGTTCTCAGATGTCCGTTAACCCTTGAAAGAGGCGATGGTTCAGCCTTCTCTTACACCCTACGCCTTATCCCTGTTGGGTTTGACTGAGGGTAGTCGGGGGTCCCTCTCGTCACAACTGCTCCTGCCATGCAAACAGGAGCCATTGAACGATAGGGGTTCAACCGTCAGGCCGGTTCAGCGATCGCAAACAGATGTATGAGCAAGTCAGTTTGTGAGTCAGATCAAACTGTCGTGACCCTTGCAGTAATCATTTCAGTCGGAACTAAGTCATTCACCCCTGAAGCAGCGTCAGCAGCAAGTAAGACCGCTGGCCCAACTGTCCAGCCGCAGCCTACAGCAAGTCCTTTAACTGTGGATCGGCTTGTATTTCTTTCAAGACCTGTTTGATATCTTGGGTCCGATCCTTTTTAACAATTAGTGTGACTTTGCCATCCCGCACAATGACCGTATCTTCCAGACCAATGGTGACAATCAAATCATCCTGGCTGGTGGCATAGAACAGGGCTCCCTGGGTATCCAGACCCACATGACGGGCCAATTCCACATTGGGAGCCTGACCTTTCAGCAGCCGTTCGATCGCGTTCCAGTCGCCCAGGTCATCCCAACCAAAAGCAACTGGCAACACATAGGCTTGCTGGGTTTTTTCCATCAGGGCATAGTCAATACTTTTCTTCGTCAGTGTGGGATAGGCCGCCACCCCTTGTTCTTCCAGCGGACCAATGATTTCGGCGGCATAAACCCATAGTTCATCCAACGCCACCCCGGCTCGGAACACAAACATGCCACTGTTCCAGCTAAATTGGCCGGTTGCTAAAAACTGTTGGGCGGTTTCCAGTTCTGGTTTTTCAGTGAAGCGACTGACCCGGTAGGCCGGAAACCCCTGACCATTGTCGGTTGGGTTAGACCCGTAGCGACCGATCGCATCGCCTTGCTGAATATAGCCATAGCCAGTGGACGCAAAGGTCGGTTGAATGCCCAGCGTCACGATCGCCGCTGACTGGCGGGCCAGATCCGCCGCCGCCCCCAGAGTGGCCCGAAACGTTGCTTCATCGACAATCCAATGATCCGCTGGGAAAAAGCCAACCACCGCATCCCGTCCGTGGCGCTGGACAATTTCCAGAATACTCCAGGCGACCGCTGGCGCTGTATCTTTGCCTTCTGGCTCCACCAGCAAATTACTGGCCGGTAAATCCGGCAGTTGTTCCCGCACGCCTGCTTCCAGATGGGCCGCTGTCACAACCCAGAGATCCTGCCAGCCTCCGGTCAGAGCCAGTAACCGATCTGCTGTGGCTTGCAGCAAACTGCGGCCGCTGCCATCCAAACTAAGAAACTGCTTAGGCCGACTTTTGCGGCTCAGAGGCCAGAAACGCTCGCCTTTGCCACCGGCCAAAATAACGGGAATCAGAGGAGGAGGGGTCATGGTTCAGGAAAGGGATTAGCGGGATAGTCAGA
The DNA here is from genome assembly GCA_964494755.1 of uncultured bacterium. GTDB lineage: Bacteria > Cyanobacteriota > Cyanobacteriia > Leptolyngbyales > Leptolyngbyaceae > CAZBTL01. Next base: position 1,551 of record CAZBTL010000335.1, on the reverse strand, counting down.
CAGAAATGGTCAGGCTAAATTTACATCTCTCAGGCTGCCCCCATCATAAAGAATCGGGCTGATATCCTGAATACCGGGTGCGGGTTCCCTTACCAACTATTTATAATCCTCCTCGCCAAGCTCATGAAAACAACGGCCCTGATTACCGCGCTGGTTGGGGTTGCTCCTGGTGTACAGATGTCGGTTGCAGTCGGATGACCTCAGAAAACTGTTGGGTCTGCAACAAGCCGATGCACGCTACAGCATCAGGGGCAGGACATGGATGATGAGAATGCTGTCATTGGCTCGTTGTCAGCCTGGATGCGGCAGCAGACTCCCTGAGGACATTCTGTGGCGGATGGGTTCGATGGGTCGGCCGGACAGTTTATGATCAGCTAAAACCCTGGCCGGTTTGGGGCAGTCCTGACTCATGATCAATTCCTGGAAGCCAAAGCTTGGAGACCAGTCGCTCCAGCGCCTGACTCCCTATCTATTCCTCCTCCCAGCGTTGGTGGTGCTGACCCTGACGGTCTTCTATCCAGCCATCCAGGCGTTTTATCTCAGCTTTACTCGATACGAATATGACCTGACCCAGCCACCGTTGTGGATTGGCTTCAAGAACTTTCGGCGGCTCTGGGTTGATCCGGTCTTCTGGCAGACCTTCCGCAATACCTTGCTGTATTTAATTTGCGTGGTGCCCCTGTTGGTGACCCTGCCCCTAGGCCTTGCCATCCTGGTGAACCAGAAGTTGCGCGGCATGCGTTGGTTTCGGGTGGCCTACTACACGCCAGTGGTGATCTCGATGGTGGTGGCGGGCATTGCCTGGAAGTGGCTCTATGCAGACAATGGCCTGCTGAACCAGTTCCTTAAAGCTGTGGGACTGTCGGCAGACGGCATTCCCTGGCTGACCAGCCCGCAGGTGTCGATTTTCAGTGTCATGGCGGTGACCGTCTGGAAGGGACTGGGCTACTACATGGTGATCTATCTGGCTGGCTTGCAGGCCATTCCGCTCGACCTTTACGAAGCCGCCGCGATCGATGGCTCCGATGGTCTCAAGAAACACTGGGATATCACCGTCCCCCTTATGCGGCCTTACTTGTTACTGGTGGCTGTCATCTCGGCAATCTCGGCAACCAAGGTGTTCGAAGAAGTCTACATCATGACCCAGGGGGGACCCCGCAACAGTTCTAAGACGCTCGTCTACTACCTGTATGAACAGGCGTTTCAAAATCTGGAAATGAGCTATGCCTGTACGATTGGCCTGGTGATGTTTCTGATTATTCTGGGCCTGTCGGTGTTGCGCCTTAGTCTGGAACGGTTGACCGTGAAACCGGAAGAGACAACGACGGACGTGCAGTAGGGATTGGTGCGACCCCAAATCGCAACACTGGACAGCGAGCAGCCGTTACTTTTGTTGTAGTCATTCCAGGTGCAGACAGAGTCAGCGCGATCGCACGCAACGTTAACCCGAACTGGATGCAAAACGGCTCTGGTTGTCCTCAACGTTACTCTGGTTTGCTGCAGACCTGCTTGGACTGGACGCAACGTTACTTCTGACCTACTTTGGCTGGA
>CAZBTL010000334.1:0-3986 GCA_964494755.1 uncultured bacterium | reverse complement strand
AGGATTGTGTACCATGTGCATGACGATGTTGCTTCTCCTAGGGCTGAGCTTCACTGTACCATTCTGGAGAAGAGTGATGGATTATGAACCCACCAAAATTTGCCAGCGTCTAGTTGTGAACTTGTTAACTGGCTGTGGGCTGGTTAATTGCAGGGTTTATTGCGGCTGGTATCGGGAGTTGCATCCGGATAATAGGTGCGGATTGCCCGTTGCTTCTTAACGAAAACGGCCTGAAACGGTTCGACTCCTGGGTCTGTTACCGTATAGAGACAGGCCACACTGCCTTGGTCTCCTGTTGCTTTGAATAGCGTATAGGCGCGAGTAGCATCCAGCAAAATTTTGAGGGCATTACTGGCATAGGGGTAGCCCTTGATTGGGTGTTCCGCCACGATGCGATCGCCGGCGATGATCGCTACACCAAAGGTATAAATCGCCCCATCGACAACCTCTTCGGTTGAGTTTCTGCCATCAGAGGTGCGGTTAATTCGTCCGGCTATCCCTTTCTCTTGCAACTCCAAATACCGCCCCACATAATGGAGCCCGCCAATACTTTTGCCATCCTTCTCGCCACAAAAGATGTGCTTAAAGCCATTCTGGTCAAACCAGATAGCGGTGACATCTTCCACAAACTCGGTATTGGATTGGCGGCCAGGCTTGATTTGACCACCCGTTACCTGCTTCAACCGGCGCACCACATCGGGATAGTCGCGCAGGAGTCTGCGAAACTGGGCCGGATCAACCGGAGCATTGAAAGTACTGCCGCAAATCTGTAAAACTCGCCGGTCAAAGGGTTGTAGCTTTGGTGGAAGCGGGCTGATATCCTTCTGGGCGCTGCGCGGGAAGTCCATAGAAATGGGGTTGTTTACCCCATCGAAGAAATCAAATAGGACAATGTTTTGAGTCCGGCGACGGGGAGTGGGTTCTGTGCCGGTTGGCGTTGTTGGTGAAGGAGATGGCATAGGAGACTGCCCCGCCTGGAAGGTGCCGCAGTCAACGCTGACCCAGCGCCGGTCGGGATTGGCTCCGGGAATTTTCAGCAAAATGTATGGCCCCTGAGGTCGGTTAAAGCCAATGGCCTCATAGGTTTGATTCACCGCCAGTTCTACATTACCGGGATTCTCGCCGTTAATTGCCCGGGTTGCTGGGCAAGCTTGGGTGGCGATAAAGCTGCCAGAAGGAGGAGACTGGGCTTTAACCGGACGCTGGATCAGTGGCGGCAGAACCATTGATAGGGCAGCTAAGCCACCGAGTAGAAGCGGAGAGAATTGCTTTGGCATCACTGGTACGCTTGAACGAATGGATATACCCTGTTTCGGTGTTGTACTCTGAAAGCTTGGCGCCAGAAAACAACTTGTTACACATATTTATCAATGTGTCAGTTGGAATACCTGATTACTGGCCGTACATGTCCAAATATGAAGTCGCAAACAATTGGCGGCTAATTCTGATCCCAGCTTTAAATTTGGGTCAGTCAGCCTTCCACGAAGGATGAATCATGCAGGTTTAGTGCCTTCAAAGAATGTCAGAGCCATATCTGAAGCAAACCTGCTGGTGAGAGAAGACCTAGTGGTTCTCCTATTACAATCGCCAGAGTTTAACCGTTTTATCAGCACTGCCGCTAGCCAGAAATTGACCGTCGGTGCTGAGGGCCAAGGCGTTAATGGCCCCTGTCTGATCGCTCAGGGTGTGAAGTAACTGCCAATTGTCCAGCTTCCAGAATTTGAGGGTGGTATCGGCGCTGCCACTAATCAGCAATTGACGTTGCGGTTCAACTGCGATCGCCGTCACGGCAGCGGCATGATCGCTCAGGGTATGGATGAGTTTGCCAGTTGTTAGATGCCAGATGCGAATGGTGTGATCTGAACTGGCGCTGATCAGGGTCTCGCCATCAGGAGCGAATGTCAGTGAGTTGATTGCTCCTGTGTGACCCCGCAGGCTGCGAATTGGTTTACCGGTTGTTGGATTCCACAGCCAGATCTTGCCATCCTGGCTGCCCGTTGCCAGCAGTTGACCGTCGGCACGGATGGCGAGCGTCTGGACTGCAACGGGATGGGAAAGGGTCCCTAGGCGATCGCCGGTTTTAATATCCCAGATCTTCACCTTATCGCCACTGCAAGACACAATCCGCCCCAATCCATCCATGGCTACAAATCGGACCGATTTCTTATGGCCCAGGCGATCGCGCAACAGCTTGCCAGTTTGCAAATTCCAGATTCGGACGTTGCTTTTGGGACAGTGCAAACTACTGCTGGCTAGAAATTGACCATCGGGACTAATGGCCACGGATGAAATATCATTGCCATGACCTTTCAGGGTCCGTAAAGGTTCAACCTTTGGCAAGTGCCAAACCTGAAGGGTTTTATCCAAACACCCGCTGACCAGCCTGTCGCCATCAGGACTGATGGCCAGCGATGCTATCTTGCCAGAGTAGCCAGGCAGGGTTTGGATGGGAAACCCCAGGCCCTGGATCAAAGCGGGGGAGAAACCCGGCTTTTTCCCAGCCGTTGCAACTTGTTGCAGGGTTTCGAGCAGGGTTTCAAGCTGGACGACAATGGCTGACTCATCCAGGGCCGCAAAACAGTCTTTCAGGGTTTCCAGATAGTCGCGATCGCTCCAGGTTACCAGGGATTGCATCACAGACAGCGCATCCTCTCCAGGTGAGAGGGTCACCTGCCGCAACTGCAACCAGGCAGTTAGGGAGAATTCAACCTGTGCCCTGGCCCAGGATTGGTCGGGTAAGTGGCTCAGGCTGTGGGCCAGTTGCAGGGCCAGTTCTGGCACCCAGTAGCGTCGTTCAGTCTCCAGGGCTTGATAGACCTGCTGATAACCGGTGGCGATCGCCTGCAGCAGCGAAGACTCGACCCCTTCCTGGGTTAATTCGGGTAGTAGGGATGGTAGAAGCGGCGGCACATCTCGATAAACCAGATGATAGGTGTCGGCAACCCAGGCGGCTATCAGACAGTGATAGCGAATCAACAATTGACAGACCTGCTCTAGCACTTCTCGGTCAACCTGGTAAGTCAGTCGCAACTGACTGATATCCAACCCCTGAGCCTGCCATTGTTCTTCCTTTTCCAGGAGTGCCAGGTTAGCGACTCGCTGTCCGCCTATGCGGTCAATCGTCTCTGGAGCTTCTCCCAGAGCCATCAGGTGATCTCGAATCTTCTTCCAGACCAGGGCCTGCTCCTTGGCGGCCTGATTGAGCAGGGTTTGCCAGGGCAATTGGACGATGGTCTGGTAATGGTAGGTTTCCTGTCCGGGCCCCCAGTAGGCTAGGCGGAAGTTGAGCATCTGACCATCCAGGTCTGATTCTAAAATCAAGGTTGGTTCCGACTTCAGCAGCCCAAATAATGCTTTGATACTGGCTTCACTATGAAAGCGTTGGCTGTCCCAGGCTCCGGCTAAAAATTCGGTTGGTTGGGTTGGGCTTTGCAGGGGATAGTGCTGGCTCAAAAACTCTCGCAACCCTTGAGCCAGTCGGGACTCCAGATCAAAATCAACCGGTAAATTTTGGCGGCAGCGATCGCCAGGAAACGCCAGGAAAATTCTCAATGGCAACGGCCCTTGGGGTGGATGGGACGATAAGATTTGTGAGGGATATAACCGGAGCGGCCAATTATCCAGGATTTTGTGAGTTTCCGGCAACTGCAGCGCCGTTTCTCGCTGGTAGGCCGCTAGTTTGAACTGGGTTTCCCGGCTATAAGCGACTAACTGCTGCTGCTGCCGTTTCTCCTGCTCAAAACTCAACTCCGCCTGGGTGCTCTCTACCAGGGCAGTGATACCCTGGACAACTTCTTGAAGATTCCCAAGTTGCTGCAGTTCCAGGGGTGAGCGACTCTGATCCTGGCGTTTTTGCACCAGTCCGGCCATCAACGGCGCAAATTCCAAGACTCCCTGAACCAGTAAACTCCACCCTGCTGGCATCATCGTACCCCTGGTTACGATTCTCTTTGGCAGTATTTCCGATTGGCTTAAACCTCGTCTAG
>CAZBTL010000333.1:0-3988 GCA_964494755.1 uncultured bacterium | reverse complement strand
GTGCTATTGTCATGGCTAGCACAAAACTCCTGCAGGATTGTCCTATCATTAGCTACACACATGACGGCTACAGTTCATTCGGCTGAAAGTCGTAAATATTGATTAGGTGCGGCTGACAGCTACTTCAAATTAATAGGCAAGCTTGCCAGGGATATAGTGTTAAAAACTATCAACTGCGGTAAGATTTTTCGGAGATTGACCTGTTCTAGTGGGTGCTGATCGAAATTGCCCCTCAGTTTGGGTGCGAGCAAGTGCTGCTTTTGATAGAGGTTACATGAAGCAGAGTATTTGGACCACAGTAACGCTGGTTGCCCTCTTTGTTACGACGCTAGCAATAACAATTCGGGTTGGGGTTGCCCAACTGCCAAAACCTGGATTTGAAGTTCCTGGTCCGGCTCATGTTCAAGCTGTTGCCCCCCCAGAGGAACCCACTTCTATCCTTTCGACTGCCTGTGCCCTTCGGCCCGATCCGCAACGCACATCGGCTTCGATTCGAGCAGAGATTGCTAAACGGGCTGCCAGTATTGTTCCATCCGAGATCACACTAGACCGATTTCGCCAGGTTTCTGCACCCGCTCTTTCCCAGTCTTCTAGTTCGTCGAGTAAGGACCTTGGCACGGCTCCACGGTTACTGCAGGCCTCCTACTCGCCCAGAGAACGCATCCTTTTAATCGATCCAACCAATTTTGGCGAGCGTTACCTCAAAGATGTGTATGGGAAGCCGGCCAATCTGGATCCGATTGTGGTTTTGCATGAAACAGTTGGCTCAGCTAATAGTGCGTTGAACTTTTTCCGCACAGCACATCTGAATGATGCTGATCAGGCTAGCTATCACACCCTGATTACGCTGGATGGCACCATCATTTACCTGGTGCCACCGGACAAGCGGGCTTTTGGAGCTGGGAATTCCATGTTTTTAGGCTCTAATGGTTTAGAAGCAGTGAGAACCAATCCAAAGCTCCGGCCTTCGGTCAACAACTTTGCTTACCATGTTTCTTTGGAAACCCCGCCAGACGGCAATGATAATGGAGTCCGCCACAGTGGTTATACAGAAGCCCAGTATCAATCGTTGGCCTGGTTAGTTGCACGGACTGGCGTGCCCAATGAGCGAATTACGACTCACAAGGCTGTTGATCTGTCCGAGTCTCGCTTGGATCCACGCAGTTTTAACTTCACCCGATTTATGAAGCTCCTGAATACCTATCCGCGCACCAGCGAAATTGTTATTCGTTGCACCGATTCAACTGAATTGTCGAAGAGTTGACTCAAGGCAACGTTTCACAATCCTGATCGGATCGCCATAGCTGATAGCTGATAGCTGACCGCTAATAACTATCTGACTTTCCAGAAATCGCGACTTTGCTTGTGAATTTGCTGTGAGGATTACCTGTCAGGTTTGCCAGATTGCTTTCATCTCAAGGGAGCAATCCGGCACAATGGTCACATAAGCAACCCTCTGGCTCCCATGAATTGGCTCATTACCAAAGTTCAGGCACTGCTGTTCGGGCTATGGCAGTTTTTTTTGACCCCCATTTTTGAAATTGGCAATAATCGCTATTCCCTCAGCCTGATTCTGACCCTGGTTCTGGTGACGATCGCGGTGTTTTGGGTTTCACGGGTGGTCAGCAACTGGATCAAACGGCGCATCCTGGTGCGGCTGGGCATGGATCGGGGCACCGGAGAAGTGGTTGCGGCTTTTATCCGCTATTTCCTGACCATATTGGGCTGTTTGATTGTGCTGCAGGCTGCCGGGGTTAACCTGACTTCGCTGACCCTGGTGGCCGGTGTAGTTGGTATTGGGATCGGCTTTGGCTTGCAGAACCTAGCCAGCAACTTTATTAGTGGTATTACGCTGCTGCTGGAGCAACCGATTCGGGCCGGTGACTTCATCGAAGTTGATGATCTGCTGGGTACGGTGGAAGCCATTTCTTTCCGTTCCACGACAGTCAGAACCCTAGATGGGGTATTTGTAATTGTGCCCAATATCCGATTTGTGGAGAATAACATCATCAATTGGAGTTATCGGGATCCTCGCTGTCGCCTGCATGTGCCGGTTAGTGTGGCCTACGGCAGTGATCCGCTGGTGGTGACTGAGGCATTGCTAGAAGCGGCGCGCAAGGACTCCAGAGTCTTGCCTGACCCAGCTCCACGGGTCTGGTTTCGCAGCTTTGGCGACAGCTCGCTGAACTTTGAACTATTGGTCTGGATCAACCAGCCGACGCAAATTGAACCGATTAAAAGCGGACTGTACTTTTTAATTGAACGGGAATTGCGCCACCAGGGAATTGAAGTTCCCTATCCCCAACGGGATCTGCACATTCGCAATTTGCATGAAGTCGCTCCCCTCTTTAACGCCTCTGCGATCGATCCGGGTAACGGTAAGCATATCCATGAGGTTGGCCTGTCAGATGGTCGCAGGATCGCTCCCAAGTCGCCTAACAACCTGACTCTGCGGGATATGTTGCGGCGGATTTCCTATTTCGAGCAGTGCAATGATGCGGAACTACTGCAACTGATTGAATACGGTTACCGACAACTGTTTCCGGCGGATCAAATGGTCTGCGAAGAGGGAACGCCAGGTGATTCGTTTTACATCATCCTGAAGGGAGCCGTGGAGATTTTTTCCAAACGGTCGGAACAGTACATCGCTACCTTGAATGCGGGTGAGTTTTTTGGAGAAATGTCGGTCTTGATGGGGATTCCGCGATCGGCAACGGTCCGGACTCTGGAAGACTCCATCCTGTTTGTGATTGAACGCAATGACCTGCAAAAGTTGTTGGAAGACCATCGAGGTTTGGCCGATCAGATTGCCCAAAAGCTTTTGGAACGGCAGCAAAGCCTGCGGGCAATGGGTATCCTATCCGAATTTTCAGACGATAGTCCGCTGGTCCGCATTCGCAAGCGCTTACAAACCCTATTCGGCATTTAGACTGGATCTTTAGTCAGCAGGCAGTGACCAAGTTGCTCGATCCTGACTCCTCCAGTGAGTTCAAAATTGCAGTTAAACAATTCCCCGACTCATGGGTCAGGGAACGCAGTAGGAACACCAACTGGCCAGTCAATGCAGAAAGTTACACAACAGTAATTGTTTGACCACTGGTCAAACCAGCAAAGTTATACGCTGTTGCTCCGTTAATACCAGCCATCAGTATCTCAAACCCAGTAGTTACCATGCGAATGCCAGTACCAGCTTGGGTGAAGGTCACAGTCGCTCCCGATCGACCAACTGTATAGGTTCCCTTCGTTAATTCCAGCCTGTCTGTACCAACTCCGCCATCGAAAGTACCGCTACCAAATCCCTTGAGATAGTCGTCACCAGTTCCTAAGAACACACTGCCATTACCGCCAAAACCGCCATTTGCAATAACGCGATCGCTCCCACTTCCAGTATCAATCGTGCCATCATTAAAGACGCCGAGGACGCCGCCTCCAGTAATGAGATCATTACCATCTCCGGTATTAATAGTTGCACCACGTCTGTTAATAATACCAGTAGCTTTAGCACCGGCAATAATGCTGTTTCCCCCAACTCCTGTAATGGCATCATTACCATTTCCGGTATCAATTTTGCCACTGTTAATGATGCCGGAACCCACACCTCCAGAACTTCCAGTGATGGTGTCATCGTCAGATCCGGTATTAATGGTTCCACCCGTGTTATTGATGCCGGAAGTCCTGTAATCGTTGGTAGTGCCAATCCGTCCAATGATGGAATCCGTGCCAGCCCCAGTATTAATCTGTGCATTCTGACTGTTGATCATAATACCGTGGAAACTTCCTTCGCCAAAGATGGAGTCATTGCCATCCCCGGCATCAATAGTTCCTGAGTTATAGATGCCGTAGTTACCCTTTGTAGTGCCAGAGATTTTGTCATTGCCAGCTCCAGTCTTGATGCTGGCGTTGAATTCATTGGAAATTCCATGCCACCCACTTCCAGTACCAGTGATGGTATCATTGCCATCCCCAGTATTAATGGTTCCAGTTCTAT
>CAZBTL010000332.1:0-3998 GCA_964494755.1 uncultured bacterium | reverse complement strand
CGAGTCATGGAGAGTAGGGGATTCGAACCCCTGACCTCTGCGGTGCGATCGCAGCGCTCTACCAACTGAGCTAACTCCCCATCTAGCATTGATATTGTATCAAAGTGACCGTTGGTCAAACTGACGGCTAGCCAGCCAAAGGACGGGCAAAAAGCTCTTGAATGCGATCCAGTTCTAAATCCGAGAGATAATCGACAGCCCAATTAGCCCACCGTTGCATCAGGTGATAGGGATAGCTATTCGCCACACCCACAACCGGCATACCAGCATCATGGGCAGCCTGAATGCCTGGAAAAGTATCCTCGATCGCTAAACAGTTGTGCGGTTGCAGGTTCAGGGTGGGATTGGCCTGATTCAGCCGCTCGACAGCCAGCAAATATCCATCGGGAGCCGGTTTACTGGTCAGTTTTTCATCCCCCGAAACAATAACGGAAAAATCATCTTTCAAGCGAGCGCGGGTCAAAACCACTTCAATTTCCGATCTCAACGCGCCGCTGACGATTGCCATTTTCAAATTGGCAGCCCGTAGTTTGAAAATAAAGTCGTGCAATCCCGGATAGATGGGCAACGGTTCCAGCGTTTGCAGTTCCCGCTGATAGATGCTTGCCTTACGAGCAACCAGGTCATCCAGATAGGCCTCCGTTGTAATTCGTCCCCGGTTACTCAAAAGCGAGGCAAAGCAAGCGCGATCGCTGCGCCCTAAACAGAACTGGCGGAACTCCCCTGGGTTAGGCCGCATATTTTCTTCAATTAGCAGTTGATTAATCAGCCGCTCATGCATTGACTCGTCATTGATAATGACGCCATTAAAGTCGAATAAAACCGCTTTTAGAGTCATGGGACCGAACCATCAGAAAAGCTAACGACTCGGACGCTAGAGTTTGGATGCTTCATCAAGCGTCTCACTTCTATCTTCCAACAATCCGCGGCCTCCGCATCTGAATGACCGTAGGCATGGTTTCAGCTACTCACACCTGTGGCCCAGTTTCCCACTGGCTCCAAATCCGCAAATAGCTCGGTACTGGTAAATTGACCAGGCCGTGGCTTGACCCCACGGGTCACCTGATGCAGCCACCACACCTCCTGGGTTTGAACCGCCCCAAACCCAGCAGCCCCTAACCAGGCATCCAGACTTCCTGCCGCATAAGGACGGATATAGGGTTCTTCAAAAATCTGAGTCAACCAGTCTGCCTGCCGCAACAGTCGCTGACTGCCATCCAGGATCACCACCTCACCGCCAACTTTCAAGAGACGATAACACTCTCGCAAAATGGCTTGGGTCACGGCGGGCGGAGTTTCGTGAAATAGAAGAGCAACCGTCACCAGATCGAACGACCCATCCGCAAAACCAGTCTGCTCGGCCTTGCCATGTTGCCACCGGATCGGCAATCCAGCTCGTTGGGCCTTATATTCAGCAATCGCCAGCATGTAAGGAGACAGATCCAGACCCACCACCTCAACATCTGAGAATGCCTGTTTCAACATCAAGGTTGTTGTTCCCGTGCCACAACCTAGATCGAGAATGCGGCGAGGATAACCTTGAATCGCATCCAACAACCCCTGGCGCACCCAGGTCTCATTAGGTGGCAGGGCGTATTGGGTAATGGGATCGTAGGTCATGGCTGCATCAACAGTCAGGTATCCACCCGCAACACCGTGAAAATTCTGACTGCTGTAGTAAGGTGGATAGGCCAGGTTGGGATCGCTGAGACGACGCAGGGCCATCGGCCAGTCAAGCCCAGCATAGGCCCGTTTAATCTCATCTGGATTCATCAACAAACGGGCCACTGGAGCAATGAACCGTTCAAAAAGCGTGTCATCACCGACTGTCATAACCGATTTCTCGCATCCTGAAAGACCATCTCTATCAAAGTGTAGTGAATTCAGACCATCGTTGTGGGGTTGCTCCATGTTATCCGTTCGGCCAAAACAAACCCTGTCCATGCAGACGAGAGATGGAGTTCGTCTGGATGCAGATGTCTATGTTCCTGACGCAAACGGTCCATTTCCGGTACTGTTGATGCGCCAACCCTATGGACGGGCGATCGCCTCAACGGTTGTCTATGCCCATCCCACGTGGTATGCCGCCCACGGCTACCTGGTGGTGATTCAGGATGTGCGGGGTCGAGGCACGTCAGAAGGAAACTTCTATCCCTTTGCCACTGAAGTGGAGGATGGCTATGACGCCGTTCAATGGGCTGCAGCCCTACCGGAAAGTACGGGCCAGGTTGGCATGTATGGCTTTTCCTACCAGGGGTTGACCCAACTCTACGCCGCGATCGCCCATCCGCCAGCCCTTCGCACAATCTGTCCAGCCATGATGGGCTATGACCTCTGTCGCGAAATGGCCTACGAGAACGGCGGTTTTTACTGGCAGGCCACCATGGCCTGGGCTATTCAACTGGAAGCAGAGAGCGCCCGCCTGCGAGGAGATCAGGACGCCTATCGGGCTCTCTTGCAAGCATCCCGTCAGTTGCCATTGACCGATCCCATCCCCACCCGGCCCCAAGTGCTGCAAGACTATGCTCCCCACTCTTTCTATTTCGACTGGCTTGATCACCCAGATCCCAATAGTGATTACTGGCGTCACCTATCCCCCAAAGATGCCCTCAAAACTATCGATCTACCAATGCTGCACATTGGCGGCTGGTTTGATATTTATCTGCGGGGTAATCTCAACCTGTATCGGGCAATGGTCGATCAGAGCCACCAGCCCCAACACCTAATCATTGGCCCCTGGGTCCACCTGCCCTGGAGTCGGAAAGTGGGCGCCATCGATTATGGTTCCCAAGCTGCTAATCCTGTTGACCGATTGCAAATCCGTTGGTTTGACCAGTTCCTGAAGGGACAGAACACTGGTCTGTTGCAGGAGCAGCCAGTTCGCCTATTTGACCTGGGTCAGCATCAGTGGCGATCGTTCCCCACCTGGCCAAGCTGCGACCTGAAATCCTTCTTTCTTAACAGCACTGGATTGGCTAGTCTGTCAGACACGGAAGGAACGCTAAGCCATTCTCTTCCTGACGCCCCTGTCACAGACACCTTAGTCCATGATCCCTGGAGACCGGCTCCTGCCTTTGGCGGGCATGCCGCCATACCCAGTGGCCCCTTGGAGCGCTCCAGCCTGGATAACCGCAGTGATATCCTGACCTACACCACCCCACCATTAACGCAGGCCCTATCCCTAGTCGGAGAACCCTGGCTTGAGCTTGATTGCAGCGCCGACCAACCCAGCTTTGACCTGTGTGCTGTGCTTTCGGAAGTCCACCCCAGCGGTGCGGTTTACAATTTCACCCAGGGCTACATCCGGCTTGAACCGGGACAAACCACCCACCCAGTTCGCTTTTCCTTGCAACCAACCTGCATCCACATTGCCCAAAACCATCAGTTACGTCTCAGCCTGAGTGCCGCCTGTTTTCCGACCCACCCGGTCAACTCTGGTTCTGGCGCTACTGCAGGGGAAACCCGCTTAATGGATGCTCGAATAATCAGTGTGACCATTCGCTGCGGTGGCAAGCCTGGATCTCGACTACTACTACCCATTGGCTAGAAGGGCAGCGTTGGTCGAGACAACCAAAATGCCAAAAAGGATTGCTGCGTGTTTGCCACGTTCACAGCCACAGCATTGGTCTGGCTTTCGGCATCCTTCAGACTGATGGCTGCAGGAGTCGGGTTGCTGAAAGCTGTCAATACCAGGGTAATACCGGTTGCCCAAACGAATTTCTCTAACATACTGCTCCTCCCAAAACTGCCAGGCTCTCCCTTTGCTCAGAACCAGATCACCACGGCCAATGGTTCTACAGAACGGTGGGGGGTCATTCCCGATACAGCCTGCCGACTCAACCTTTTCTTCTTTAAAGGTGCCCAGTCAACTGGCGTGAGACACAAGCCACTCATCAAGATGCTGTAAAGGTTTGGGCTGTTTGCATGGAGTCTGATTAAACAGCAAAGCTTACTGACGAGGAATCGTTGGCCGAAAAGGAGTTGACGGAAGCCTTGAC
>CAZBTL010000331.1:0-3999 GCA_964494755.1 uncultured bacterium | reverse complement strand
ACTAGGCCCAACTCACTTCTTTGACTGGCCTGCCCCTGCCAGGCAACAACCCGTAAACCCTTAGAGGCCTGGCAAATCCATCAAACTCCGCTTTCGTTGCCACATAATCAGAAATCCACCGCTGGCTGGCTACTTTGGTCGATCGCGTTGTTTCACTAAAAACCAGCACAAAAACCGTCAAAATAGAGGTTTTGCGGGCAAAACTCCTATCACTGTTTCACTTCTGACAAATTACCGTGAAAGTTGCAGATCATTCTTCCTGGCGGGTTACATTCCCGATTATCCCCTGGCCACTGGGACGTTGGTGGCGGTTTCTGAGTTGGGCTGGGGTGGGAATTCTGCTGACCGTGGGACTGGCGATCGCTGCTCCTGTCCTGCAGGTCCATGCCTATCCACCCGTTTTGGCCCAAATTCCCGGCTTGCCTGCGGGTTCTGGCCCCTCGTTGCCCTACGGCGTCCAGCGAGTGGGTTTATTGGAGACCACCGGAGTGTATCTGGATGGCAAGGAACTGTTCAAAATTGCTTCTCCTGCCGTTTTCGATCGCAGCAATCCAGGCAACCAGATTCCCGTGGAGGTCCGAGCAAGACAGATTGAAGCAAGTTTAAATCGTCTGGTGTCGTCCAACGCCCAGCAGCAATCCGGCCAACCCCCTACATCCCTGGATCCCGCGACCCTGAAAGTTCTCATTGAGGACATGAATGGCCAACCCGTGCTGTTGGCGCAGGACAAGACCCTGTCTGAACCGGCTGTCTTACTAACCGTGACAGACACGGATGCAACCTATCATGGCGTTAGTCAACCAGAATTGGCCCAACGCTGGCAGGTTATCCTGGAGCAGGAATTGCGGCAATCGTTGATCAGCCGACAGCCGGAAGCCCTGCAACGGCAAATAGGCCGACTGTTGCTAGCCCTTTTCCTAATCTTGCTGCTGACCGTGATCGGGCTCCTGTTATGGCGGCGCTTAGGACGACGCCAGGCGGAACTAGAGCAGGCAAAAGAAACCCAGGCAACCCTCCTGACACCCAGCACAGATCAGGAAGAGAGTCCACCAGACTCTATCTGGCTGCGCTTACAGGAGGTGTTACAGCAGCAATTCAGTCTGGATCGACGGATTCAAATGCTCCGGTTCGGTCGCTGGTTGATTTTTTGGATTCTGCTATTTCTCTGGATCGCTGGCATTGCCGATACCCTCTACCATTTCCCCCAAACACGCCGGTTTGCGTCGAGTGTGCTGTCTACCCCAATTTATCTGCTGATTGCTCTGTTTCTGGCGGGCTTGGTCGATAGCCTGACCAATATGGGCATTGATCGGCTGGCCAAAACCTGGCAGCAGGACATCCTGGATCGGGAAGAAGACTTCCAGCGCAAATCACTGCGGGTGTCTACGGTGGTTAACGTCGTCAAAGGGCTGAAAACCGTCTTCGTTTATGCGATCGCCATCCTGTGGGTGTTGCAGGCTTTGAACCTAGCTCCCACATCAGTTCTGGCCTTTGGCGCCCTCCTGGCATTAGCAATTTCCTTTGCGTCCCAGAGCCTGGTGAAGGATCTGGTGAATGGATTTTTAATTCTCGTCGAAGACCAATTCGCCATTGGCGACTTTATTGCCATTGGCAATGTTTCTGGCTTTGTCGAAAACCTGAATCTGCGGATTACCCAAATCCGCACCGACGATGGCCGATTAGTCACCATTCCCAACAGCGCCATTGCCCAGGTGGAAAACTGGACTCGCCTGTGGTCGCGCACCGAATTTGTGTTTGATGTGGCCTATGAAACGGATGTCCAACAGGTGTTGGGCCTGGTGCAGCAGGTGGCGGAAAGCCTGGCTGAAGATCCTGAAATCGGCAAATTTATCCTGGATCCGGTCGATACCCTGGTGCTGGAAAACTTCTCTCATCGCGGCATCACCATTCGGGCCCGCCTACGCACCCAACCGATGCAGCGCTGGTTAGTCGGTCGGGAATTCCGCCTGCGGCTGAAACTGGCGTTGGACCGGGCGGGAATTCAAATCGGCATCCCCCAACAGCTCGTCAGCGAGTTGCTGCGTGAAAGCGAAATGCCGAAAAAACCGGGGAGCAACTAAGGACATTCCTGAACAAGAAGAGTTCCCAAGCACGGGCGAAGCCTTTGGCCGTCACGCTCTCAATCAACCGAAATTGCCTTGCCCAAATGCTTCGCCGCCCCGACAGATCAACCTTGGCTGGCCATCTTTCGCCTGGAAATCTTCCAAACCATCACAGATTCCGTTGGAACTCTTCCAACAAATCCATCAGGCTAACCTGACATTGCATGGGCAACAGGTCAGCTAGGGGAACTTCCCGTTTGCCGCCGCCCAGTTTCACTGGGACATTCTGTAGCACCTTGGCGACATCCGCTTCATTGAGAGAGTTGGACGCCACCATGGGATACAGACGCTCGGCCAAGACGGTGTGCAAGTGGGCATCCGACAGATAGAGATGCCACTTCGCCACATCGATATAAACATTTTCCCCAATTTCGGCAGCCAGGGTTTCGATCGCTTCAGAGGTATTAGCCATCAGATCCTCCTAAAAGGTGCAAGTGGAAAATTGGGTTTGAGCCCGGATATTCCATCAATGGCACGGTCGGGGTGGGACCGTGGGTTACTTGGAACGCGAACTTTTGGATTTTGCTTGAAAGCCCACAGCCGGTTGCTGGGTCGTCGTCGAGCCGGATCCGCCTGCAGCCGCGTCTTCGTACTTGGCGATGGCAAACACAAACAGGGCATGACCCAATAGCACCGCACCCCAGAGGCCAGTGATCCAGGTGGTCCAGGACAGAATTCCGGTGGGAGACAGTTCTGGATTTTCGCCAATTAAACGGAAGAACCAGAGACCTGAGTTGACCGCAGCAAAGATGGCCACATGGGTGGCAAAATTCATGCGATCATCCAGACGGCGATAGGCAGGATCGGTGCGATCCGGTTGACGAGGCCAACGAGGCGGCATAACTTCTCAAACTACAATGACGTATCTTTAAGGTACCGAATAACGGAGCGGTATAGGGGGAGCGACCATCACACAAGATCGCCAGCCAGTGTTCTGGAAGCAGGGCAAGGAGCAGGAACGCCCCACCGCGATCGCTGCTGCCTACAGAACTCGGCGCCCGACCCACCGGGCAGCGGATTGTTGAAAACTTCGTTAAATTGCGGTCCCAACCAGGAGCTTCCAACCAGACTCAGGAGTTACAATTTCAGACAGGTTACCGCTCCTTACCCGCCGTCATCCCTGTGAAACTTCCCCGCTTCTGGTCGAGGGCAGCGCTGAAGCGTCGCACATCCCATTTGGCCGTTATTGTTCTAGCAAACGAGGCCACCGCCTTCCAGGCCTATCGCTTGCTCCACTATCATGGCATTTCACCGGAAAATTTGGCGATCGTGGGTAAGGGCTACAGCAGTCCTGAGCGGGTAGGGCTATTGTCGCCGTGGCAAATTGCCGGATATAAAGCCTGGAGTTTTGCGATCGCGGCTGCAACGGTCGGCATTGTTTTCTCAGGTCTGATTACCTGGTTTTTGGAACTGGGAAATGCCAAACTCACCTTTTTTATTGCCCTGACCAGTATTCTGTGCGGCATTTGCGGCGGTCTGATGGGAGCCCTGTTTGGTTTCTTAGGTGAAGGCAGCACCGCCAGCATTTATCGCCATCACTTAAACCAGGGGCGCTATTTGTTGATGATTGAAGGGCCAGAAAAGCTTGTACGGTGGGGGCAGGAAGTGTTGAGCCATTATTCCACCCCCAGCGCGTATTAAGCGCGTCCAAGCTGGGCACCGGGTGACCCAGTCGCTCGCATTGAATGGTTCCAGCCCCAGCGATCATCTTCCAGCAGCCCAGCAAGGTGCTCTTGCCGTCAGCATTCATAGCTACGACGATTCCAGGCAAGCTTTCACTAGCAAGCTGACCCAGCCACCGGCTGGCGTAGGGTGCAGGACAGTACCACGTCACAGTTGTGCAAAAGACAGCCTTTCTAACACAGTCTCCTTTACC
>CAZBTL010000330.1:0-4013 GCA_964494755.1 uncultured bacterium | reverse complement strand
AATGGATGCTTGCTTCATTCCTCGGTTCTACCCAAGTTGATTAACCACGCCATAGCTGCGGATTTTTCCCGGATCCGAAGAACTTCCACAACCCCATCTCTATCTTCAGTGTAACTTACGTCATCAAACCCCCTTAAATCATCCATCCTCAACCAGGTGGCCAGTGCATTTGCCGTCCGCCCAGGATGTGCAGGTGGAGATGGTAGACTGTCTGGCCGCCATCCGGTCCTGTATTAATCACAATCCGATAGCCATTGGTCAGCCCCACCTGTTCCGCTACCCGCTTGGCTGTCAGCAGCAGGTGGCCCATCAAGGCGTGGTCCTGGGACTCAGCATCGGACAGTCGGGCGATCGGTTGTTTGGGAATCACCAGAATATGCACCGGGGCCTGGGGATTGACATCCCGGAAGGCGATCGCCAGGTTGTCCTCATAGACAATGTCAGCGGGAATTTCCTTCCGAATAATTTTGCTGAAAATGGTCTCGCTTGGGTCGCTCATGCCAGTCCTTGCCCTGTAATTGGGTACGGGTTGTCGTGATTATTCTAAAAGGTAGCGGCAACCTTGCTCCACAATCTCAGTCGGCGCTGGTCTGGTTGTCTGAATCAGGGCTGAGGACGGCGCAGCATCGCAGGGAGAAACTCTGCCGTTGATAGTTGATAGGGGATTGGCGATCGCGGGCACGCTAGGCTCAGTTTATTCGAGAGAAACAGACATGCTGGCTCGGGTCTGGAGCGCCTCGCTGGTTGGGATCGATGCCGTTAAGGTGGGGGTTGAGGTCGATGTGGCTGGAGGACTGCCCGGCATGGTGGTGGTTGGTCTGCCTGACACCGCTGTGCAGGAATCGAAGGAGCGCGTCAAGACTGCCATCAAAAATGCTGGCTTTGCCTTTCCTATGCGCCGCATTGTGGTGAATTTGACTCCGGCGGACCTGCGTAAAGAGGGGCCGATCTATGATTTGCCGATTAGCGTGGGCGTTCTGGCGGCGGCGGAACAAGTGAAAGCCGATTGGCTGGATGAGTATTTGTTTCTGGGGGAAGTGTCTCTGGATGGGTCGCTGCGGCCGGTGGCGGGTGTCCTGGCGATCGCGGCGGCGGCCCGGCAAATGGGGCTGTCGGGCTTGGTGATCCCAGCGGACAATGTGCGGGAGGCAGCAGTGGTCAAGGGCTTGAATGTCTTTGGTTTCAAGCATTTATCAGAAGTGGCGAATTTTCTCTCTGCTGCTGAGCAGTATATTCCGGCCCAGGTGGATGGTCTGGCGGAGTTGCAGCGGGCCCAACTGATCGCCCCCGATCTGCGGGATGTGAAGGGCCAGTCCCACGCTCGCCGAGCCTTAGAAATTGCCGCTGCTGGAGGACATAATTTGATTTTTGTGGGGCCACCGGGCAGTGGCAAAACCATGCTGGCTCGCCGCCTGCCGGGCATCCTGCCGCCCTTGACCTTCGAAGAAGCACTGGAGGTAACCCAAATCCATTCGGTGGCCGGTCTGCTGAAGGAAAAAGGAGCCCTGGTGGCCGCCCGTCCCTTCCGCAGTCCCCATCACTCGGCTTCGGGTCCGTCGCTGGTGGGCGGCGGCAGTTTCCCCCGACCGGGCGAAATTTCCCTGGCCCATCGAGGCGTGTTGTTTCTGGATGAGCTAACTGAATTCAAGCGGGATGTGCTGGATTTTCTGCGCCAACCCCTGGAAGATGGCCATGTCACTATTTCCCGCACCCGTCAGTCGGTTGAATTTCCGGCTCAGTTCACGCTGGTTGCCAGCACCAACCCCTGTCCCTGCGGCTATCACGGCGATAGTGGCCAACCCTGCACCTGCACGCCCCGAGCCCGCGAACAGTATTGGGCCCGTCTGTCGGGGCCGTTGATGGACCGGATTGATTTGCAGGTGGGAGTCAATCGCCTGAAGCCAGAGGAAATTATCCAGCAGCCGACCGGCGAAGCTTCAGCAACCGTGCGGGAACGGGTGATGGCCGCCCGCGACCGGGCCCAGCAGCGGTTTCGAAACACGCCTCTGTGTTGCAATGCTGAGATGCAAAGTGCTCACCTGAAGCAATGGTGTCAACTGGATGCGGCCAGCCGTGGCCTGTTGGAAGCGGCCATCCGCAAGTTAGGGCTGTCGGTGCGGGCCAGCGATCGCGTCCTCAAGGTGGCCCGCACCATTGCCGATCTGGAAGGCGTGGAAACACTGCAAACCCATCACGTAGCAGAAGCCATCCAATACCGCACCATCGATCGCATGCAGTAAACAACCTTGGAGCGGATTTGCTTGCCTGCATGCCATTGATCAACTGTGTCGGCCAGAACTTACATAGGGGAAGTTGGCTGTGGCCCCCTAACTCTCCCAATGTAGGGGACGGGTGACAAATGGGTAGCTCTTTCAGGCGCGGACCGTGGCCACAAGTTGGATGGTTAGGCGATTCAGGATCGTTACCCCAATTGGCGGCTGTCTTGCGGCAATCCTGGCCCTGGTTGGCGGGAGTCGCAGACCTGGTGGATTGTCTGCACCAGCCGGACAAAGTCATCCACAATGGGGGAGAAATTCTGCGATCGCAACACCGGCACATGTACAAATAGACAGGGACAGTCCAGGCATTGCACCTGCAGGTACTTCAGCAGGGAGTAGTAGAGGTGGTTGCAAACAAACCGGCCCGCATCGTGACTGATCTGAGTAAAGCGCAGATCACGGGCGATCGCGTCCAGGTCCAGGTTGGTATACAGCACTTCCTCCGCTCCAGCCCCATTGGATTCTAGTTCCAGATAGGTGCGGCTCTCGGCCATGCCGCAACAGATGATGCCCCTGGGCGACACCTGCCGGATCCGATCTATGACCTGTTGGGGCGCCAGTTCAAAATCGACCGGTAGTTTGCGGATAGGGTCCACGGGTTGGGGCAGCAGGTTCTCAGCCAGCACCGCTGCCAGCAGGTCATCCGATGAGTTGGAAACGTGATGATCCTGCCAGATATCAAAGGAGGTTAGTAGCAGAGGGCGGTGCATCTGATGAGTCAATTGCCAGGTAACCGGAAACTCTGTTCTTGGTTCAGATGAGCCGCGATTCGTGTCCAGCGATCGGCGGATGCCTGAACTTCACCTTACAATTTTAAGCAGTAGCGGATGAGGAACAGACACATGCCAGTGGTTGCCGTGGTGGATTATGACATGGGAAATCTGCACTCTGCCTGTAAAGGGCTGGAGAATGCCGGAGCCACGCCGCTGATTACCGATTCCGCCTTGGATCTGGAACGGGCGGATGCGATTGTGTTGCCGGGGGTGGGAGCGTTTGATCCGGCTGTGCAGCACCTGCGATCGCGCCAGTTAGAAGCCCCCATCAAGGCCGCGATCGCCAGTGGCAAACCATTTTTGGGCATCTGTCTGGGGCTGCAAATTCTGTTTGATGGCAGCGAAGAGGGCCGCGAACCGGGTCTGGGCATTGTTCCTGGGAAGGTGCGCCGGTTTCGCCACGAACCGGGCATCACCATTCCCCACATGGGCTGGAACCAATTAGACCTGACCCAACCCCAGGCACCGCTGTGGTCAGATCTGCCAGAACATGCCTGGATGTACTTTGTTCACTCCTATTATGTCGATCCAGTGGATCCGACGGTTCGAGCCGCCACCATTACCCACGGCGCCCAGACGGTGACTGCTGCTATCTGCCGGGATAATTTAATGGCGGTACAGTTCCACCCGGAAAAGTCCTCTGATGCAGGTTTAAAGCTGCTGGCTAACTTTGTGGAATTTGCTGCAAGTCGTCAGCCATCCGTGGCCAGTCGGGTGTAAACAGCCGCCGCTCAAACACTCAGGTACAAGCTAACACCAGCTCACCTGCCGTTCTCATGCCAAACTGGATCTGACGTGCGGTTGGAACAGCTCCATTCGGGACAAATGTTAGATGGGCTAGAGGTCTTAGCCAGAAGTGTTGAGACTCAAAAAGAAAGGTAAAGAAAAAGTCTAAAAGCAGAAAATCTTTTAGACTTAACGTTAGGTACTCAAAGACTGGTGAGCACGGTATTTGCTTTTT
>CAZBTL010000329.1:0-4048 GCA_964494755.1 uncultured bacterium | reverse complement strand
CCGACTACGAGCCAATGGGTTCACCTTAAAATTAGGGTTTGACAGAACACTAGGGCCAGATTTCAATCAGGACGGTTTGCTGTTGTGACGGTTGGATGCGACTTGTTGACCAGGGGCTGCCGTTTCAGGTTGTCCGCCTGAGTGACTGAAATTGCTTGAGGCAACCAGCGTAGACCTTGCCAGCATTAATTGGTCGATTTTATTCGCTACTTTCAGCAATTCCTGTTAACATTCTGCTGCATACAGCGAAGCAAACATGAGGGATAGCAGACCTAGATTCAGTAGGGCATTATCTGGTTAGGTTGGTTTCATCGAGTCATTAGGCATCCCCGTCTCGACTGATTGTTTCGATGTTTCTGTTTCTATTTGGCTAGAGCGAAGTCAGTGAACGCACCGCAACCCCAATATCCTCCCCCTCCTATGAAACCCCGGCAGCCTGTGCTGCGCAAGTTACCCAGGAAGACGGCGAATCCGGCATGGCGCTGGCTCGGACTGCTCTTTGGTCTGACTGGGGTTGCCATGCTCTCTGCGACTGCGGGCGCGTTGCTGGCCATGACTCTGTCCAGTACTCCACTGATGCAACGGAAGCTGTCGTCGCTGGATGCCACAGTCTTTAAATCGGGTGGCATTGCCAGCCGCAATACCTTACAGTTTCCCGAACTAACCCGTCCGGTCAACATCCTGGTAATGGGTGTGAAGGTATTGACCAGTGACGTGGAAAATCCGCCAGCCGAGTTATCCAAGCTGCCCTATCAGGCGCTGGTTAATTCCTTTGAAGGGCTGACAGACACCATGTTGCTGATCCGGTTTAATCCGGAGATCCAAAAAGTAGTGGTTATGTCTATTCCGCGGGACACCAAGACAGAGATTCCGGGCTATGGAGTGACTAAGATTAATGCGGCTAATGCTTACGGTGGCCCGGCCCTGACCGCTCAAACAGTCAGCCAACTGTTGGATGGAGTGGGGATTGACCGCTATGTGACGATTAATGTGCAGGGAGTGCAGGCGCTGATTGATGCCCTGGGCGGCGTCACGGTGTATGTGCCGAAGGATATGAAATATCAGGATGATAGCCAACACCTGTACATCAACTTGAAGGCTGGCAAGCAGCATCTCAATGGCAGTCAGGCGCTTCAATTGCTGCGGTTTCGCTATGACCAGTATGGCGACATTGGGCGCATTCAGCGGCAGCAAATGGTGATGCGGGCGCTGATGGAACAGGCGCTCAATCCCATGACGCTGGCCCGCTTGCCCCAAATTTTGTCGGTGATCCAATCCCATGTAGACACCAACCTGAGTGTGGAGGAACTGGTGGCTTTGGTCGGCTATGCTGCTCGAACCCAGCGTTCTAATGTCCAAATGCTAATGGTGCCAGGAGACTTTAACAGTCCAGGAGAACACGAAACTAGCTACTGGTTGCCCAACTATGACCAGATTAGCCAGATGATGGCGAAGTATTTTGATCTGGGATTTGCGAATTCCTCGGCACACTCACCGGGTTCTATCCAGATCATGATTCAGGACAGTACAGGTCGTCGGCAAGCCACCCAGTCCCTGGTGGATCGTCTGGCTCATGCGGGCTATGGCAATGTGGCGATCGCCGACCCCTATACCGAACCGCTGACTGTGACTCGCATTGTGGCTCAGCAGGGAGATGCGGAGAGTGCCGAAGCCCTGCGGCAACAACTGGGCTTTGGCGAAGTCCGCATTGAAAGCACGGGAGATCTGGGTTCGGACATTACGATTCAACTGGGACGGGACTGGTTCCAGCACCAGGGCAAACCCACCCCGACCAACGCCCCCTAACAGGCTCCATCTGCTGTAGCCGAGCTATCAAACCCCCATTTGCCGTTAGTTAGCTTAGCTGAGTAGGATGGCGGCAAGGATGGGCCCTCTTCAAATCAGCCCTGTTTAAGGGTGACCTGACCTTAACCATCAGGCGATGCTTGTCGCCATGAAGTACCTCAACCAACCTGAAAATCATATCGATGTTCGGCTGGCAGGTGTTTGATTAAGCGTTCAGGGGGCGATAGACCCGATAGTTGATGTTGGGGAAGATGTTGTCGATCGCTTCCACCTTCTCCAGCCAGCCGGAATCAATTTTGCCGTCTGTAATATCGTCGTAGAGTTTGTGCAGCCGCATCAGGTGCGATCTGGTTCGACGAACCGCATAGGGCACCATGGTGCCAGTCCGCATGATGAATGCCCAGTCAGAGGATTGGGCCAGCAACAACTCCCGCGCCGCCTGGTTCAGCGCCCGCCATTCCAGTTCATCCGCTGGTTCCCGTTTGGCCAGTTCAATCATCCGCTCAGCCGCTTTATGCAGGTGGGGATAAATCCAGGCATTGGTGTCATTCAGCCAGTATTCATGGAAGCCTCGGAAGCCCCAACTGGATTGGGATGGCAGACAAACTTGCTGCTTTGTATGGGTGCGTAGATAGTCCGCCAGGTGGGTCATCTCGTAGGTGTTCTGGTCAAACCAGGTTTTGCGGAATAGATAGTCCAGGAACCAGGGGCCCTCATACCACCAATGGCCAAACAATTCCGCATCATAGGGAGAAACAACAATCGGCGGTCGCTGCATAATGCCATGCAGATGGCCAATTTGCCGTTCCCGGTTATACATGAAGTTGCCAGCGTGTTCTGCGGCTTTCTCCCGAGCCCAATAGGGGTCATACAACTGCTTATCCCCCAGCCCTAAGCCTTTGCCAGTCACCTTGTGGTATTTAATCCCAACATTCTTGCGCTGGCCATTGGGCATGACGTAGGGCTTGATGTACTCGTATTCAGCATCCCAGCCTAGGTCGCGATAAAACTCCCGGTATTCCACGGCGCCTGGATATCCCACTTCGGAGGACCAGACCTGCTGCGAGGACTCATGATCCCGGCCAAAAGCGGCCACACCGGATGGGGTAAAAATGGGCGCATAGGTGCCAAAGCGGGGACGGGGGCGGGCGTAGAGAATGCCGTGGCCATCCACCAGGAAGTAGCGCAGGCCAGCATCTGCCAGCATGCGCTCGACCCCTTCGTAGTAGGCGCATTCTGGCAACCAGATGCCCTTAGCGGGGCGGCCAAAGGTTTCCTCGTAATGCTCGCAGGCTACCTGGATCTGGGCCCAGACGGCTTCTGGATACATTTTCATCAGTGGCAGATAGCCGTGGGTAGCACCACAGGTAATGATTTCCAGATTATTAGTGTCAGCAAACTGTTTGAACGCTTTGATCAAATTGCCGTCGTATTTCTCCCAGATATTGCGGACTTGATTAAATTCCTTGGCGTAATACTCAGCTAGATAGCGCAGATGGCCATTGTAGGTATTGCGTTCAATTTCCAGTTCTGCCAGTTCTTCCAGCAGAGCCAGGTGATGATCGTAGCGTTCCTGCAAGAGGGGATCCATTAGCATGGAAGCTAGAGGCGGCGTTACGCTCATGGTGAGCTTAAAGTCCACGCCATCCCGCTTGAGTCCCTCAAATACCTGAATCAGGGGAATATAGGTTTCGGTGATTGCTTCAAACAACCATTCTTCTTCCAGAACATAATCGCTTTCTGGGTGGCGAACAAATGGCAGGTGAGCATGTAAGACCAGGGCGAGATATCCAATACTCATAGCAATGAAACCAGGAATGGGAGGGTAGGGTAAACCGGATGACAGGTAAGCGGGATTGCAAAGATTGTAAAGCGAAATGGCAACAAAAAAGAGTCGGGTATGGACAGACCCACTGGCCCCCACTTCACTTTCTGAAGGAGCCATTAATGACACCCACTTTCCGTTATTCTCTAGAATGACCAGCCAACGTTAATAGACGGCTAAGGTATGAAGATTACCTACGACCCTAATGCTGATATCTTGCAAATTGCATTTTTTCAAGGCGCCGTCGAAGAAACTACTCAGATTTCCCGTGGCGTGATTTTGGACTATGACGGAGATGGCCGCGTTGTGGGGCTGGAACTGCGGAAAGCCTCTCAACGTATGGATAATCCCTATGAAGTCAGCTATTTGGTTGGCACGGCGAATCTGGACAAGCCCCAACCGAAAGTAAGCGACTAG
>CAZBTL010000328.1:0-4061 GCA_964494755.1 uncultured bacterium | reverse complement strand
CAGTCAAGGGATTAGTCAAAATACTTATTCGGTTCTTCCCCTTTTAGTGACGGCTTCCCACACTTTAGGAAGATGAGAGAATGTTGCATAAATTAATGCAGGATGGGTTTTAGTCGAAAACTCATTCTCACTCTTATCCAGTCAGGGAGTTCATCCATGTTCTGTCCGTCGCATATGCTGGTTTCTCGCTCCCGCCGCACACCTGTGCAACTGATGGCAAGTCCAAACGGGTTCTACCTGGTTTCTGAATTGGAAATACCCCAGAAGCGTGAGCCGTCCTTTGAAATTCGGCCGAAGCTGGGTATTTTTTGCAAAGGCATTCCGCTGGTTGGCTATCGGCTGGAACCCTTAGCCGTTGAAGTTTCTTGCTCTTCCCAATCTTCCCCGTCTGTATCTTCTTTGCCCCAGCAGCCTTGACTGGCCGATGGCGGACCATGTTTCCGGTCTGCATAGAATCCGACTTGTATCTAAAACTCAGTGAATTTAGGGAGGAAACCTTCAGATAACCTGTACTCATAGAAGCAAGTCTGGGGAATTCTGCTTAAATAGGCTACAGATTCCATCTAGGGTCAGGTTCCATTCAAACTGTTGTCTGGATTCTTCACTCCCTGGTTTGCCAGTTGCTGGTTCATTGGCCTAGTAGATACAAGTCCATACGGAATCCCCCAAGGGAAGTAAGGAACTCCCACCATGCTTGTCTGTCCCCAATGTCAGTTTGAAAATCCGAATACCAACAACTTTTGTCAGGAGTGCGGAACTTCACTGACCCATAATACCTGTGGTGAGTGTGGAACTCTGGTGCCGTTTCACTCTCTCCAGTGCCAGGAGTGTGGCGCTTGGACGGGTGTGGTGTGGTGGGTGATTGTGCGGGGTCAGGGGAAGTTGTTGCAGGAATATAAGTTGGATGCCTTGCCGACGTTGAACCCAGCGAAATCGGATCCGACGGTGTCTCCCTTTAGCTCTGAAGCCGTTTATCTGGATCCGCAGCACCGCTATTTGTTATTGGATATTTTGTCTGGCAACCATGAATCTACCCTGGAACAACAGGCGATGGTTCTTGACTGTCAGCCCTTCCAGGTTTCGCCATTGGAGGCTTTGATCCAACAGGCTTTAGAGCCAATGGGCGGTTTGGGTGGTTTGGCCACATCGCCGGATAGCCGTTCTGGTATCCTTGCAGCGATTCCGGAGATCGCTCAACCCTACTTTGGGCTACACAATCTGGCTCAGGTGTTGCCGGCTGTTCGAGATGCCTGGCAGCAGGATGGACAGGAATTTTTGCTGCTGGAAGATCGTTCCCATCTGCCCTGCCTGCTGGATGTTTGGTTGGAAGACGATCAACCGCTGCCCTTACTCCAGATTTTGCATTCTTTGTATGAAATGGTGGAGCTTTGGGAGGTGCTGGAACCCTGGAAGTGTTTAAGCAGCTTGTTGGATATTGACAACTTGCGGTTGGATGAAGACCAGACGCTCTGCCTGCAGCGGTTATTGCCAGATCCAGATGACCGAGCCATTACCTTGCAGGACTTGGGAGAGGTTTGGCAAGTTCTGTTTGCTCAGTCGCAACGAACTCAATTGGGAGCCATTACGCTATTGTTGTCCGATTTGGAGATGGGGAAAATGACCCGCGTTGATGAGTTGCGATCGCGCCTGGAACAAATTGGCAACGACCTGCAAGCAACTCCTGATGTGTCCAGCAACACCCGAAAGTTGACTGCCGCCCCTGATCCATTGGCTGCTGAGTCAGCTGTTGTGGCCGCTGCGCCCTCTCAGGCAACGGATGTGCCTGTAACTGCGGCCGATCTCAGCACTGCTACGGCCAGCACCCGCTTAGAAATTTCTTTAGAAGAGTTGACTGCCATGGCTGGTGGCGAAGGGGAAGGCGACAACGACGACATGCCGACCATCGTCTTGCCCATGCAACTCTTTAGTTTGGAGGATGCAGGCCGTACAGATATTGGCCGCCAACGCGACCATAACGAAGATTATTTTGGCATTGAGACTCAGATGAGTAAGCTGGAAAGTCCTTCCTCCCGAACGGTTCATGCCCGCAACCTTTACATTTTGTGCGATGGCATGGGAGGCCATGCTGGCGGTGAAGTTGCCAGTGCCTTAGCCGTGGATACCCTGCGCCAATATTTTCGCTCTACCTGGCAAAGTAGCGACTTTTCAGGCGCCCAGGGGGGAAAACTGCCAACGCCGGATGAGCTGACTTCAGCGGTCCAGGCTGCCAATACGGCTATCTATACTGTGAACCAGCAAAATGCCTGCTCCGGCAGTGGACGAATGGGCACAACCCTGGTGATGCTGCTGTTGCAGGATACGGAAGCTGCGGTTGTCCATGTTGGAGATAGCCGGGTCTATCGATTTACTCGTAAGCGGGGACTGGAACAGATTACGGTTGACCATGAAGTTGGCCAACGGGAAATCCAGCGCGGGGTGGAGCCCGATATTGCTTATGGCCGACCGGATGCGTATCAGTTGACCCAGGCTCTAGGACCACGGGATGACAGCTTCATCAAGCCGGATATTCAGTATGTGGAACTGAATGAAGACACTCTGTTTTTACTTTGCTCCGATGGCTTGACAGACAATAATTTGCTGGAAAAATATTGTCAGACCCATGTCGAACCCTTGTTGAGCTCCCGAACCAATTTGAGTCAGGGGGTGAGTCAGTTAATTGATTTGGCCAACCAATACAATGGCCATGACAATATTACGGCGATCGCCATTCGGGCTAAAGTTCGTCCCAACCTTGATCGGATGAAGTAGCAATGGTCATTCTGACCCTGCTGCACCCCCAACTCCACACCCCGCTGAAGCAATGGCGCTTTGAGCAAGAAGATCTGGTGCGGGTGGGGCGTGCCCCAGACAACCACATCGTTCTCAACTATCCAGTGGTCTCCCGGTATCATTTAGAGTTGCGCCGAGGTGAAAAAACAGATACCGGTTCCGGTTGGCAGTTGGTCAACCTGAGTAGTAATGGCACCTATCTGAAGGCCACACCGATTCAGGAACCGATGGCATTGCCAGAGTTGGTGATCCTGCAACTGGCTCTAGACGGTCCCCTACTCCAGATCCAACGGTTGCCTGACGGGGTTAGGACCGGCAATAGCGCATCCCCTCAACTACCTGTGCTGCCTGCTAAGCCAGGTTCTCAGATGGCCAGTTCCCCCCCTTCGCGCGCATCGGGCTGCAGCCATGAGGGAAATGGGCCTGGCAACCTATTTTGTATCCACTGTGGCCAACCGCTGCAGGTTGAGCAAACAATTCGCCAATATCAAATTCTCAAAGTTTTAGGCCGGGGTGGAATGGGTACCACTTACCTGGCCTGGGTGGCTGATCGGACGATCCCAGCCGCTAAACAGGCAGAGGCGGGGCTCTGTGTCGTGAAGGAAATGAATGCAGATATGGCCCGTATTCCCAAGGCCAGGGAATTGTTCGAACGGGAGGCAACGGTTCTCAAAACGCTAAATCATCCGGGGATCCCCCAGTTTTATGATTCGTTCTTTGAGGCTGGCCGAAAATATCTGGTGATGGAACTGATTCACGGGCAGAATCTGGAGAAATTAGTCCGGCAGCAAGGGCCAGTTTCAACCCGCATGGCGATCGCCTGGATGATTCAGACTTGTGAAGTGCTGGACTATTTACACAATCGGTCAGTTCCAGTGATTCACCGCGACATCAAGCCGGGCAATCTACTGGTGAAAAATGTTTCCCAGCGGATTGTGGTGATTGACTTTGGCGCTGTGAAAGAGGTGGGTATGCCCTCTGGCACTCGCATTGGCGCAGAGGGCTATTGCGCCCCAGAGCAATCCCAGGGAAGACCGCTGACCCAATCGGATCTGTATGCGATTGGGCCCAGTCTAGTTTTCTTGTTAACTGGGAAAAGTCCGTTGCGATTTTTCAAAAAGGACTATCAGGGCAACCTGCTAGACCTACAACAATTGCCGATGATTTCACCAGCATTGCGACGAGTGATTTTGAAAGTAACCGAAACAAACCCTGGAGATCGCTTCCAGACTGCCAGGGAGTTAGCAATAGCACTGAGAGGTTGCCTCTAG
>CAZBTL010000327.1:0-4080 GCA_964494755.1 uncultured bacterium | reverse complement strand
CAAGGATATCGTCAGAAATGCTGGAAATAGGTCTTCTTGAGAATGGTGCAAGATCCGAGATAACGTCGTTCACTTGCTGATCCGGCACGTTAGCAGGCTGCGCCAACGCGCCGCAGCCTTAAAACTGTCCGTCCAAGGCAGGGATACAGCGCTCACAGAGTAAGGGATGCTCAGCCGACTCGCCCACATGGGTGGAGTAATTCCAGCAACGGTCACACTTTTTGCCGTCGGCATCGATGACGCCAATACCCACTTGGTCGGTTTGGGATTGATATTTCAGACCGGCCAGGCGATCGCTGGCGTCCAACAGTTCCACCTGGGAGGTCAGGAACAAATAGCGCAGTTCATCTACCCCATTGCCACTCAGGCTATCTGGGGGATTGAGGTCGGCCAGGGTTTGCCGCAGGGCTGGATCGGCCACGTACAACAGCAACTTAGCCTCCAGGGAAGAGCCGATCGCCTTATCGTTGCGGGCCTGCTCCAGCACCTTGTTCACCTCCGAGCGGATATCGCGCAGGACTTCCCAAGTACGAGCCAGATCGGGGGCTTGCCACTGCTCTTCCAGGGTCAGCCATCCGGCCTGAAACACGGATTTGCTGGAAGTGGCGTAGGGCAGAAATTGCCAGATATCCTCCGCCAGATGGGACAGCACCGGAGCGATCGCCCGGGCCAGATTGTCCAGGGCATGCCACAGCACCGTCTGACAACTGCGGCGACGCGGAGCCTCGGCATCGCTGATATACAGGCGATCCTTAGCAATATCCAGATAAAAGTTGGATAGGTCTACTACACAGAAGTTCTGAACCGTTTGGAAGAAGCGGAAGAACTGAAAGGTTTCAAAGGCATCGGTGACTTCGTTGAACACCTCTGTGATCCGGTGCAGCATGTAACGATCCAGTTCCGGCAACAGTTCATAGGGAACCGCATCCCGTTCTGGTTGGAAGTCATGCAGATTGCCCAGCAAAAACCGGGCCGTATTGCGGATCTTGCGATACACATCGGCCAGTTGCTTCAGGATGTTTTTGCCGATCGGCACATCGGCGGAATAGTCCACCGACGAAACCCATAGCCGCAGCACATCGGCACCATAGGGCGGCTCTTCCTTCTGGTTCTTGCCGCCATTGATGATCACCGCCGGATCAACCACATTACCCAGAGACTTGCTCATCTTGCGGCCCTGCTCATCCAGGGTAAAGCCGTGGGTCAAAACTGCCTTGTAGGGGGCATGACCATTCACCGCCACACTGGTCAGCAGGCTGGACTGGAACCAGCCTCGATGTTGGTCTGATCCTTCCAAATACAGGTCGGCGGGATAGCGCAATTCCGGCCGTTGTTTCACCACCGCTGCCCAGGAGGAACCGGAGTCGAACCAGACATCCATTGTGTCTGTGCCTTTGCGATAGCGACGGCCATTGTGGCGATAGGCGTCTGGCAACAGATCTTCAGTCGCCAGTTGCCACCAGGCATCGGATCCCTGTTCGGCGATGATGGCCTGCACATGGGCAATGGTTTCCTCGTTCAGCAAGGGTTCGTCCGTCTCTTCGTCATAAAAGACGGGAATGGGAACCCCCCAACTGCGCTGGCGCGAGATGCACCAGTCAGACCGTTCGGCCACCATGGCTGTGATCCGGTTTTCTCCTTGAGATGGGATCCAAGTGACTGCCGCGATCGCCCGCAGGGCTTCTTCCCGGAAGCCTTCCACAGAGGCAAACCATTGCTCCGTGGCTCGAAAAATGGTGGGTTTTTTAGTCCGCCAGTCGTAGGGATATTTGTGCACATAGGGTTCTTCCTTCAGCAGGGCGCCAGCTTCCTGCAGGGCTGTGACCACGGCCCCATTGCCCTCACCCAGCACATTCAAACCGGCAAACTGACCGGCTTCGTCGGTAAAGTTGCCGTCTGCATCCACCGGCGAAAAGATCGGCAGGCCATAGCGTTGGCCCACCAGATAGTCTTCCTGACCATGACCAGGGGCTGTATGCACCAGACCCGTCCCTGATTCAGTGGTGACGTAATCGCCGCCGATGACCACTGAACTTTCGCGATCGTAAAGGGGGTGACGATACTGCAAGTTTTCCAGCAACCGCCCCATCAGTGTGGCCTGCACCGTCAGGCTGGCGCCCAGGGTTTCGGCCAGGGATTCCACCAGATCCCTGGCCACAATCAGATACCGCATGGCGCCAATGCGGGTCTTTAAACCCATCTCAGACCCAATTTCCACTACCGCATAAACCAGATCGGGATTCACACTTACGGCCAGGTTGGCCGGAATCGTCCAGGGTGTAGTAGTCCAGATGGCCACCCCCAACTCACCCAGGAAGGGATCCAGGGGTGCCTGAAGCGCCGGTGGTAGATTGGTCACCTCAAAGGCGGCATAGAGCGATCGCGAGGTGTGGCCCTCGGGATACTCCAATTCCGCTTCCGCCAGCGCCGTCTTGGAACTGGGACTCCAGTGCACCGGCTTGCGACCACGATAGATGTAGCCCTTCAGCACCATTTGACCGAAGACGCCGATCTGGGCCGCTTCGTATTCCGGTTTCAAGGTCAGGTAGGGATGTTCCCAATCGCCCCAAACCCCATAGCGCTTGAAGCTCTGACGCTGTTCGTCCACGGTTTTAAGGGCAAATTCCTTGGCCTTTTGCCGTAGGATCAGGGGCGTCAGTTGTTGCCGTTCGGCAGGCTTCATGGCCTGTAACACCTTCAGCTCAATCGGCAGCCCATGACAGTCCCAACCGGGAACATAGCGGACTTTGCGTCCCTGCAGCAGTTGATACTTGTTGATGATATCTTTCAAGATCTTGTTCATGGCATGCCCCATGTGCAGCGAACCATTGGCATAGGGCGGCCCATCGTGCAGCACAAACAGTTCACCGGGATTGTGCTGCGACAGGTGTTGATAAATCTGCTGTTCTTCCCAGAATTGTTGCAATTCAGGTTCCCGCTTGACCGCATTGGCCCGCATGTCAAAGCTGGTTTTGGGTAAATTAACGGTGTCTTTGTAAAGTCCGGCGTCTGTCACAGTGGGTATCCAGGAAGATAGGGTCGGGTCGTCTACAGGCAGCTTGCAGCTAGAAAGGCAATATCACCATACTACAATGTAGTATGACCAGGATCGAGCAAGATGAGAACTGCTGGCTGACGATTCATAGCTCATTATAGGACTTCAAGTTTTGTAAACGGCGGTGATTCTTGACTGGTTCCAGAAGCCAGTGAAAAGCAATCGGCCTTAGGACGCAAGCTAGCGAAAGACGTATGCAATTCCATCGATTTGAGTCCATCCCCAGGTTCGTCGAATAAACGCGGGACTACCTGTTGCAGCGGCAGTGCGACCACACGCTGTTGCTGGATATGCTCAATGACCTGCGCCACAGTCCTGGGTGTTATCTTCATCCCCCCTATCTGGCCATGGTGACCAACCAGGGTGGGATTGTCGCGATCGCGGTCAGGACTCCTCCCTATCCCCTGGTGTTGTCCAGGGTGACCGACGCCAGCGGGGATACGCCACCGCCTGTGTTGCCGCCTTGAGTCAGCAATTTCTGGATCAGGCTGGTCAAGACTGTTTCCTGTTTACCAATCTGGCGAATCCCACGTCCAACAAGATTTTTCGGGTCATTGGCTATGAACCGGTTTGCGATTGGAGCCATTACCGATTTGGGCCAGAAGGTTGATGATTTGGAGCCCAGAGCGATCGTATTGATTAATTTTCATTGCATTCAGGGGGGCTGGGGGGTGTATTTCCCGTTACACCCGATTAGGATAAGTCTCATTAATCTCTGTCCTTACTGGCCGAACGTTTGACAGCGTCCGTGTTCCCGCTATGACCCATCATGAATTCACTCAGTGTTTGAATCTGGCGAGAGCGCTGAATTTGATTGTTTCTAGTCGAACCGTAAACGGCATTTTTTACGTTTACAATTCCGCTGGATATGCAAAACCCTGGGATAGCTTTGTCTCCGAGTATCCTTTAGAGCGTCTCCAAGCCATGGCCCAACGAGCCCAACTGCGATATAGCTAAGTTATCTACACCTCGTCTAGCTTGAAACCCGGAGTTTCCCACCCTGCGGGAAGCAATCTACGCCCTTT
>CAZBTL010000326.1:0-4106 GCA_964494755.1 uncultured bacterium | reverse complement strand
TATCGGTCTGCTGCCATCTGGTGCCGCAAATTTAATGCAACGTTTGGTGCAGCCAAGTTGATCAGTCAGTAGTCAAGGCGATTGATAACGCATCAAGGTCTTTTATTTTTTCCCAAGGAGATACCCCATGACACTTGAAGGTAAGGTCGCACTGGTAACCGGTAGTAGTCAGGGCATTGGCCAGAGCATTGTTCTGCGTCTAGCTCAAGCGGGGGCTGATGTGGTGATTAACTATCGCTCTCACCCAGAGGGCGCTGAAGAAACCCTGGCCAAGGTGCAGGCATTAGGCGGCAAATGCTATATGGCCAGGTGTCCCCATGTCCAAGGGCACACCGTTCAGGCCGATCTGGGCAGTGTGGACATGGTGCGAGACCTGATGGCTGAAAGTATTGGACACTTTGGCAAACTAGATATTCTGGTGAACAATGCTGGAATTGAAAAACATGCACCGTTTTGGGACGTCACTGAAGCAGACTATGATGCGGTGCTGAATGTCAATTTGAAGGGAGTATTCTTCGCCACCCAGGCCTTTGTTCAACATCTACTGGAGACCAAACGACCTGGCAAGATTATTAACATCAGTTCGGTCCATGAGGATTTGCCCTTTCCCAATTTCACGGCTTACTGTGTCAGCAAAGGTGGCATGAAGATGCTGACCCGCAATCTGGCAGTGGAGTTGGGGCCGCTGGGCATCACGATTAACAATGTCGCTCCAGGGGCGATCGCAACCCCGATCAATACCCAATTGCTAAATGATCCGGTCAAACTGGGGGCGTTATTACAAAATATTCCACTCAACCGTCTGGGTCAGCCTGCAGATGTGGCAGCTCTGGTTGCATTCCTGGCTTCATCGGATGCCGACTACATCACTGGCAGCACCTTTTTCGTCGATGGTGGGTTGCTCTGGAATTATCACGAACAGTAGGGGGACGGTCACTCCTCACCTCCATCGGCCAACCCACCTGGAAAGGGAGCAGTCAGCAGATGAACAGACCCCGTTATCACTATCCAGAATACTTGATGGAGGCCGCAGGGCTGGGCCTTTTCATGGTTGCAGCGGCTGTCGTCACCGCAA
Organism: uncultured bacterium; assembly: GCA_964494755.1. Classification (GTDB taxonomy): domain Bacteria; phylum Cyanobacteriota; class Cyanobacteriia; order Leptolyngbyales; family Leptolyngbyaceae; genus CAZBTL01. The sequence continues at coordinate 3,031 of CAZBTL010000326.1, read as the reverse complement.
TCTTGGAACATCCCAGTTCTCTGATTCATCAGGCGATCGCCGATCCATTGCTGCGTCGCTGCATCATTGGTGTGGCCATGGGATTAACCGCCATCGCCATCATCTATTCCCCGTGGGGTAAGCAATCCGGCGCCCATATTAACCCGGTCGTTACTTTCACCTTCTTCCGGCTAGGCAAAGTAAAACCCGTGGATGCTGGCTGTTATATCCTGGCCCAATTTATAGGGGGATTCCTGGGAGTTCTGTTAGCAGCCAGGTTTTTGGGAGATGGAATTGCCCATCCCAATGTGAATTACATCGTTACCATTCCGGGCCAACCAGGAGCAGGCGTTGCGTTCATCGCCGAATTGATCATCTCCTTCGGCCTGATGCTGTTGATTCTAATCGTCTCCAACACGACTCGCCTGGCACGATTTACCGGACTGTTTGCCGGGGCATTGGTGGCAATCTACATTACCGTTGAAGCTCCCCTGTCCGGCATGAGTATGAATCCTGCCCGCACCCTGGCATCCGCCATTCCTGCTCACAACTGGACGGCAATTTGGGTCTATTTCACAGCTCCCCTTGCCGGCATGCTACTGGCCGCAGAAGTTTATATTCGCTGGAAAGGAATACGGGCTGTACATTGCGCCAAATTGCATCATCACAACCAGAAGCGTTGTATTTTTCGCTGTGGTTATCGATTGCACCCTGAGCGATTGGAGAATGGAGCAAACCCATTGAGCGATCGCTTACCCCTGCCTTAGGGCGTTGCAGACTCCAGATATGAATCAGGAGTTGTATGAATTGAAACTGCGTTCCAATCCATACTGCTATTTAGCACCGCCGCCTTAGTAACAAATTTGCCCTTTGTTCAAAACCAGATAGGACATTGACCATGCTGGAAGAGTTGGCAACCATTCAACATCCCTTACTGAGAAGTTTGACGGCTGCTGCGGTAGCAGGTTCGGCCATCACAATGGCGTCTGCGGTGGTATTGGGACTGACCCATCAGAAAAATGATTCCGCTTATCAGGCTGGTGTTTATTCGGCGTTGCTGGGAGCTGGCGGCAGTGCTCTAGTGGGCCTGATGTATCCAGATCAGAAAAAGCGTCGCCAATCTATACCAGGTAAGGCATCCAGCCAACCCACAAAAGATGGCGACTGGAAAGACTGGCGGAACTTTGTGGTAGTCCGCAAAGTAAAAGAAAGTGAGGAAATTACGTCCTTTTACTTACGGCCAGAAGATAACCAGACACTGCCCAGTTTCCAACCGGGTCAATTTTTAACCATCAAGTTGGATATTCCTGGGCAACCACAGCCGGTGATTCGCACCTATTCCCTATCGGATTATCCAGATCCCTGGGATCATTATCGCCTGTCCATTAAGCGGGAGCCTGCGCCTAAAGGATTAGCTGTGCCACCGGGGATTGCCTCTAACTTTATGCATGATCACATTCAGGAGGGAGCGGTCATTCCAGCCAGACCCCCCAGCGGCAGATTTGTTCTGGATGTGCAGCAGTCCATACCGGCTGTGCTGATCAGCAATGGAGTAGGCATTACCCCCCTGATCAGCATGGCACAAGCTGCTACCCGCCTGAATCCCCAGCGGCCGATCTGGTTTGTGCATGGAGCCAGGGATGGTCGGTTTCATGCCTTTCGGGATGAGATCTTGGCCCTGGCCCAAGCCAATCCCAACTTGCGGGTTCACTTTGCCTATAGTCGGCCCCAACCAGAAGATGAGGGACAGTATCATAGCCTGGGCTACGTGGATACCGCTCTGATTCAGTCGCTGGTGGGACAGGAAGCGGAATATTTTCTCTGTGGCTCGCCTGCCTTTATGCAATCCCTGCGGGAAGGCTTGCAACAGGTGGGTGTTCCGGAGCAGCAGGTTTTCTTTGAATCGTTTATGGCCCGGCGTGAGGCGATGTCCAAACAGCCAGCGGCTCAATCAACCGCCACAGCAACAATGGAGTCTGAAGTAGTGTTTGCTCAATCGGGGCAAACTTTTACCTGGAAGTCCAGTGACGGCAGTATTTTAGAATTTGCCGAAGCCAATGGCCTGACTCCGGCCTTCAGTTGTCGCCAGGGAATCTGTGGCACCTGTATGTGCAAACTGCAAGCCGGAGAGGTGGACTATCAGGAACCACCGACTGCAGCGATCGCTGCCGGTTCTGTGCTGATTTGCATTGCCCAACCCAAAACAGCACAAGTTGTGCTTGATCTGTAGGTGCTCTGTAGGTGCTGGGTGCTGGGTGCCGGGTGTGGGGTATTAGAAAGCATTGCTGGATGCACAGTCAGGTTTAATCGCCCAACTGTCAGGCTGCTAAAATCATGCGATGTCCTGCAATCGGATGATTGCCATGACCCAAGCAACACCAAGGTTTGCATCGTTTGAAGCATATTTATCCAGCAACGGTGATCTGGAAGGGCGTTATTACATCAACAACCGAGCGCAGTATGCAGTACTTTGGTCAGTGTTGGCCAGGGAAAACAAGGCTGGTTCAATCAGCGATCGCTGATTGCTTAAGTTTGTTCCAATGCCTTGGGCTTGCTCGATTACACGGCTACGAACAATTTCTTAATCCCTCAATATCAGCCGCAACAATCTTCTCCAGATTTCGGCTCACTTTCTCAATCTCCCAATCCCACCAAGCAATTTCAAGCAATGACTGAATTACCGTGTCATCAAACCGTGTGCGGATTGGTTTGGCTGGGTTCCCGCCGACAATTCTATAGGGCGCAACATCATTAACGACGACTGACTTTGCTGCAATGATCGCGCCATGCCCCACTTTTACACCTGGCATAATGACCGATTCATAGCCAATCCAGACATCATTGCCAATTACCGTATCACCTTTGTAGGGAAGTTGTTCTGGTTGTGGGGTAACCTTCTCCCAACCATTGCCAAAAATGTAAAACGGATAGGTTGAAAATCCATCTAGTTGATGATTCGCACCATTCATAATAAATTTTATGCCTCTTGCCAAAGCACAAAATTTACCAATGATTAAACGATCGCCGACAAAGGGGAAATGATATAGAACAT
>CAZBTL010000325.1:0-4107 GCA_964494755.1 uncultured bacterium | reverse complement strand
CCTGTTTAGCTCCTGGTAAATCAGACAATTGCTTGGGTGGCTCTCCAACCTGGGTCACCACTTTAGGCATGGTGGGATTACCCACAATCAAGGCAGAAAAAGGTTGCTCAAAAAATGGAACTTGCCTTTTTGTAGTTAACTGCAGTCTTGTCAGCCGTAATATCTCGATCGAGGGGGCGGTCAAGATGGTGTAATTTTCAATTAAATACTTCCCTTTTTCATCTTGCAGTGCGGCAAATGGCACCAGAAACAATTCGTTTTGAGGTATAAAGATAACCCGTTGAGTTGAGTTGTTAGGAAGTGAAAGTGTGATCGGTTTAATCAGGAGTTGATATAAGAAGCGTAGGCTTTGTGCTTGTTGCAATCGCCGTTGCTTAAAGGCTTCTGGCGTCAGTTGCACTTCAACATCCGCTCGACCCCTAGCGCCGATGGCATCTCGGCTATCAAAGATAAGTTGTGTCAGGGACGATGACATCCCAGTCAAACTGGATTGCTGAAAATGAATTTTGCCATTGGGTTGTACGACCCAGATGTAGAGATTTTCTTTACTTGCAACTGCATACTGCACCAGAGTCGCATCTTGATCCTTTGCAATTTGTTGAATTTGTTCTAGAGTGATTGGCCTGATCTGATTCTGAACAGTTTGCTGAATTTGTTCAGAACTGACTTGCTTAACATTGGCTTGAGCCGTCTGATCAGATAAAAATCGAGTTAATAATAGATCTAAAAATGCCCTACCTCTGGACTTCTCTGAGACAACTAGCGCATCATTCCGCTGCTCGATCTCAACCAGGAACTGAATTAATTTCTGGAAGAATGGTTGGGCCTGCTCCTGAACATTAATTCGATTAAAATCATTCACTAATCTTCTGCGCCAGGTTTCCAGCAACTGCATAAACCGGGAAGCTTGGTTTAAGGTCTTATCCAGCTCTGCCTTAAATTTTCGTTTGACATCAATGGACTGAATCAAACCACACTGTCCACTCAGATCAGCAGTCAGAATAATCATCTGGGTAACGGTTCGATCCAGTTGATCAAAGAGCTGCTTTTCCGTATCCGTTAGATCAGTGTTCTGTGCCAGACTCCGGAAAAACTGTTCCGCCCTAGCCGAATCTGCTTGAATGTCAATGTCGGTTTGTTGACGCACAGACGCCGCTGGTTCAGGACAAATGACGCTGACGCGCCTGACACCCTCCTCCAGAAAAGCGGTTGATTCCTGTAACAGTTGGGCCTGTCCTTTCAAAAAATTGCGATTTAGCCCACCGACTTTGAGGGTTTGGGTTAGCAGGTGCGCTTGCCGCTGCTTCAGATAGGCGGCCAGGATATCAAAAGCCTGTATGGGATCGACCTTGCCAGACCCAATGTCCTGCTCTAGCTGTTGAATTTGCTGTTGATCGGCAGCCAATTCTGTCTGTAACGTCTGCAGGTGACCTGTCAGGTCTGTGATGTCTTGCAACAGGTCATCTGCCTGCCGGTATCTGGGCTGGACCTGTAGTCGGGCCCGAAGCAGCTTGAAGTCTAATAACTGGGTGCCCCGCTGGACGGTCAACGCCACGGGAGTGCCAACAGAGCCCCGCAGTCGCTGGGTGATTTGCTCTAAGGTCAATCCCTGGATGGACTGACCATCAATCTGTACTAATTTGTCCTGGGGTTGAATCCCAGCTTTTGCTGCAGGAGAATCCTTGACCAGCGACACCACCACAACTTCTCTGGTCTTTTCCTGTTGTTGTAGGGTGATTCCTATGCCGATCCGCCGCACCTGACCCCGAAGCTGTTCCAGATTGGTTTGAATGGTGTTCAATGCCTTCGCCCTTTGGGTCAGGTTGGCGGGAGTAGTCTTGATCCGCTCTCTGAACAGCCGTCTAGCCGATTCACCAGGAGCCAGATATTGGCCGACTTCAATCGCCTGATCGAGCATACTCAGCAGGGTGGTGTAGTCGCCAATCTGCTGCAAGCAGGTCAGGGCCAGTTCCAGGGCAAAGGACTCATTGATCAAATCCGTGGTATTCAGGATGGCCCCACTGACTGCTACTTTTTGGCGGTTTTGCCGATATGCCGCTACTACTCTTGAAAAGAGCGGTGCGGCCTGCTCACACCGGCCCTGATTAGACAGGTCAAAGGCCAGATCTCGGAGTTCTGAGAGGTCAAGGGGAGACAAGGACTGGGCTGGCAGGGGCAGTTGCCAGGTAGCAATCGCCAGTTGGTCTGCCTGAGAATTGAGACCGGAAGTAAAAGAACCAACCAGGGTTCCACCACCAGCGATCGCCCGGAAAAATCCCTGTCCCTTGCCGCGCTGTTTGTCCTGCCAGGTAAAATTCAGGCGATTTCCCTGGAGCGTTCCTTCCAGGCGACCGCCACCATAGCCTGTGTAGGTTCCCCGCACCTGTTGACCGGTTTGGCGGAGTTCAAGTTGTCCCAAACGGGCATTCCCAAAAACGGCTTCGCCTGTAAGCCAGCGGCCGGTAAAGGCAGAGGTTCCCAGGGTGGTTCGTATAGATTCGGCCAAATCGCTCTTAATGCGTTTACCCGTGATCGTTGCTTGGTAGGTGCTGGGCTGGTTGAACTGCGATCGCTGCTCAGCGTTATACAGGCCGGAGGCTGTGAGCGATCCGGTGAGGGTATCGCCCTGAATTGTCAGGCTCAAGGTTGCTCGGGCCGCATAGACTAGCACCGTTTCCTGGGGGTCTGCTCCCTGGGGAATGGTCCACCATTGGACTGCGGGCGTGAGCTGGCTGGACTTCAACTCCAGTCGCAGTTGCCCATTGCTGATCTGAAGGGTGCCAGTGCCTTTTTGCAGGTTTAACCATTGCACCTCTCCCTGCGGAACCCCAGCGGTAGTGGTGAGTAAGTTTATAGAAAGGGGTTCAGTGGGGTTGGGTTCCTGCCGCAGTCCCTCAGTCGGCAGGAGGGAGAGGCTTCCGGGTAGTGCTGGAAAGGCACCTGCTTCCGTTTGACCTTGCACCGAGATGGCAAACTCCGATGGCACCCTGATGCCTTCGATCAGGTCATAGCGAGGATTCGGTAATGCCTGCGCCTGTTGGGGAGTTTGAGCAGGAACTTTGCTCCCAGCGACTAACCGATTAACGTCAATTCGGCGCATGTTGTTACTGGGTTGGGGCCAGAGCTGTTGCGACAGAATAGAGATCTGCTGGCCCTTTCCGTTTGCAGAAATGGCATAAATCGCCCTCAAACTCGTCTGGTTTCCCTGTCGCTGAATGGTTCCATCCAGAAAAATCCCATTACCCTTTGCCAATCTTTCTCCCTGGAAGATCAATCGTTCTCCCTGTCTGACATAGGTGCCAGAGATAAACAGCCTCTTCTCAGTTGGGACACCCGGCTGGAGTGGAATAAAAACAAACTGACCATCAGGGAGAAATAGCCACTCTGCATCTTTGAACATTGCCTGGGTGATCTGCTCCCCTAACTCAGCCCCTCTTAAGGTCGTAATGTCTGGGGTTGCTGTGCCCAGCAACTGATGGATTTGAGTCAATTCTGTTCTCCGATCCGGTGCAATTTGCGCCTGGGCTGATTGTGTCGGGAACGGGTAATTCGTCACAAAAAAGCAGCTTGATGAAAGCAACAGATTGACCGTCACTAGACGAAGCCATCGTAAATCCGGGTACATCGACAATATCCCTTCAACTGGAGACTAATTGCTCATTGGCGGTTGTCGGTCTGGGCTGATGCGGGAAGAAAGGGGATGGGGGAGATGGGGAGGAGGGAGGAAGTAATCAGAAGGAAAAAGGAGAAGGGGGGAGGCAGGATACTTTTTGCCTTTTGCCTTTTGCCTTTTACCTTTTGACTTTTCATCGTCGCATACATCACTCCTCTCCAGACAGGAAATCGGGTGGTTGTAGATGTATCACTCTTCTGCCCAAGAGCATATGCAACCAGCAAATTGCTGATGGAATCTTTAAGAGAGTTGTTGGGTTATAAGCTCAAAAAACCTTGAAACCTTCTCCCAGTGAGACTTTCAGCGTTTTGCTTGAAATGGCTAAAACTCAACCCTAGCAGGCTTTTCAGCGATTTCTCCTGTTAAATCCCAACAGGTCTAAGAAATATGGCAGAAAGCAAGGGGGCGGTATCCATTACACAGTCCAATCCTCA
>CAZBTL010000324.1:0-4116 GCA_964494755.1 uncultured bacterium | reverse complement strand
CTAGCAATCTTTAGCTTTACTCCGGTACAAGAGCTGATCAAAGCCAGCCGCAAAATGCGAGATTTTTGGGCCGGTTCTTGGATTTTGCACTACCTTTCGGCCAAGGTTTGTTGGGATTTAGCCCAAATCTATGGTCCTGATAGTTTCCTGTATCCCAGTTTGTTTCAGCAACCCTTAATTGACTATTGGCTGAGGGAAGAATGGTCAGACTTTGCAGATCTAATCACTCGCCCCAAGGGCCAGCAACTCTTGACGGCGGGTTTCCCCAACGTGCTGGTGATGATTTTGCCCAAAGATAAAGTTGCTGCTGCGATGCAAACAGTACGGCAATCCCTGAAGATGGAATGGCGGCGCTTGGGTGGAGAAGTGCTGACCCTCTTGCAACAAGAGCGTCGATGGATGCCCGGTTTGCAAGAAACGGATACTGCCTGGAATGGCTGGCTGGATGCCCATTGGCAAACCTACTGGGCGGCAGTGGCGATCGGTAAAGAGGGGGAAGATCTCAAAGATACGGGTATTTTGAAAAACACGGAGTCTGATCGCGATCCCTGGGTGGAGAGTCAAAACACTGCCTACAACCTGACGGAGAAGACTCGACTGTTCCTGGAAAAAGAACTCGCCTTTTTGCGGGCCACCTTTGCCCCCAAGAAACCGGGGGTAAATATCGGTTCCTGGTGGCCCTATGTGTTTGATCAAACCCGCTTTGCCCTGACTGCGATTAAAAATGCTCGCACCTGGCAACTGCCCACTGCCTTTGGTCCACGATCGACGATTTCTGGCATTGGCCCCGTGGTTCATCCCGATAACCATGCGGATCAGCAAGACTGGCTCACAGAAGGACATACTGCCAATCTTTGGGATAACCATGCGGGACTATTTGACGGCATTGAAGAACTGAATGCCACCGAAGTGGTGAAGCGGGGGTTGCATCGTATTTTATCCAAGGCAGTGTTGCCCCATTTCCCTGAACAATGGCGAGAAGCTTCCTACTCACCAGATTTGACCTCTGGGGTAGCTGGATGGTTACGCCAGCAAGAAACAAGAGCAACGCAAGGAGATCAGAAAGCACAGGCGAGAATTGACGATTTCCTGGATGCCTGCAATGACATTAGCCAGTCATTTCATTGGACCACCCAAAACGAGGATGCCCCTGCCAACTTGCCCTGGGGAATTCCCTGGGTGAGAGAACACCATAACGATTGGCCTAATCCCCGTCTGCTGAATGCGGGATGGTTGATTGATGACTATGAACCTAACAGGAACCTAGACCATGAAGAACAAGTTAAAGCACGAAATAGCGAACTTCAGCGGCTAAAAGACCAGATAGCCACTTGGTTCTCTGCTGGAAATAATCCTACTGACTGGTATGTGCTGGCAGCAGGGGATGGCGACAGTATGAGTGAATGGTTAAAAGGAACATTGCTTGAATCCTATGGGAATTATGTACCCCAAGCGTTGAAGGAAAAGGTGCGCACATCGCGTCAGGAATCCGAGGGGGTGGCAGAGGCTTTTAATGAATTTCTGACCCAGAAAAAACGAATGGGGCCTGCAACTCATGCAGCGCTCTCCCGTGCGTTGTTGGACTTCTCTAATCAACTGGTGCCTTACCTGACCGAGCAACGCTATGCCGGACGGTTGATCTACAGCGGTGGCGACGATGTGCTGGCCTACACCAACCTGTGGGAGTGGGATCAGTGGCTTTGGGATGTGCGCCAGTGCTTTAAGGGTAGTAAAGACCCTTGTAAGGAATTTGATGATACAGGGGATTATTGGCGCTGGAAAAATGGTGATCCACCTGAGAACGTCTCACCACGTCCGCTGTTCACGATGGGGCGGAATGCCAGCATTAGTTTTGGGATTGTGATTGCCCATCATTCGGTGCCGTTGGCGATCGCCCTGGAAAACCTCTGGGAAGCGGAAGATGAAGCTAAAGACCACGTTTACCTGAAGGATGGCGGAAAACACCAGAAAGATGCAGTGCAAGTCCGGGTGCTGTATGGCAACGGCAATATTTTGAAGGCTACCAGCAAGTTCGATGTGTTTAACCAGTGGCGATCGCTCATCAATTTCCAACAACACCATCCTGAAGAAATCGATCCAGCCCTGTTTGAGCAGGCGGCTGAGGTGTGGAGTCAGCATCCGGTGCCAATGCCAGAGGCAATCCCTGCCTGGACACAGGCATTTTGCAGTCGGCGCGATGCTTTGAGCAATGACCCCGACCTACAAAAGCAGTTCCGCGATCATCTGGCTAATCTTCTAGGCGATTTATGGCTCACGGCTCAGCATGATTCTGATAATCGCAAAATGGCTGAAAAGCGCGATCGCCAAATTCAAAACTGGCTTAAACTGGCTGCCTTTGTGCTACGGAAACGAGACATTCAAATCAACTAATCAGGAAGACTAACATGCCAGATCTATTAGCCCCCCAACAACAGATTACCCTCACCGAGATTTCCTGGGAAGGATACGAAACGGTTTTGAATCTATTGGGCGATCGTCCAGTGCGGGTGACTTATAACCGAGGATTGCTAGAACTGATGATTTTGTCCTATGCCCACGAGCGCTATAAAAAACTGTTAGCCCGTTTAGTGGAAACTCTGACGGAAGAATTGAATATTCCTATGGAAGCGGGAGGATCTACCACATTTAAGCGCCAAACCTTAGAACGAGGTCTGGAACCCGATGAATGCTTCTATATCCAAAATCAAGCTCTTGTTCGAGGGAAGCAATCGATCGACTTAAACGAAGACCCACCCCCCGATTTGGTCATAGAAATCGATGTTACCCATAGTGCCATCAATCGGATGGAGATTTATGCAGCCCTCGGTGTGCCGGAACTGTGGCGTTGGAATCATGGGGCGCTCCAGTTCTGGGTGTTGAACCAGCAGCACTATCAGCAGGTGCAACATAGCGCTACATTTCCGCAACTCGCGGTGACGGATTTAGAACCGTTTATTGCTCTAGCTGATCAAACGGATCAAACAACCCTGATTCGGCGCTTTCGGGCTTGGGTGCAGGAAAATCTCATAACAAGGGGAGAGGAATCATGACGGCCAACGCGGATCAGTTTTTTTGGTATACCATCACGCCCCTCGATGTGCTGATGTTCCGCGATGCCAAGCCGTTTACTCCTGGAGAACGGGCCTGGGCTGGCAGTACCTTTCCGCCGAATGGACACGCGATCGCGGGTGCCATGCGAGGCTTGTTAGGCAGTAACGCGACCCTTCACATCAAAGGACCTTTCTTCTGTCGAGATTATCAGACGCTCTATTTTCCACGTCCTTTGGGCTTTGTGGAAAAAACGCCCCTATTGCCATTAGACTGGGCAACAGGTCACCCGCTGCAAGGTCAACTAGAGTGGGACAGAACCCAGCCCTGCCCATTGGTGAAGCCGCCCGGAAGTTCATCGAATGATGGTGACGATGATGATTCAGCTGATCCCTGCCCTGGCGGTTCTGAGGTCAAACATCTGCAATACTTACCTTACGATGTGGTGCGGGAATACCTAAAGAATGGCACGATCGCCCCGGATGCATGGCAAGTGCAGCATGAAGGGGAAGATCAACCCTGGACAATCGAATCACGTCCCCACAATGCCATTGAACCCGGTAGCCGTCAGGTAAAGGATGCGGACGGTTATTTTGTCGAAAATGCCGTCAGGATGCATAAGGGTTGGAGTTTGGCGATCGGGCTGGATGATCAAACCCATCAAGCTGTTCAAAAACAAGCCAACGGACGTGCCCTAATCATTCGATTGGGGGGTGAAGGGCATCGGGTTGTGTTGGAGCGATCTGAAACGTTAGATCAGCAATGGCAGACACTTCAGCAGTTATCAAAAGCCAACTTTGAGAAAAAGGAAAAATCCCTCGCCTATTTGATCACTCCCGGAGTTTTTGAGCGAAAACAATCTGGTATTGCCACTTGTCGGGCATGGCCCTGGGAGTGGAAACTTGCTCATACCGTCAATGGCAACCAAAAACCGGGGACACTGGTCAGCGTCGCTACGGACAAGCCAGTTCCTATAAGTTGCCGTTTACGTGCCAGCAAAGACCATAACAAGGGGGATAGTATCCCCGCGCCTCAAGTTTTTGCGGCTCCTCCAGGCAGCATTTACTA
>CAZBTL010000323.1:0-4125 GCA_964494755.1 uncultured bacterium | reverse complement strand
CTAGCGGCTGGATACAACGATGCAAGCAGGGTCGAGCAAGCGTATTGACCCCATAACTTTATTTTATGCCAAAGCAGCAAAAGGCGTTTTGCGGATTCATGCCGCTGATCACCACCTTCCATCACTGCAGTCGGATGAAGGAATAGCAGTCGGTCATGGCTAGCACATGCAAATAGAGCGTCAGACTGACAACACCCTGGCCCTACAACTGGTTGAAGGCAGATTTAGAGCTATGTTCATAGCGACTGACAACCACATTCCAGTCCCGCCTTATTCCGTTGCTCAGTTTCAAAGGTGGTGTGAGGACAACTCAGTTCGGTTCGCTTTTGAGATAGAATTTCATTGTTAAATTCTGTTTCTGTCAGTTTCAGATTGAGAACTGGCCCCACAGTTGCTCAACTTCGAAACGGTATTCATAGGCTTTAGACTGTAACTACACTTTTTCGTGTAACTACACATTCAGAGAGAGAGAGAAAACAATGGCATTCGAACAGCCTCCCTTACCCTTTGCGATGGATGCGCTAGAGCCGTACGGCATGAAAGCCGAAACCTTCGAGTATCACTACGGCAAGCACCATAAAGCTTACGTTGATAACCTTAACAATCTGATCAAGGACAAGCCCGAATATGATGGCAAGTCTCTAGAAGATGTAATCCGCATGACTTATGGCGATGCGTCCAAGGTTGGCATCTTCAACAACGCAGCCCAGGTATGGAACCATACCTTCTTTTGGAACTCCTTAAAGCCTGCTGGGGGCGGTGCACCAACGGGTGAGCTGGCCGCTAAGATCGATGCTGCTTTTGGCAGCTTTGATAAGTTCAAGGAAGAATTTTCGGCTGCAGCTGCGACTCAATTTGGTAGCGGCTGGGCCTGGCTGGTAGAAGAGGCTGGCACTCTGAAAGTAACCAAAACTCCGAATGCAGAGGATCCACTGGTGCATGGTCAGAAGCCTTTGCTGACGCTGGATGTGTGGGAGCATGCTTACTACATCGACTTCCGCAATGCTCGTCCCGCCTACATCAAAAACTTCCTCGACAATTTGGTGAACTGGGACTTTGCCGCGAAGAATCTGGCCGGTGCTTAAGCCAATTCACAATTAGCAGATTGAAGCAATAGCAGGGGTGATTAGTCAGATCGCCCCTGTTTTTGTGTTAATCCTGCTCCCATCGGCAGGTTCACCCCTCTAATTCCAGCGTTGTTGATTCCGGATATGAATCAGCAGTTGTATGAATTGACACTGCGTTCCAATTCACATTGCTATTCAACACCACCCTCATCCCTGTTCAGAAGTCTGACCATCCATGGCTCGACAAACGGTTCGACAAACCCCCTAAGATGGTTCTGTATCAAGTGGCATCCAGGCAACTATGGGTCAACGATCTTCTATGAGGGCTTTCCATGCGGTTCACGCCCTTGATAGGACTTTGAAGCGCAGGATGCCTCTGCTCAGCTAGACACACACGAAGAAATCGCTATGAAGTTCAGCACCCTGATTGAAACGCTGGGTTCCACTGTTGTTAGCCATAGTTTGGCAACGGACAGTCGTTCAGATTTGGAAATTACCGGCGTTAGTGCCGTGGAAGATGCGGCGCCAGGCACAATCAGCTATGTGGAAGGAGATAAATACAGCAGATGTATTGCAACAACGGCGGCCAGTGCGCTGATTCTGCCAGCTAATCAAAAGTTGCAGACCCAAGCTAGCGATCGCGGCATTGCCTGGATTGCCTGCCCCAACCCCCGCCTCGCCTTTGCCCAGACCATTGCCCTGTTTTATCAACCGGTTCAACCAGTACCGGGAATTCACCCCACCGCAGTGATTGACCCAACGGCGAAAATTGGACAAGCAGTGTCCATTGGAGCCCATGCGGTGATTCAGGCGGGGGTCAAAATTGGCGATCGCGTCGCGGTCCATCCCAATGTGGTGGTTTATCCGGACGTCCAGATTGGCGATCGCACCATTCTCTATGCCAACTGCGTCATCCAGGAACGAACCCAGATTGGCGCAGATTGTGTCATTCATTCCGGTGCGGTCATTGGCTCAGAAGGATTCGGGTTTGTGCCGACTGACGACGGTTGGTTCAAGATTCAGCAATCCGGTTATGTGGTCCTGGAAGATGGGGTGGAAGTGGGTTGTAACTCCACCATTGACCGGGCAACAGTGGGAGAAACGCGGATTGGTCGCAACACCAAAATTGACAACCTGGTTCAGATTGGTCACGGCACCAAAGTAGGCAAAAACTGTGCTCTGGCCTCTCAAGTGGGGGTGTCTGGCAGCGTTCAGGTGGGCGATCGGGTAATTTTGGGCGGTCAGGTGGGCGTAGCCAATCAGGCAAACATTGGAGATGGGGTGCAGGCTGGAGCCAAAGCTGGCATCCACAGCAACGTAGAACCTGGCGAAATCGTGATGGGTAGTCCATTCCTTCCCTACCGCCAGTTTTTGAAAGCCTCCGCAGCTTATAGCCGCTTGCCGGAAATCTATCAATTGTTTAAGCGACTGCAACGCAAATTTGGGGAGGAACTGAAAGATGGGTAATTTGAAGTGAAACCGGCGGACAGCCATCAACTGATTTTCCGGTGCACTCAGAGCTTGATGATGGATGACCAAATGCTTCGCTGCCACAGCAGATCCACCGCCGCTGTTAATCTTGCTCCTGGCCATCTTCTAGGAGCTAAGAGCTAAAAGCTGACGGCTGACAACTAATAGCTCTTAGCTTTCAACAATTCCCACAACAGTCGGGAAACGTCTCTTAGGCCTTTTTCAACCAGCTAAACATAGCCCGCAGATCCTTACCGACTTCCTCAATTGGATGTTCGGCTTCGCGGCGGCGCATGGCGGTAAAGCCTGGTTTGCCAGACTGGTTTTCCAGGACAAATTCTCGGGCAAACTGACCCGTCTGAATTTCGGTCAGGATCTTCCGCATTTCCTCTTTGGTTTCAGCATTCACAATCCGAGGACCACGGGTGTAGTCGCCGTATTCCGCCGTATTCGAAATGCTGTCGCGCATTTTGGCCAAGCCTCCTTCCACAATCAGGTCCACAATCAGTTTGACTTCATGCAGACACTCAAAATAGGCCAGTTCCGGCTGATAGCCGGCTTCTACCAGGGTTTCAAAGCCAGCTTTGATCAGAGCAGTCAGGCCACCGCAAAGAACGGCCTGTTCGCCAAATAGATCGGTCTCGGTTTCTTCCCGGAAGGTGGTTTCCAGGATGCCAGCTCGGGTGCCGCCAATGCCCTTGGCATAGGCCATGGCGCGATCGCGAGCCTGCCCGGACGCATCTTGATAAACCGCAAACAAACAAGGAACCCCCTCGCCCTGCTCGTAGGTACGGCGCACCAGGTGTCCCGGTCCCTTGGGCGCCACCATGATCACATCCACAAAACTGGGCGGCACCACCTGGGCAAAGTGAATATTAAACCCATGGGCGAAGGCCAGCACTTTGCCTTCGGTCAGGTGGGGTTCAATCTCATTTTTGTAAACCGTCTTCTGCACTTCATCCGGCAGCAAAATCATGATCAAATCCGCCAACCGAGCTGCATCTTCGACCGAGTGAACCGTCAGGCCAGCTTCCTTGGCCTTGATGGCTGACTTGCTACCGGGATACAGCCCCACAATGACATTCACCCCACTATCTTTCAGGTTAAGGGCGTGGGCATGGCCCTGGGAACCATAGCCAATGATGGCAACCGTCTTACCGGCCAGCAGATCTAGATTGGCATCCGCGTCATAATATAAGCGCGCCATAGGGGGGTGTCTCCTTGCGATCGTCGAATCCTGTGCAAACTCATAATCTTACCAGATCCAAGAGCCGCCCTACAGACCCACCCAGAATCGAGTCGCATTACGGGGACTAAACTTTCCGGCCTTACAAGAAGTAGGTCATCATTTCTCCCCGCCCTTTGACAGGAATCAAGCCGCGCGGTTGCACGGGAATCAGGCAAATCAGTCGAGTCAGCCCAAAGTAGAGGAGGGCAAACTGGAGAATGCGGCAAACAGAACGCCGAAGTTGACTGGAAGGGAGCTTTGTCATGCAGGAGTGATAACGACCCAGACATTTGACCGGCGTCATGCAGTTATCTGCGCAGCCATTTCCCAACGGTCGGTCAAGCATCCTCTCTAGCGTAG
>CAZBTL010000322.1:0-4129 GCA_964494755.1 uncultured bacterium | reverse complement strand
ACTCCTGTATACTCCCGTCGAATTAACCTTCAACATCGGTTAGTTTATCAGGTTTTCGAGGATGGGCAGTTGGTTAAAATTCTGCGGATGTGGACGCACTATGGGGATTAAAGAATCAGCTACTCGACAAAATCTACGAACTCGCCCATTTTCTGCTCTCATAAGATCGCTGCAATGATGAGATCGCTGCAATAATGGCATGATCGCAAGAGCTTATTCCTGCCTGATTCCTAAATGGGCGCGGTGGTTGCTACTGCTCCTGCTGACCAGTCTGATTTCGCTGAGTTGCCAGTCACCCTGGCAGCCAACTCGCGATCGCCCGATTACCTTAAAGCTCAGCGGCTGGAGCGCTAGTCCCGTCGAGGCGCGCTTGCTGCAACAGGTGTTACACCAATTTGAGGCCAGCCATCCGGGCATCCAAGTGCGCTTTGAAACCATTGCTGACCAATACATGGATGTGATCAAAACTCGCCTGATTGGCGATGCGGGACCGGATGTCTTCTACCTGGACGCGCTGGAAGCCCCCTTTCTGATGGAGCAGGCTGTCCTGGAACCCCTGGATGCCTATATCACGCCAGACTTTGATCTGGCCGATTTTGAACCCCGACTTCTGAATGCCTTCCGCCATCGGGCCCATCTGTATGGCCTGCCCAAGGACTACTCCACCTTAGCCCTGTTCTATAACCTGGACGCCTTAAAAGCCGCAGGCATTGCAGAACCACCCCGCACCTGGGACGAGTTAGAAGCGGCGGCCCGGTTGCTGACCCAGGACACCAATCAAGACCGCAAGCCAGAGCAATATGGCCTGGGGCTGACGCCCGAATTGGCCCGTCTGGTGTATGTGATTCAGGCTTATGGTGGCCAGGTGTTGGATCATCGGGGCTATGCCACCTTTGCCTCGGAACCTGCCTTGAAGGGATTGGCTCGCCTAGTGCAGCAATACCGTCAGGACCGTACAGCAGCCCAGCCCTCAGATGTGGGCAGCAGTTCCGGCAGTGAGATGTTTGGTCGGGGCCGGGCCGCGATGGTGATCGAAGGGGCTTGGGCCATTCCTTACCTGCAAGAGAGCTTTCCGCAACTCCGGTTTGCCACGGCTGAAGTGCCCCTAATGGGCGATCGCCCCAGCACGATGGTCTTTACGGTGGCCTATGTGATGAATGCCAGATCTCGCCACAAGCAAGCAGCCTGGGAATTAATTGCCTATCTGACCGGCAAGACTGGTATGCAGCAATGGACCCGTACTGGCTTTGCCCTGCCCACGCGCAAATCTGTTGCGGCGCAGCTGCAGTACGACCGCGACCCCCTCAGAGCCCCGCTGGTGGCTGGTGTCGCCTACGCCACCCCCTGGCAACTGGGCCGCTATCCCGCCGCCATCCTGAACAATTTCAATAACCAATTTGCCAGCGCCTTTCTGGGACAGCAACCCCTGCCCCAGGCCATGCAAAAAGCCCAGGATGAGGCCAATGAACAAATTCAGGCGGCGCAAGATTAACTCTTGCCGCCAGTAAAGGTGACTCCTTGAATGAAATAGCGATTGAAAAAAATATATAAGGCCAGCACTGGCAGGGTGAACACCACAGAGGCGGCCATGATGTAATTCCAATAGCTAATGTATTGGCCCTTAAAGCTATTCAAGCCCAGCGGCAAAGTAAACATTTCCGGGTCAAACAGAATAACAACCGGCCACAGGAAATTATTCCAGCTCCCCATGAAAATAAAAATTGCTTGAGCGGCTAAAGCTGGTTTGGCCAGCGGCAACACAATATACCAAAAGGTCTCAAAGCGGGATAAGCCGTCCAGGGCTGCGGCTTCTTCCAATTCGTGGGGAAAGCTGACAAAAAACTGGCGCATCATAAAGATGAAGGTGGCATTCACCATGGCTGGCACAATCATGCCCTGATAGGAATTGAGCCAGCCCAATGATTTCAAGATTAAAAAGGTGGGAATCAGGGTGACCTGGGCTGGTACTGCTAAGACGGCCAGCACTAAAAAGAACCAGACCTGCCGTCCAGGGAAACGGAGTCGGGCCAGGGCATAGCCGGCCATGGAATTGAATAACAGATTGAAGCCGGTCACGCTGACGGCAATGATCACACTGTTCAGCAGCCAGCGAAAGAAGAGGGGCTCCCGCAGAAAGAGTTGCTGGTAATTCTCGAAGGTGAATTGTCGGGGAATCAAGTTGAGGTCCCCACTGACAATTTCGGGTAACGGTTTAAAGGATGCAGAGATGGCCCACAGGAAGGGAATGAGCGTAATGATTCCGTATAGGGTGAGGACTCCGTACAAGACGACAGTCAACCCAGCATGACAGCCTGTCCGTTTCATGACTTAACCTGGCAACAGCCCACTGGCAATAGAAAACAAGACCATGACAGCAGCCAATCGATAAGGCCCCCATTCACCTACAGAAAATCGTTCAACAAAAACGAAGACCGATCAATTCCCATTTAATGGGGGGCTTGCTCTTTGGCAAATAAGCGCCGTTGGAGCAGGGTCAGGGTGATAATTACCAACGCCAACAGCACTGCGATCGCAGCGGCATAGCCCATCTGTAAATCGCGAAAGACGTACTGATAAATTAACAGCACCACACTTAAGGTGGCATTATTGGGGCCGCCGGACCCATTGGAAAAAATATAGGACTGATCAAAGAGTTGAAACGTACCGATTAAGCCGGTTGCCATGACAAAAAACGTCACGGGCCGCAGCAGGGGCACCGTAATGTAGATAAATTGCTCCCAGGCATTGGCCCCATCCATTTGAGCTGCTTCATAGAGTGATGCGGGGATATCCTGCAACGCTGCTAGATAGATCACCATGAAAAAAGGCGCTGTTGACCAGATATTCATGATCATGATGCCTTTGAGTGCCACGGCTGGATCGCCTAACCAGTTGTAGGTTGGCAGGCCCAACCAGGCTAAAACATAATTCAGGAGGCCGTCGGTGTTGTAAATCCACATGAAAATCAGGGTCAGCACCGCGGAAGAGGTAATTGTAGGCAGGAAATAGAGTACGCGCCACCAGTTTTTACCCCTAATGCCTGCATTCAATGTCACTGCCAGGATGAGGGCCAGGAGGGTTTGAGCGGGCACCACGATCGCCACATAGGTGGCGGTATTTTTCAATGCAATCCAGACGCGATCGTCGGTCGCTACACGCGCAAAGTTACGCCAACCGACAAATTGGTAGGCAATTCCCCCTAACAGTTGCACCTTCTGGACCGATAGGAAGAGGGCATACAGGATGGGGGCAATCACAAATGTGCTGAGCACCAGAATGGCCGGAGCCATAAACAGGTAGCCGGTCCCTGTGTCAGCTTTCTCCCCAGGCCAACTGAGCCATCGTCTCCCTGTTCCTAAATGCATGCCTGCCTTCTCTCCTCCAGAGAGAAACCCTAGACCCGGCCAACTGCCTGACCTTATCCTACAGGTTTCATTCTAGGGAAATAAGGCCGAGGATTCCTGCCGCACGATGTCAGGGCAGCCCTGGCGTTTGCACCCGCCAACCCAAGCCCCATTCCGCCTGAAGGACTCCGGAGTGAACGGATGCAGGAACCAGACCCGCAGCCATTTGCTAAGCCAGGGGGCGCATATCGCAGATATCTACAGTTACTTCACCATAATCGGGCACCCAGGTCAGCCATTCGTGCTCTGAACACTGACACAGCAGCAACCCCTCCTCAAAACTGAAGGGACTGGGTCGCTTCAACAGCCTGACCCAAGTAGAAGGCTGGTACTCCAGATTCAGCAGCAGTAAGTCATTGCATAAGCCGGACGACTGCTCAATCGCCCGGGAGCGAGTCCGCAACTCCGATTCAAAGCTCATATCCTCTCCCGCTATCTATCCTTAGCCCAGGAAATATCTATCTATCCCAAACACCATGCAGAGCTATTTAGTAGTTTATGCTACAGATTTTCGTGAATCTTTCAGCAATAGATTTTTATATCTTTACCTTTCTCATGACCTGTCTCCAGCATTGACCAGGCATTAGAAGATTGGAGTCGTCCGCCTGCATTGGCTCTGGAACGGAGCAAGCGCATCTCTATATAGCAATCCTATTTGATTTGTAAATGCCTGAATGGTGAAAGGGCTTTGTGAGAAGGATTTCCTGCGGAAACCTTTCACAATC
>CAZBTL010000321.1:0-4142 GCA_964494755.1 uncultured bacterium | reverse complement strand
TGTAGTCAGCGCTTCAGCGCTAAAGCGCCGACTACGAGCCAATGGGTTCACCTTGAAATTAGGGTTTGACAGAACACTAGCTTCTTACCTTTAGTAATGCCACATTTAAGCGCAACAATTGGGTCTAATGTTTTCCAATACTGACGGGGAGCCTCATCAATCTGGTTAGTAGCCACTGAGGCTTTAACTGTTTTGAGAGGGCTACCTGGCTGCGAAATCAAATACTCTAATGCGAATTTAATTTCGTCCCAGGTTGCCTTGGATAGGTTAATTTTTGGCACTTCTTCGCCTGCTAGAACCTTGGTGACTTCAGCAGTATTGCTACTATCGTCAGCGACGATACAAGTCTCCAATTGGGTGATGAGTCTATCAGAATGTAGTCGTAATTCTGTATTCGAGATTTATCAATATTTGGTCAAGCCACTTACTTGAAAGTCCCTCGCCGTCAGTTTTATTGTGATGATTGCCAGCGCTACTTTACTGAATCATTAATCTTTATGGAGGCAGGTCGGGGCTACACTCGACGGTATGAGGAGTATATTTATCAGCAAGTACAACTTTCTAGTATTGAGCAAGTTGGTCGGATGGAAGGGCTGAGCTTTGACCGGGTTCAAGGGATTTTCAAGCATCCGTATTCTCAGAAAAAAAGAGCAGATGGCAAACCGTCAAAACCATCTGCTGCTATCTTGCGTCTACTGTCCCGATTTGGCTGGCGGACCCTTACCCTGAGTCTGTTGCTGACGGCCTGTGGCAGTCCCACTCCTGTTCCTGCACCCACTACCCCCAGTGCGCAGCAAACTGGCAAGGAATTTACAGTGGGTCTGGTGTTGATCGGGCCCAAAAACGATGGCGGTTGGAATCAGGCCCATTACGAGGGCATGCAAACCGTCGTCAAGCAGGTGCCTGGTGTCAAATTTGACTATGTGGACAAGGTCAATCCAGCCGATCGGCCTAATGTAACGGGCGTGCAGGTGGCCGATGGACTGATTGCCAAAGGCGCACAGATGGTCATCTTTAACTCCGATGACATGAAGGACGATGCCCTGGAGACGGCCAAAAAATATCCCAACCTGCCGATCATCCATGCCTCTGGAGATTACGCCTGGAAGGAAGGCAAGAACTTCAAGAACCAGCCCAACCTGGGCAACATCATGGGTCGGATGGAATACGGCAAAATGATGGCTGGCTGTGCCGCCGCCCTCAGTTCCAACACAGGCCAGATTGGTTACCTGGGTCCCCTGATCAACGATGAGACCCGACGGTTAGTTGCCTCCGCCTATCTAGGCGCTCAATACTGCTGGCAAAATTATCGGCAGAAGAATCCCGCCGATCTGAAGTTTAAAGTCACCTGGATTGGCTTCTGGTTCAACATTCCGGGCAAAACGTTGGACCCCACGAAAGTGGCGGATGACTTTTTTAACCGGGGGTATGACGTCGTGATTTCCGGCATCGATACACCGGAGGCGGCGGTGCAGGCGAAGAAGGCCGCCGCTGCTGGCAAGCCAGTGAAATTCGTCCACTATGACTTGAAGACGGGTTGCGACTTGGCCCCGGGGGTCTGTCTGGGCGTGCCCTACTTCAACTGGAACATTCCCTATCAGGCTGTCGTTCAGCAGGCGATCGCGGGCAAGATGCCGAACCAATTTATCTGGCTGGGCCCGGATTGGAAAGACATTAACAATCCGCAAACCTCCATGATCGGCTTCCTGCCGGGTAAAGCCTTGGGCGAAACCAATCAGAAATTCCTGAATCAGTTCATTCAAGGCCTAGGAGACGGCAGCATTGTACTGTTCAAAGGGCCGCTCAATTTCCAGAACGGCCAACCCTTCCTGAAAGCTGGAGAAACAGCCACCGATCAGCAAATCTGGTACCTGCCCCAACTCCTGTCTGGCATGGAGGGTCCCAGTCAATAGGGATCAGGCTGTATGAAAGTGGAACTGTTGAACATTAGCAAACAGTTTGGCGCGGTGCTGGCCAATCAGGACGTCTCGCTGGTGGTGGAAGCGGGCAGCATCATGGGTTTGCTGGGCGAAAATGGGGCTGGCAAAAGTACGCTGGTGAAAATCCTGAGTGGCTTCCTCCGACCGGATCAGGGCGCCATCTGGCTGAACGGTCAGCCGGTGGCAATTACAACCCCAGCCGACGCCATCCGCTTGGGCATTGGCATGCTGCACCAGGACCCCTTGGATTTTCCGGCCCTCACCGTGCTGGAAAACTTTCTGATGGGGCGATCGGGATGTTGGTTCTTACAGCGCCAACAGGCTCTGCGCCAGTTTTGTCACTTGGCCGACCAGTTCAATTTCCATCTGGAGGCGACGGTTCCCGTCGATTCCCTGACCGTGGGGGAGCGGCAACAACTGGAAATCCTGCGCTTGCTTTCCTTGGGGGTGAACACTCTGATTCTGGATGAACCCACTACGGGCATTTCCAGCGCCCAAAAACAGGCCCTATTTGCAGCAGTGCGGCAATTAGCCCAGCAGGGCAAGTCAATTTTGTTTGTTTCCCACCAGTTGGAGGATGTGAACCAACTCTGCGATCGCATTACGGTGATGCGCCAGGGAAAGGTCATCGACACCGTGACAGCACCCTACCCAGAAGCGGAACTGGTGACCCTGATATTTGGTCGGCAACTGGCCCCACCAGCAAAGCCTCAGACCAGCCAGCCAGCAGTGGCTTTGCAGGTGCAAAACCTGACCCTGAGTAGCGATCGCCTGACGATTCAGATCCCCTCCTTGCAGGTAAATCAGGGAGAGGTGATTGGCCTGGCTGGCTTGGAAGGCAACGGCCAGCAACTGCTGCTGCAAGCCTGCGCTGGCTTACTGTCGCCTGCCACTGGCAGTCTGGTCATCGATGGGGTGGAGATGGCCCACCAACCCTATCACCAGTTTCTCGAGCAGGGGATTGGCTATTCCCCCGCCGATCGCCTGCGGGACGGGTTAATTGCCGGACTGTCGATCCAGGAGCATGTGGCCCTGAAAACTGCCTCCAAGGGTGGATGGATCAACTGGTCAGAGATTCGCCAACGCAGCCAGCAGGCGATCGCCCTGTTCACGATTCGGGGCGCCCCCCAAACCCGCGTGGAACAGCTTTCCGGCGGCAACCAGCAACGCACCCAACTGGCGTTGTTACCCGTGCCCTTGCATCTGTTATTGATGGAACATCCCACCCGGGGGTTGGATATTGAGTCTGCCATCTGGGTCTGGCAACAATTGCTGGCCCGCTGTCAGGGCGGCACCGCCATTCTGTTTTCCTCCGCTGATCTGAACGAGATTCTGCAATACAGCGATCGGGTGTTGGTCTTCAGTGGCGGCCAGGTTTCCCAACCCATTGCCGTGACTGACCTGAGCGTCGAACGCCTGGGCCACATGATTGGCGGTCAATTCAACCAGCCAGCGACGAGCACTCCCTCACCGGCCAGAGGTTACGGTGAGGGTTGAACCGACGGAGACCAGTTCAAATATTGTTCCATATGGCCCCAGTAGGCCATGTAACCCGTAAAGGCCCAGATTAACGCCGCCACCAGCAGAACACCAGCTCCCATGATGCGCCAGGAACGGTTGGCCTTCCAGTAAAGGAACGAAGGGGCAGCCAACACCCCGCCCAACCCGGTGAGGATGAACCCAATGCTGGAAAGCAGGGGCCGCTTGGTCAAATTCAGATTCAGGATGCGAACTCCCAACAGCATGGCGGTCAGTCCAGCAAAGAACGCATAGACCGTGATGCTCAACAAATCCCAGTTGAGGGCCAGGGTCAGGGCTGTGGCAATGAACAAAATGCCAAACATAACCGTTGTTTCGCCATAGGCAATGTTGAAACTACTCCGCACCGGCCAGGTCCAGATCATGGGCAGACCCGTTGCCAGGGCGATCGCGCCGGTCATGCCAAAGCCAGGAATCCAGCGCTTCGATCGGGAATAATCAAATCCCTGATACACAAACGCCGCCAGCAGGACTAAGCCAGCCGTCATATTGATCAGCATGAGGGTGATGTAGTTGATAAACATCGTGTTAGACCGTTAGCTTGTGTATAGGAGCATCGTAATGGTCTTTGGAGGTTCCTGTGATGGAAGCCGATTTTAATGCCAGGACCAAGTCAGAACTGAGAGCTTACGTCATTGCCCATCCCAATAACAAAATAGCCTC
>CAZBTL010000320.1:0-4170 GCA_964494755.1 uncultured bacterium | reverse complement strand
CCGGTAATCAGAACGAGGGTAGCGGATAGACCATAAATGGCATCCGCCACTAGTATTTTCC
Source organism: uncultured bacterium (assembly GCA_964494755.1). Classification (GTDB taxonomy): domain Bacteria; phylum Cyanobacteriota; class Cyanobacteriia; order Leptolyngbyales; family Leptolyngbyaceae; genus CAZBTL01. Next base: position 4,109 of record CAZBTL010000320.1, on the reverse strand, counting down.
AGGCATCTGCCAGATTGAGATCGGTTTTTAGCGTTTGACTTTCAACCACTAAGGCCCCAAATGCCAGCATGAAGCCCAGATAGTGTAAATAGGCTGTAATTGCACTTCCCCACATGGGTTTCCCTGCCATAGAATAGGTGTGTCGTCTTGCCTAAAAGACTTTAGGCCTGATTGCACCCACAGTCACCCTCGTGGTCATGGTCTGATTCATGTGCATGGGAATGAGCGTGTTCTTCAGGAGTACTGACCACAAGAGAACCGGCAAGATAGGCAGTGACCGCTGTATCCGGATCCGTCTCAGGGGTGATAATCGGCAGAATTCCCTTGGATTCCAAACGACGGGCTAATCCCTGGCCCATGCCGCCGCTAATTAATACCTGCACCGTATCCAGCGGATGAGGGTCTTTGGGAGAGCTCTCATGAAAGCTCTGGTCTTGGGTGAGTTGTAATAGTTGTTTGCCCTGAATGGTTGTGGTCTCTACGTCATAGAGCCAGAATCTCTGGCAATGTCCGAGGTGTCCGGTCACATTGATTCGGTTTTGGCTTGCCACGGCAATTTTCATAAGGTTCTTGATTCCTGGTAGGTTCGGTTTGAGAATTTAAAGAACTTGCAGTGGGTTTAGAAACAGCGAGGGGTAAAATCAGGATGCAATGGTAGCGCAATAAACCACCTAGATTGCTCATCCTGCCACCCTCTTACATCCTGACTGTCTCCTGATCACGTTTTCTTCAGACCCACCAGGGTTTTTCCCCTGTGCGGGGATCGGTTTCCGTCCAGGGGGAAATCAAAATCCGATCCTCCACAACCGCAACGTGGACAATCTTAAGTGGGAGTGGCGCTGGACCCCGAACTACGCTTCCATCGGCAGCATAGAGAGAACCATGACAAGGACATTGAAATTGCTGATCCATCGGGTTCCAGGGAAAGGTACAGCCCAGATGGGTACAGTTATCCACAATTCCCATGTTGTCCAAGGTGCCATCTTCTTTAACGATCAGGTATGTTGGTTCTCCTGCCAGACCGGCGACTAAGGCACGAGTTCCTGGCGCCTCTGCCAAAATTTGGCTAGCGGGGATGGGGTTCCCCAGGATATCTTTAGCCAGAATGGCGCCCCCAGCTCCGGTCTTTTCTGTTGGAGGAATGAACACCTTGCCAATCGCATAGAGCGCCGAACCTGCAGTGACCGCAACTGTTGCTCCGGTGAGAAAATTGAGCAGTTGCCGTCGGGATAAAGATGGACTTTCGAGTGGAAGACTTTCATTCATGATGAACCTCCTAGAGTTAGATGGCATATTCAGTTTGCAACGTAGCTAGTTTTACTTCCGGCAGGAGATCGATGACTCGCTGCATCTTCTGACTGGCATCGATCGCAATTTCTTTGGCTCTCGGACTGTGCAAGGTCAGAAACATCATCAACGGATCAATGGCTGAAACTTCTACTCTGCCGTCTGTGTGTTCTTGCACCACGACATTGCAGGGATACAACACACCCGCTTTGTCATCCGTCTGGAGCATCTGATAAGCAATTTGAGGATGACAGGCTCCCAGAATTTTGTATGGGCGGAACTCGATATCCAGTTTCTTCTTGAAGGCAGCCTGCACATCAATTTCGGTTAATACACCCATGCCTTCTTGTTTAAGCGATTCGATGACTTGAGCGATCGCCTCTTCAAAGGAGGCATCAACAACCTTGCTGAAATGGTAGGTCATAGTTATTTCCCAAAGGGATCAGTGAGTGCACGCTTTTACAGTTGTTCGTTGGGTTGGCTGGTGCGAATTCCCAGGAGGCTGTAAAGACCGCAAAAACCAACCAAAGCCGTTACCAGCAGTATGCCACCTACAACAACCAGCCCAACACCCAGAGTAGAGTTGTTGTAGGGGAACAGTCCCAAATAAAATAACACCGAAGCCAACAGTAAGCGGATTAGGCGATCGATTGAACCAACATTTGGTTTCATAATGGTAGTCTCCAATGCTAGCTAGACTGCAAAACATCTGTTGCGGTTATACATAAATAATCCTTAACTCGGATCTTGCACCATTCTCAAGAAGACGTATTTCCAGCATTTCTGACAATATCCTTGCCCCGCCCTGACCTAAAAGTTCGGGCTAATAGAGGCAAGTCCACTGAAGTAGACTGGAAAACCCAAGTTGTGGATCGTCAGTCCGTTTAAACGGACTTAGTTCTGTTCGCCCGCAATTCATTGCAGGCCAGGTTGTTGCGAGAGGTGCAAGATCTCAGTTAACGTATCGCAGCGTTTCCTTGTAACCCTTTTTAATATAACTGATTGACTATAAAGTTGTAAAGCGAAGCTAGGATGGGCGATTTCCTTGCAGATAGTGCCATGAGATGGGTCAACCTGGTAACGCTTAAGTATTACGAGACCAGCGATTGCTTCCTGGCGGATAATTGTCAGCACTGAGATTTACCATGCCCCAGGCAAATAGCCGTTGATGCCAGCTTTTTAGGAATGGCTGTTTCATGGGTTTACAGCAGGCGAGGGACTTTCCCTAATTTATTCAACTTGTAGTATTTTTCCCACGCCAGTTTGGCCCAGCGGGCCCAGGCGCCTCGGGGAGCCATTTCCCGCTGTTCATCGCGGTAGACAAACACCCCCTCTTTGCCCGTATCCATAATGCACAGCAGGTTAATTTCTTCCCGGAAGCTTGCTGTGGCAGCTTCTCCCCGTTCTTGCTGAGCGATATTTACGGCGGCGGTTCTGGCCATGACTTCGGCTAAATGCCCTTGCCGGGCTCGCCAGGTAGGTCCTTCAAAATAGGAACTGTCGCCAATCGCATAGCAGGTCTCAAAGCCTTCCACCTGAGCGGTATCATCCACCGTCACGAATCCGGCTGCCGTCAACGGCAGGTCTGATTGCTGCAACAGAGGGTTGCCCGTCATCCCCGGCGTAAAGACAGTCAGGTCAGTATCAACCTGCGTCTCATCTTCAAACACCACGCCACAGGCAGTAAACTCCTTAATTTTCTTGCCCGTGATGGTAGTGATGCTCCGTTCTTGAAACAATTGTTGTAACTGGGCCAGACCGCCTGCACCCAATCGCTTTCCAGGGGCGTCCGAGGGACTAAAGAAAGTCAGTTCAAAGCGATCGCGTAGCCCTTTTTCCCGCAAATAGGTATCGAAATTAAACAGCACTTCAAAGACCGGCCCCCCTCGCACAGCGGTCGCATCCTGAGGATTGCCACTGAATCCACAGGCGATCTTGCCGGTTCCCTGCTCCACCAGCCCCAGGAATCGTTCCTGAATCTGGACCCCATCCATGGGTGAACCACAGATGGACAGGGTATGCTCGACGCCTTTGGGCCTGAGTTTAGAGCCTCCCAAGGCAATGATCAGGTAATCGTAGGCATGCTCCTGTGTTGAGGTCAGGACAATGCGCTCTTTCGCTCGTACACCCTTGACCGTTTCCAGCAAAAAGTTAAAGCCGTGAATCTCTGCCAGTTGGGGCAGGGGCAGCGATAGGTCTTCCAGGCTGCGCTTGCCCACGGTGAGCCAAATGGAAGCGGGATAGACATACAAAAAGTCGCGGTTGGAGATCAGGTCAATTTGATAGTCCCCTTTGAGTTGGTGGGTCAGGGAGATCGCCGCTTCTACTCCGCCCATGCCACCGCCTAAAACCAGAATTCTTTTCATTGTGTTTACCTCACGGGGCGATCGCGCCATTGGCAGACAGCCACCCAATGTATGCAATATACCATATAACTATAGAGTGATAAAATGAACATGGACTATTCAGGTGCTAGTTGTCCCTTCTATAGCGATCCGATCAGGATCGTGAAAGGTTGCCGCAGGAAACCCTTCTCACAAAGCCCTTTCACCATCCAGGCATTCACAAATCAAAGAGGATTGCTATAGGAGTCTGACCTGGAGTATGACAAGCCGTAACTATTGCCAGCAAACTGCTCGGAATCCTGTTGGGGTGTCAGCATCTGAATGATTTAATGAAGCTTCCGACAATTTATAACTTTTGGGTTATATGATTGTGGATAAGGGTGCTTCCGAATCGGATGTCAGTTCAACTTAGGTTTGAGAGGTTTCCCGTTGCCGAATCAGAGCCCCAACGCTTGCAGTCAGTTGGCTGTTGTATCC
>CAZBTL010000319.1:0-4172 GCA_964494755.1 uncultured bacterium | reverse complement strand
CTAGTGGTCTCCATCTAGTGGTCTGTCAAGACTGTTTTGAGGGGCACAGCCTGCTCAAAACACCCTAGAAATGGTTGTTGTAGATTTGAGCAATCCCTCAAATCTATCCTGACGAAGTACGAGCCTACCGAGCCGAAGAAGGCGATTGGAGAGTAGCTGGAACTTTTACAACCGGCAGGTTCTGAGACAACTGAGTTGGTGGCTGAACACCTGACTGGGCGATCTCTGAGCGCAAGGGTTGCCGCCTGAGCGCGGGGTTGCCATTTGCTGATGTCAGTTGCCAGGGAGCCGTTGCCCCAGACAAATGGCTGAAAGTTGGCATGGGCTCCACTTCCCTGGGAGCCAGATCGGGGGTTGACGGCTCTGCAGGCCCTTGGGTGAATTGACTGATCAGGGGATAAACAACCCATCCCAGTTCTGGAACCATGGGAGTAGAGAACGCCAGGGGAAAGAGTAATCCCATCTGATGCGTCACAGTGGGATTGACCACACCAGCAAACGGCGTATTGGCCAGAAGCGGATGGCTGGGAAACAGGCTCCCTGCTTGCAGAGGTGGAATCAGCCCCGGCAATAGCGACGACAATTGGGAAGGCAATTTAACCGAAAACTCAGGGCGAATCGGCGGTTGGGGCAACAAGGAAGTCTGGGGAATTGCCCCGTTCGCTAATTGCACAGTCTGGTTTAGAGCCGGCAGGGGGTCAACGGCAACCCATCCCTGATCCGTCCATTGCTGTACCTCAAAGTGCAGGTGAGGCCCAGTCGAATAGCCTGTGCTGCCCACCAACGCAATCACTGCCCCCTGTTGAATCAGTTCTCCAGGCTTAACAAATATCTGGGATAAATGGCCGTATAGTGTGGATTGCGTATTATTGGCATGGCGCAAAATGACCGTCAGACCGTAGCCACCCAGAAAGTCAGCCAGTTCAACGGTGCCCGTGTGGGCCGCTAATACCGGCGTACCGCTTGGCGCCCCCAAATCCAGCCCCTGGTGGAAGCGGGGAACACCACTGATGGGATGGATGCGCCAGCCAAACACGGAGGTAATGGGAGCCGGAATGGCCAAGGGAAACAACAGCCCTTTGATTAGTCCTCTGAGGGCAGACAGTTGCGGCGGCACAGGGCCCTTGTAGGACGGGCTGTAGAAGGACGCAACGGAGTAATTGGGGGGGACGGCTGATGGAGCTGAACCATCGGTCGGACGCTCAGCCGCAGCCTTGGCCTGCGATCGCCCATTGGCAGCAGCCGGTGCAGTCGCCAATCGCATACTCCTAGCCTGAAAGGCGCTGATTTCCCGCAATAACTTAGCCTGCAATTCAGGCGGTAAAGCAGGATTTTTAGCCACTTGTCGGGCTTTTTCAAACTCGCCTGCTTTCAGATACCGGAGAACCAGCGCAATCAGTTTTTGCCGGATCAGCGCCTGCTGCTGGCGGGGGTCTTTGGCAATTAGTTCTTCCAGTCGTTGTTCAATGCTGTCCTTGGCAGTCGTGGCAGCCTGATCGGCATTCGGTACAGGAGACTCAGAAAAGGTTGGCCGTAATTCCTCAATATCTACCGTCGGTCGAGGACTGGGACTGGGGGAACTAACAGCAGTTGGTTCCGTCTGAGAAGCAGCGGCAGGAGAGGGAGACGGTTGCGGGCTGGCTGCGGGCTCCGGACCCAAGCCTTCGGAAGAGGCTTCTGGCGGCATTGCTTCCGGAGAGGCAATGCTGGAGGGTGTCGGCAGTGGAGAAGGGGTAGCAACCGGAGAGGCAGCAGGTTGAGTCACTTCAACGGTGGAGGGAGGCGACTCAATCACCGGAAGTTGGGGGGGAGGAGTCGGCTGGGAAAAAATCACGAGAAGGCCTCCAGAACCTGCATAGTTGCAATATCTGACACACTAGTTCTCAGAATACCCTAGGAAGGGGGAGCAATCCGGAGCGTTCCCTCAAGATCTGGTTAAGAGAACCGTAAAACTTTGGCGAAGCTAAGATCGCTTAATTCCTCAGAAGTCTTACCAGGAAAGAAATTGGACACTTATTACTGAAAGCAATCAGGCGATTCGAGAGTGGCCTGAAACCTGTTCCAGCCCCGGAGAAATCGATTCAGTAATCAGGTTTCCAATACGTCAATCAATCGTTGTTTGCTAGCAAACAATGTTGTACCTAATTGGAGCGCAGAAAATGGACCAACTGTTCCAGTTTGTCCCAAGCAGCTCCACTCGCCAAAATATCCCTGGCTTTGGCAATGCCCGCCAGGTAGGGAGTCGGAGCAGCGTCAACCACGTCACCCACCTGCAACGCCAGTGCAGCATTCAAGGCAACCACATCCCGTTGGGCCTGAGTGCCTCCCCCCTGTAAAACAGATTTCAGGATTTCGGCATTCTGGGGCACATCACCACCCGCGATCGCACTCAGCGGGGCCAACTCCAAACCCAACTCTGAGGGATACAGAACCTGCCGATGCACCTGCCCTTGGGCCAGAACCGCCAAGTCAGTCGCATCCCCCAATCCGGCTTCATCCAGCCGTTCCCGACCATGCAACACAATGGCCCGCTGCAGCCCGAGTTGCTGAAGCGCCTGGGCAATGGTTTCGACCAGTCCGGAGTCAAATACCCCAATCACCTGTCCCATAGGGCGCATCGGGTTGACCAAGGGACCCAACAGGTTAAACACCGTCCGCACCTTCAGCATCCGTCGCATCGGCGCCACTACTTTCAAAGCCGGATGCCAACCAGGAGCAAACAGGAATGTAATGCCCACCTCCTGCACCGCCGCCTGAATCTTGTCCGGCGCAGCGGCCAGGTTAACCCCTAGCGCTTCCAGCACATCGGCGGAACCGACCCGACTGGATGCGGATCGATTGCCATGCTTGGCAACCGGAATGCCAGCCGCCGCTGCAACGAAAGCCACAGCCGTAGAAATGTTGAAACTACCAGCGCCATCTCCACCCGTGCCACAGGTATCGATTAAATTGGTCGGCTGAAAAGTCGGAGGTAGGGGCAAGGGAGATGCCTGATTTTGCAAAACCCTGGCCATGCCAGCTAGTTCATCAGCAGACACCCCTTTGGCCTGCAGAGCCGCCAAAATGGCTCCCGACAAGACCGGCGGCACAGCCTCCTGCAACCAACCCTGCATTAACAGGACAGCCTGATCAACAGACAGGGACTGCCGATCTAATAGCTGTTGCAACAGGTCAGACCAGATCGTGGACTCTTCAGAAGAGATAGCCGTAGCAGTTGGATTAGCAGTCACAGAAGACAACACCACAATTTCTTTAACGAGGAACTAGGAGCACAGGATTTCCAGAAGCTCTGATCCCAGTCAACCGCAGAGAGAACCTTGGGTCAATCCTTAAACCATCCAACCAGTCTCCCACTCCTAACCCTTCAGCTCCATTGCCAAGTCTATTTCGCATGGTTGGGGTAAGGTGTGAAAGCCATGATGTGTGGCCCTAGGTTTTAAGTGTATTGTGTTGTTTGATTCACCAGCTAGTTTTATAAGAATTCGCCATAACCTGACTTTCTCCAGGTGTGACATCGGAGCAAAGCATTGGAGAAGAAAAAGCAGAATAGCCGTGATATTAGAAAGCAACATTAGGTAATGGGTTCGGTAAACGTACCAAAAGCCTGCACCCCAAAGGAGCGAGATATGCTCACAGCCGTTTAATCAGAGCGTCTGTTAAAATGAGCACTAGGTGGAGTGAGTGACCGGGATGCCTACTGCTGCTCAGTTAGAGAGTTTATATCGCGTTAGCTATCAGTTGACGTATACCATGCTGCAACCGATTCATCTGGTTTGTGTTGATCGTCGGACTCTCAACGTGTATATCCTGGCTGGATATGGAGAAGAGCTTGAGTTTGAAATTGTACCGAATGGAGAGGTGTTCTGATGAGCCAAGTGAATTTTGATACCATGAGTGATGCCGAATTAAAACGGTACTTTCTATCAAACCGCCAAGATCAAGCTGCTTTTCAGGCGTATTTGGACAGGTTCAGTCAGCGTCCAAAATCCCTCATTGCAAGCCCAAGCGATCCCGATTTTGACGCAAAGATTCAGGCAGCAATTCGGCAGAAATTAGAACCATCGCATAGTAGCCAGCCAGCTAACAACGTAGTGGAGCGGACGGAATAGAGTCTTTGCGCTTTTTCGATCTTATCTGCCGCTGCTAACTTTAGCTGTTAGGCGGCTCAAGGT
>CAZBTL010000318.1:0-4208 GCA_964494755.1 uncultured bacterium | reverse complement strand
GCGCTGACTACAAACCCTAATTTCTAGAGTTGACGCTGCACTAGCCTGGTTGTAACTTTTTCAGAGCAGCATAGCGATTCTGGCGGGCCTTCTGGTCATTTGGATTGAGATCGAGAACCTTATCGAAACTGGCGACGGCTTGCTTGTAACGCCCCAGGTACAGTAAAACGCTACCCCGGTTGTTCCAGGGACGGTGATCGTCTGGTCGGATCTCGCTGGCTTTATCGTAACTGGCGATCGCCTCTTCAAACCGGCTCAGATTCTTGAGGCAAACGCCCCGGTTAAACCAGGCTTCAAAGGAATCAGGTTTATAGGTTACGGTCTGGTCAAAACTGTTGAAAGCCGCCTGGTAGTCACCCAATTTCAGGTTGGCTGATCCGCGCTGATACCAGATGTCGGCATTTTCCGGTTGGAACTCCAGGGTCTTGTCAAAGATGGCGATCGCGGCTTCAAAGCGTTCCAATTGCTTCAGCAGTAATCCCTTTTGGAACCAGATATCGGCATTAGTGGGTTGCAGTTCTAAGATTTGGTCAAAACTTTGAATGGCGGCCTCGGTATCTCCGACTGCGGCCAGGGCATTGGCCCGGCTACTATAAGCCTCCAAGTAATCGGGTTGCAATTCCAATGCCTTGTTAAAGTGTTGAATTGCCCCTTCATAGCGATGGGTAGCGTACAGGGCCGCTCCCTGACAATACCAGGCGTCAGCATAATCGGGGCGCTCCTCAATTGCCTGACTTAAATGGAGGATTGCCTCCCCGTAGCGACCATTGGCGTAGAGAGCTACTCCCAGGCTGTAGTGGGTGTTGGGAAAGCCCGAATCTAGAGTTAAGGTCCTCAGAAAGTAGGAAATGGCTCGTTCATACTGGCCACTCAGATAGGTTGCCAGGCCCAGGCTGTAGTGGATCGCCGGATCTTCGGGTTGGCTGACCAGGGCTTGGCCAAAACAGGCGATCGCGGCTTCGTAATCACCGGTTTGCACCAGCACACTCCCCTGTTCGTACCAGGTTTCTGGGCGCATAGACAGGGTTTCGTCCAGGTGGGCGATAGGGGCGGCAACGGCGCTGCTTTTCTGTGGATCAAGTCCCTGTGTCACATGGCTCTCCAGGCTAGGAGAATCAATCTGGATCGTTTGACTCATAGCTCAATAGAGTGCTCCCTGTACGTGTTGGCAACGTGATATCAAAGTACCCAAATTGCTGGTGGGAGAAACACCGAACGGAGTCTCTACTTTGGTCTTACATGACTGTTGGTCTTACATGGCCAAGTGGTTAACCTGATCCAGCATCTGTAAACCATGAATCAGCGAGGCACCGCCCCGAATGGCGGTGGCCACATGCACTGCTTCCGTCATCTGCTCCAGGTCGGCTCCCTGCTGCAAACTTTCCTTACTGTAGGCGTCAATGCAGTAGGGACACTGCACCGTATGAGCCACTGCCAAGGCTATCAAAGCCTTTTCTCGTTTAGACAGAGCCCCTTCTTCAAATACGGCTTCGTAGTAGGCAAAAAACTTGTCAGCCAGTTCCGGGTTTCCTTCCCGGATCTGACCAAACCGAGGCAAATGTTCGGGATTGTAATACGGTTCCATGGCAGCGGATAACAAACCGGATAGGGATAGCGTAACAAATCCCTGTGGGCCAAACGCATCCCTGTTCCAAGACCAGTTCCAGGTAAAACAAGCGCACCCTAATGGAAAGAACGGCCCCTACTGGTAATTGACAATGCGGGCAAAACTGTCGGGTTTGAGGCTGGCGCCTCCCACTAGCGCCCCATCAATTTCCGGCTGGGCCATGATTTCATCAATGTTGCCCGGATTCACGGAACCGCCATATTGAATGGACACATTGGCGTTGGTCAACTGACTGCGGATCAGGCCAATGACCCGATTGGCTTCCTTAGATTCGCAGGTATCGCCGGTCCCGATCGCCCAAATGGGTTCGTAGGCAATGATCAGATTGCCCTGATCGACACCAACCAGATCTTTCTCCAGTTGTTGGAAAATGACGCTTTCCGTCTCACCGGCATCCCGCTGTTGCTTGGTTTCGCCAACGCACAAAATCGGGGTTAGGCCAGCAGCCTGGGCGGCTTTGAGTCGGCGGTTGACCGTCTCATCCGTTTCGCCGAAATATTGTCGCCGTTCGCTGTGACCAATCACCACGTATCGCACCCCGATTTCGGTCAACATCGGTGTGGAAATTTCCCCAGTGAAGGCGCCTTCCTTTTCCCAATGAACATTCTGAGCACCGAGCCGCACCCGACTGCCATGCAAATTCTGGGACAGGCTGACCAAGGCTGTGAAGGGGGCGCATAACACCACCTCCCGATCGTCTGGGGTCTCTGTTAAGAGCGGGAAAAAGCCTTGCAGAAACTCCAGGGCTTCTGCCTGGGTCTTATACATTTTCCAGTTGCCAGCAATAACGATTTTGCGCACGGGTGACTCGATGAATTTCAACAGAACAAAACTGCATCCTTCAGTCTACGGCGTTTGGGGATCAGTTCGGACAAAAAAGTAGAAGAGGGAGACAAAAGATAAGGATTTCATCCTGGCGCATAATGGAAGGCGTTTGGAATCCCCGATAGATGGGATTGCTCATCAAGTCATGCAGGATGATTGACGCATGTTGCCACGGGAAGAACTGTTGAAAGGGGTGGAAAATCGGAATGCGGTGGCCCGGGTAATCGATCAGGCGGAACAAGCGATCAAGACCTGGGAGGTGGTGCTGACCGATTTTCTGTCCCCACCGGAGCTGGCGGAGATCCAGTCTTTATTTCAACGGTTAACGGAAGTTCACCTGCTGGCCTGGGGGGGATATCCGCAGGCCGAGCGGCAACGGCTGGCGATCGCCCGTTCTGAGTTGCCACTAGACCAGACTCAGGTCCAACTAGCTGTGCTGGAAATTGCCGGTAATTTTCTGTTTGACCCGGCCAGCCATCGGGATTTTTTGGGGGCCTTGCTGGCAACGGGGCTGGTACGGGAAAAGGTAGGGGACATTGTAGTGTTGGGTGAGCGTGGCGCCCAGGCGATCGTGGTGCCAGAACTGGTGGACTTTCTGGAACTACACCTAACCCAGGTGCGTTCGGTGCCGGTGAAAACCCGTCGGATTGACTGGAGCGAACTGAAAATCCGGGAGCCTAAGAAAAAGGAACTGACGACGGTGGAAGCATCCCTACGGTTGGATGCGATCGCTTCAGCTGGGTTTGGCATGTCCCGTAGCAAGATGGCGGATCTAATTACGGCGGGGGATGTGCGGGTCAACTGGAAGGAGGTCACCTCGGCCAGCGCTCCGATCAAGGCAGGTGATTTAATTGCCATTCGAGGCAAGGGTCGGGTGGAAGTGGGTGAGATTGCGGTGACCAAGAAGGACCGCTATCGGGTGCAGTTGACCCGCTTTGTGTAGGCGCTGGCAACTCGAAGATGGGGCAATGTGGTTTGAGCAGACCGTTTTATGTTAAGAGATACGAAGAATGTCTCTCCCACTTCGGTACTGCTATGTCCCCCTTCTCTGCTGTTACCCGCTTGCCTCATCGACTGTTGCTGTTGCTGTCCGCCTGTCTGGTAGCGTTCATAGTTTGGCTGAGCCAGGTAGAGTCGGCTGTGGCTCTGCCGGTGTCCGCGCGCCCCGTTCTAGCATCCCTGTTCCACTTTTCGGGGCAACGACCGGATTCTCTGGGGGTGGAGGATGGTGGTTTGCGTACCTGTCCTCCTACGCCAAATTGTGTCAGCAGTCAAAGTCAGGATGGTGGTCATGCGATCGCACCCCTGAAATTTGACTCCACTCCAGATGCGGCAATGAGCCAGTTGCAGCGGGTGATTGAAGGCCAACCGCAGGCCAAAATTATCAGCAACGAGGGAGATTACCTCTACGCCGAGTTCACCAGTTCCTTGATGGGCTTTGTGGATGATGTGGAGTTTTATCTGGATCGGCAAGCCGGAGAAATTCAGGTGCGATCGGCATCCCGGTTGGGTGAGTCGGATCTGGGAGTCAATCGCAAGCGAGTAGAAACGATTCGGCAAAAATTTAGAGCCCTGCAAGCGCTGTCAGAGGGACTTAACCTGCAAGGTTGATAAGAGACCGGAATCCAGTTCCCATCAGACCGCTCTTTTCTGCTCCCAGCCGTTGCTAGGGTGGCTTTGGCCGATGAATGGATCCGGTGTCCAGTTTCCCCCATACGCCAGTGTGTCCAGCTTACCCTGATATTCCCTGGGACAT
>CAZBTL010000317.1:0-4215 GCA_964494755.1 uncultured bacterium | reverse complement strand
ACGCGCCTGGTTTGGGTGATCCACCCCGACGAGCAGTATGTGCTGGTGTATCACAGCCCCAGTCCAGATGGATTTTTGCGGGTTGGCGATCGCCTGGATGGGGAAGATGTCGTTCCTGAATTCACCTTGCCTGTTGCGGAGTTATTTGCAGAACTAGAGTTTTAGGCATGATGATTCCCGTTCAATTAACGACTGGACAAGTAACTAATTCAGCCATCAGTTCGGCCACCGGCACAATCCGTTGGGCCCGACCAGCATTACTACCAGAGAAAACCAGCCCATTTTCGATATCCCCCCGGGCGGCTTTGTCGAGTGCTTGCACAATACAATAATACTTCTGTTCATCCCGACATTTGCAGACATGAAGACAGTTAAACAGACACCGTTTTTCAATTTCAGGGGAATTGGCATTCACCTTTTCTAAAAAGACATTTCGTAAGGCGCGTCCCGGCAATCCAACCGGACTGGCAATGACCATCACATCCTCCGGTTTGGCCTGCAGGTGAAACTCCTTGTAGCGAATATCCGCATCGCATTCTTCAGTGGTAATAAAGCGAGTGCCAATTTGCACCCCACTGGCGCCCAGGGCCAGGACCCGGTCAATATCGGTTCGGTCCCAAATGCCGCCTGCTGCAATTACCGGAATTGACTGGCCGACTTCCTGCTGCAAATAGCGAATCAAGTCTGGCAACACCTGCTCGGCTTCATATTCCGGGTCTCCCAGTTCTTCATCTTTGGCCCCCAAATGTCCGCCTGCCGTGTTGGGATTTTCTACCACAAAGGCATCTGGCAAGCGGCCGTACTGCCGTTCCCACTTGCGACAAATGATCCGAGCCGCCCGAGTGCTGGAGACAATCGGCACCAGCGCCACCTCCGGAAAATCGACAGTATATTCCGGCAACTGGAGGGGCAATCCGGCCCCAGAGATGATCAGATTAATGCCCTGTGCCGCTGCTGTACGAACCAGAGTTTCATAATCTCGGGCCGCCACCATGGCATTAATGCCGAGAATGCCAGAGGGGCTCAGGTTGCGGGCGGTCTGAATTTCGTCGATTAAGGCCAACCGATTAGCCTCAAAAAACTGTTCTCGTCTGCGTCGGACATTGGGTTGGGTGATATCAAAATAGGGCGAATTCAAGCCCAGAGCCACAGCTGAAATGACGCCAATTCCACCCGCGTTGGCAACAGCTGCTGCCAGATGGGCGCCGGAAATCCGCACGCCCATTCCACCTTGAATAATGGGAGAACAAGCAATATGTTGACCGATTTGTAGCGAAGGTAATGGGTTCATGGATGGTTAACTCACAAATTATCGTAGACCATAGGCCGACATGCGCAGAATGTCGCGAGTGTTGAAGCCGATATGGTTCAAGGTTTCACCGTAACGACTGATGAAGTCTTCCACCAATGTGGCCTTAACCATGCCCAATGTTTTCATATCCGCTTCTACCTGCCCCAACATGCGCCAGATCACGGGCATGATCTGACGATTGGCAGCATCTATCTCTGCCTGACAGTCCGGGAAAGCTTCTTTCAACCAAACTTCGCCAAAGTTGAGATGGCTAAACTCATCCTTGACCACCGATTGGGTCACAGCTCGGGCGAAATTATCAGCGACCGGCAGATAGGTGTTGTAAGCCGCGATCGCAAAGCACTCAATAATCAAAGACTGAACCACCAGACAGGTCACAATCTTGCCAGCATCGGCGGCCTCCTGAAAAATTTGGTGCAGGCTGGCAAAAAACTGACGGGCAAAGTCTAAATCAGGTGTCACTTCGAGATTCCGGCCACAGGCTTCAAAACTTTTCCGGTGACGGGCTTCCATTTTCCCCAGACAGATCAATTCATTCCGATGTTCGGGCAGCAACTCAGCCAACCGAACAAAGTTTTCATAGGCCTGCTGCTCTCCTTCCAGAACAATGCCATTAATCCGACTGTAGGCATCGCGATAGGCAGGGTTATGAAAATCAATTACTTGAGGCGATTGGAGTTCAACCATGGTTATCAATTCCTTGAGAGGGGTTGGATCAGCGCCCAGAATCGGTCCGAGGTCAGCTCATTCTGTCGCAGGCAAAGTTTGCGCTGAACAGCCAGATCCCCATACCGGCGTGCAATTTATCCTTGCTCCGCTGATCTGCACGGATCTTTGAAAAGCTTCATAGATATATGACGATACATCAGTAAACCAATTGCCGCAATTAGTACACCCAACCCAAGTTAACCCTATTGACAACTTAATAGCCATAGAGTTATACGTTAATACGGTGAGCTGATGGCTCCCTTTTTATCCAATGGGTCTTATTGGTTTGGTATCATGACAACCATTTTGCAACGACGCCCCAATGCTGGTTATTGGGAGCGATTTTGTAACTGGATTACCAGCACGGAGAATCGGCTGTATATCGGCTGGTTTGGGGTATTGCTTATCCCCACTGCTTTGACCGCCGCGATCGTCTTTATCCTGGCGTTTATTGCAGCCCCTCCTGTAGATATTGACGGCATCCGTGAACCGGTCAGTGGTTCGTTACTGTATGGCAACAACATCATTACGGCCACCATTGTGCCCACGTCCAACGCCATTGGGCTACACATTTACCCCATTTGGGAAGCCGCCTCTTTGGATGAGTGGCTCTACAATGGCGGCCCTTACCAACTGATTATTTTCCACTTTCTGATCGCAGTCTATGCCTACCTGGGTCGCCAGTGGGAACTGAGCTATCGTCTGGGTATGCGGCCCTGGATTCCCATTGCCTTTTCGGCTCCAGCTTCTGCAGCTACGGCGGTCCTGCTGATTTATCCAATTGGGCAGGGTAGCTTTTCCGATGGTTTGATGCTGGGAATTTCAGGCACATTCAACTTCATGATTGTGTTCACAGCGGAACATAATTTGCTGATGCATCCGTTTCACATGCTGGGAGTCGTGGGGGTGTTTGGTGGAGCCCTTTTCTCTGCTATGCATGGCTCCATGGTAATGTCCAGCCTGATTCGGGAAAGCACCGAAGAAGAGTCGATCAACAGTGGCTATAAGTTTGGCCAGGGGCAAGAAACCTACAACATTGTGGCAGCGCATGGCTATTTGGGCCGGGTGTTTTGGCAGCATGCCAGTTTCAACAATTCCCGCTCCCTCCACTTTGTGCTGGCCGCCTGGCCTGTGATTGGCATCTGGTTTGCTTCGCTGGGAATCAGCACGATGTCTTTCAACCTGAATGGGTTTAACTTTAATGCCTCAATTCAGGACAGTCTGGGACATCCCATTCCTACCTGGGCAGATGTGCTGAACCGGGCCAATCTGGGGATTGAAGTGATCCATGAGCGCAATGCTCACAACTTCCCCCTTGATTTGGCCGCAGGTGAGGCCCAACCGATCGCCCTGACGGCTCCGGCGATCGCCAGCTAATTCCGTTCGCTCCCGCTCCAATCTAACTGCAATCAAGCGCCCTCCGGAGGGCGCTTTTTGGGTGAGACCTGATGACCAGCCAACAATTGGGAGAGAAAATCAGCGCTCCTCTCCCAGCGTGAATAACTAGCGGCTGGACTAACCGATGGACTAACCTATAGGCCCAGCGTTGCCTTTAATTTGGTCAAAGCCGCTGCTTCCTTTTCACTGACTTTTGGGCCAGTGCCAAAGAGCCCGCTCCCAGCCGCATTAGCAACCTTATCCGCACAGGAATAAATAAATTCCTTGTATTCTGCGATTTCCTCGGGAGTGGCTTTCTGGCTCAGGACTGCCAGGGCTTCGTTGATTTTAGCGATCGCGGTGTCAACAGCGGTATCTGGCTGCATTTCATCAGCCTTAATTTCCAGCCGTTGGGGATGCTCTGATTGGGCTTGCTTAATTGCTTCCTCCGAAAAGAGGGCTTGGATGATGGAATTGTTGGGATATGTTTTGGCCGCACCGGCAATTTCCTTGGCCATGGCGCCAGCCTCGATCGCCGTATTGATAATTCCCATATCGACCATCGCAACAGCCATGCCGCTGACCATAACGGCTCCAGCGATCTTCACCAATTCATCTGGGGTATAGTTACTCGTCATACTTGACTCCACAGTTACAAATTACGAACGGGGCTGGACAGCAGTAATAACCTGTCTGGGAAACCATAGCCTCAGGCACAAACGAAGCATGGGCCGTCAGTTGTTGAGTGAACCGAACAACCACGGCCTCAATACTTCACTACATCAGCAGACACATCTTGACGGGTAATGAGGTAATGA
>CAZBTL010000316.1:0-4221 GCA_964494755.1 uncultured bacterium | reverse complement strand
TAATGGGCGAAACAGCCCCTGCCTCAGACAGGAGCTGCGTGGGGAACACACTAAAACTGGCTAAACAGGGAATCAGACAGGGAATGGATACTGGGGGAATGAACCTCCAGTAGATCTGGAGCCGTTTAGAAACGGTAACCCAAACCGGCTTGAAAGCTGAGGGCGTCTGCTGGGCTATTTTGGTAGGCATTAATGCCCCATTTGATATCTCCGTAGGTCACAATATTCTTGGTTAAACCTGCTTCAGCCCCAACGGTTAAGACGGCTGCATTTCGGTTGCCCAAGGGAGTTGGTTGGCCCTCTTTTTGGACGAAGGAATATCCGGCTCCAGCATAAACATTGGTATTGTTAGCAACTGGAAGATCGTAGGTAAGCATTGGCATAATGGCGCTGTTTTTATTAGTAAATAGGACGGCGCCTCGGACTGAAACAGGTACATTAGGAACCGCTAAACGTCCCTGAATATTGCCGCCAAAGGTTGCGGCATCACCTGTTTGGCCGCCATTTGTCACACCGGCTGCGATGCCAGCGCCAACATAACTGCTACTAAAAACTATGGGTTTGGCAGAAGCAGTGTCGGCGAATAAATAACCAGAAGTGATCGCAAGGGTTGATAGGGTTGCGATCGCGGTAGAGGCTTTGAGAGAGAGTCGCATAGTTGAAATCCTTCACACTACTGATGAATCAGTCTGTTCAGATTTAAAGTCGCGACTGTTGTTAAGAAGGTTCCAGCAAATGAACCCTTTTCTGATATTGACGTGACAGTTATTGGACTGTCTAAATCACAGGCAGGAACAAATTGCTAAGGCGAGTCATGATTCAACTCGGCAATTCGGCAAAGTAATGTGCGATCGCCTGAGCCAGTCCATCCAGGGTGTATTCTGTGGCTTCCATATCCACTCGACCCAATTGTTCCAGACAGGTTTTGCTGGTTTGTGGCCCAATGGACGCTAGCAAGACGCCGGTTAGCCAAGATTGCCATTTCCCTTCTGTTTGGGCTTGTTGTAGTAATTGGCAGAAATGTTTGACAGTTTTGGAACTGGCAAAGGTGACCACATCCACCTGGTGGTTCCGTAAGGCTTCCAGGGCGATCGGGTCAATGGTTGCTGGACAACCAGACTCGTAGGCTGCTACTTCTGTGATGCTGGCTCCCCGACTAGTGAGGTCTTTGACCAGGGCGTCTCGACCACCGCTTTCCACGCGGGGAAAGAGGATGCGGCTGGCGGCCAAGTCTCCAGGGAAATGGGCGGCCAGGGCATCGGCGACGAATTCGGGCGGAATAAAATCTGGCTGCAAGCCCCGCTGTTTTAAGGTCTGGGCTGTTTTTTCACCCACGACAGCAATTTTGACGGGAGCCAGTGCCCGCAGATCTTTGCCCTGGTGCAGCAGACGTTCCAGGAAATACTCCACGGCGTTGGCAGAAGTCAGGATCAGCCAGTCATATTCAGCTAGCTGGGCGATCGCTGCATCTAGGTCGGCCCAACTGGAAGGTGGCCCAATCTCCAGGGCGGGCATTTCAATCACCGTCGCCCCCAGTTCCAGCAGGCGATCGCGGAACTGACCGGACTGCCCCACGGAACGGGTAACCAGGATGGTCTTGTCCTGTAGGGGCAGGGTTGCATTAGCAGCGATCGAGGCAGGCGTCGGAGCGTCCGGTGGGGGTGGTTGGCTGGTCAGGTAAGCTCGCAGTTTGATCACTTCGCCAACCACAATCACACAGGGAGAAAGGGTTTCACCCGTAGTCTGCCGCTCAATGGAACCCAGAGTTCCCTGCCAGACCTGCTGTTGCGGCCGACCGGCAAAGCGAATAATGGCGATGGGGGTTTCCAGCGATCGCCCATGTAACCGGAGTTGATGCACAATTTCCGGCAGACATTTACCACCCATCAGGATGACCAGGGTTTCCAGTTGGGCCAAGGCATCCCAGTCCAGCACATCTGGGTTATGGGCTGTCAGGACCGCAAAGCAATGGCTCAGTGCCGGATCGGTCAGGGGGATGCCAGCCAACAGCGGCGCCGCCAGCACGGAAGATAACCCTGGCACCACCTCATAGGTGCAATTGGCCTGACGCAGGGCCTGAATTTCTGCCGCCGCCCGCCCAAAGATAAAGGGGTCGCCGTTTTTTAGCCGCACCACCCGTTTTCCCTGCTGACAATACTGAATCAGCAGTCGGTTAATTTCAGCCTGGGGCGTGCTGGGCTGCCCGCCTCGCTTACCCACATCCAATTTCAGGCAGGTAGACGGCACCAGAGGCAGCAAATCACTATCTACCAAAGCGTCGTAAACCAACACTTCTGCCTGGAAGAGCAACTGCTGGGCCAGCACGGTTAGATGGGCAACACCACCGGGACCGGAACCAACCAAATAGACCTTGCCCGATTGCTGTACCATGCCTCATAATTCGGTGGAAAATTCCAACTTACCACGGGGCGGATCGCTCCTTTGCGCGGTTCGCTGTCGATCTAAATTGGGGAAGCGTTTAAGTGTCGGGGACAGTGAAGTATGCAGGTCGGATTCATCGGCACTGGCTTAATGGGGTTACCCATGGCGCAGCGGGTCATGGCAGCGGGTTTTCCCTTGATTGTGTACAATCGCACAATCGAAAAACTGGAGCCCCTGAGGGAAGCCGGAATTGTGGTTGCGGCTGATCCGTCGGCAGCCATTTATGCCGCCACTTTTGTGGTATTGATGCTGACCGATGCCCAGGCAATCCGGGACGTGGTTTTGTCAGATGAGTCTCGCCGAGCCCTGGCTGGGAAGACCATTATCCAGATGGGCACGATCGCTCCCTCAGAGAGTCGAGCCATCCAACAAGAAATTCTGGCAGCGGACGGCAATTATCTGGAAGCGCCAGTCCTGGGCAGTATTCCAGAAGCCAAAAGCGGACAACTGATAGTGATGGTGGGGGGCACTGCAGCTCAGTTCGAGTCTGCCAGACAGGTTTTGCGGTGCTTTGGGCCAGAACCCATCCTGGTGGGACCTGTTGGTGCCGCAGCAGCGGTGAAACTGGCTTTAAACCAATTGATTGGATCCTTGACAACAGCATTTGCCACTAGTCTGGGGTTTGTGCAACAGCAAGAGGTGGATTTGGAGTTGTTTATGCAGATCCTGCGCCAAAGTGTGCTTTATGCCCCTACGTTTGACAAGAAGCTTCAGCGCATGTTGGACCGCAACTACGACCAACCCAATTTCCCGACCAAGCATTTGCTGAAGGACACCAACCTGTTTTTGCAAGCAGCCAATGACGCCGGTTTGAATGCCAGTCTGGTGGCAGCAGTTAGCCAGATCTTGAACCAGACGGTGGAACAAGGATTGGCTGAGGCTGACTATTCGGCCTTGTTCTCAACCGTCAGTCCGCCGGTAGAAGAGGAGGAAGATCCCTTTGCCAGCTTTTTCAAATGGCGAGAACGGCGCCAGAGCGAACCTTAGGGGATCGCCGCAGCCATCACAGCAATTCAGTCTTTGCGGGCAATTTTTCCCCTAAAAATCTCCTTAAACCGGTAAGCGGTTGATGTTCTGATTGGCGCCAATCACGACCATGGCCGATCCCGGCTCCAATTGTCGGTTGGGGGGCGGGTTAATCTCAAACTTGTCATTGTGGCTGACGGCCAGGACATTGAGCCCATAGTTACTGCGGAGTTGCAACTCGGCAATAGTTTTGCCGTAGAACTGTTCCGGCACAATGACTTCCACAATGCTGTTGTCTGGGTCTAGTTCAAACCGATCCAGCAGGCCGGGCCGGGTCAACGTGCGCGCCAACACGCAGCCCATTTCATGTTCAGGGAAGACGACATGGTCTGCTCCTACTTTTTTCAATAGCTTGACGTGAATTTCAGAGGAGGCCTTGGCCACCACATGGGGAACTCCGCCCTCTTTGACGTTGAGGGTCGTGATCACGCTTTCCTGGACATAGTTGCCGATCGCCACAATCACCGTGTCTTGCTCAAATACGCCTGCTTCCTTTAAGGCCAGGGGTTGGGTTGAATCCAGTTGGCGGGCATGGGTGGCAATTTGGTCGGACAGGATTTGGGCGACTCGGCTTTCATCCTCATCAATGCAGAGGACATCATAGCCCAGGCGATACAGTGTGCCCGCAACGGCCCGGCCAAAGCGACCCAACCCAATAACAGCGAATTGCTTATTTTTACGGTCGGCCCGCAGACTTTGAAAGAAATTAAGTGATGACAGATTAACCAAAATTTATCCAGCAATTCCAACCTT
>CAZBTL010000315.1:0-4263 GCA_964494755.1 uncultured bacterium | reverse complement strand
GTCCGTAGGCTCTTATCAGCTATGACTCTTCTTCCAGTTCCTCCAGTTCGTTGAAAATCTCAGCTTCAGTGAAGGGACAGGATTGGGGCAGTTGCTTGGGATCGAGAGGCGTTTCTCGCCCCACCAAGTTCAATCCATCCTGGTATGCCTTGGTAATGGCTTCAGGCAAGTAAGGTTGCAAACTGGGATTTTCAGACAGGTGGTCATGAATGCGCTCCCGCTGTTCCTTAATCGTATAAAACCAACTTTTGGAACGAGCATCGGGTTGATAGCGCCACTTGAGGAGATGCCCCAAGAGCACTCCCAGGCGGTTGCGCAACTCCTGGCGCTGTTGCTTACCCAAACAGTCCAACTCCTCGATCAAGTTTTCAATATCCACCTGGTTCCATTGGCGGGCCTGCAGCAACTCTATTTGGCGTTGGGTCCAGGCGTGGAAGTCCTGTTCATAAAGGGTTGTGGTCTGCATAGTCTGCCTCTCTAAAAGGTTCCGTCTGGCAGCGGAGTAAATGCGTCATTAGGTTTGCTGGACAACTTAGGGTGATACGGCAATCCTAATAATAGAGACTCATTTCAGTGTAGATCTCCGTTACAACTCCCGCAAACCCCAATTGATGCCGTTACGATCTCGCTCTCATGCGGATTTCCTGGAACGCCTGGGTTTATAGATTTCCATTACATCTTTGACTGTACTGGCAATGGGAACTGCCAGCACAACCCCCAACAGACCAGCCACTTTACCGCCGATCAGGATGGCCATCACCACCCAGACCGGATGCACGCCGGTTAAATGTCCCATTAATCGAGGAGCGATGCCATTTTCAATCACCTGATCCATCACGGTTGCGATCGCCAGCACCGTTAGCCCTAAGCCAATACTCTTGAAGGCCAATAGGAGCGACACCAAAGTAATGCCAACAGTGCCGCCATAGGGGAACAGGGCCAGCAGGCCAATGAAGACGCCAAACAGAAAGCCATAGGGCACCCGAAACAGGCTAAGGGCGATCGCCAGTGTCGTCCCCAAGAGTAAAGCAACTGTTCCTTGGCCGATGAAATAGTTGCGAAAGCTACGGGGCAAGGTGGTTTGGAGTCGCTGGCCCAACGGGCCAGGAAACCAGTCAAAGATGCCGTTCCACAGGCTGTCTCCCTTGAGCAACAGGTAAACTATCACTACGATGATTAAAAAGAATTCGAAAATACTGCCAATGGTGCCTTCCAGAAAGCCAGGAATCCAGGTTGCGATCGCCTGCAATTGTTTGGAGAGCTGATCCGTCACATTGGCGGCCATGCCACTCAGATCAATGGGCATACCCCGACTTTGCAGCCAATTGTGGAGAAACCGTACTTGTTGATTGGCCGATTGCTGCCAAGTAGGAAAGTTAGTAACCAGATCCTGCGCCTGTTGGGCCAGAAGGGGCAGCAACGTCACTCCCACAACACCCAGCAATCCCACAGTGGCAAGCACCAGAATTAAGATGGCTGGCACTCGTTTAATGCGGCGGCGTTCCAGCCATTGCAAGGGATGATCCAACAAAAAAGCAATCACTGCCCCAACAACTAAAATCGTCAGTGGCGTTTTGAAATAATCAATTAGCACTAATATAGCCCAGCCATTCAAGACGAGTAGGGGCAGACTCAATCTGGGAATCAACCAGCGCAGCCATTGGACTAGGGAATTAGAAGAAAGCATCACCTGACAACCATAAATGGAACCACAAGCAAAATTACGATATTTCCTTTATCCGGATATCTCACAGAGTCATAAAAAGCGGGGTCAATAAACTGCGAGAATGCAATTATCACAAAGCTTCTAGCCGTTGAATCCCATGACCCCGACAAAAGCAGAGTGTAGCGCAGGAACGTACACTTTTGACCAACTAGATCGTCGTCAAGGTGTAGCAGATTTCAGTGGCGGACAGATCACCAACGATGGGGGTCTGATTCTGATGGCTCAAATCAAGCAGCCCTATCGCATCAGTGAACGATCAGTCGCCTGTTTTGAAGACCAGCGGCCCCCCATCGAGTGCGGCATGCGTTGAAGGATTTAGTGGCCCAATGGCTAGATAGCGATTACGACCACACCTGCTATGCCCCATTGTTGATCTTCTGCGGTCGCCATCTGTTAATGGCGAAACTGCGAGCCTTGAACGGCCATCCAACCGCTGGCACCTTGGAGGAATTGAATCGCATCATTGCTCCAATCAAAGCCCAGTAGCCGGATGTGGAAATTATTGTACGGGGCGATAGTGCCTATCGTCGAGATGACATCATGAGTTGGTGTAAGGCCCAAGTGACGGTAGAGTATATCTTGGCCCACGCCAGCAATTCACGTCTGCGCAGCTTGACCTGGGGACTGGAACAACACAGTGATCACCATCTGAACTGCCCATATTTGTTTCCCCAGGCTTGCTTTCATCCAGCTACTCCAAGGGCGGATCAGCCGCGTAGTTAGCTGCTAAAGTAGGCAAACAACTCTATCTGCGGTGCAAGACAGGAGAGTAGCCGTGGCCAAAACCCTAAGTTTGTTTGAGGAAGAGCGTCTAACCTTGCCGAAAAGCATTGCGCTATCGGCGGAGTCCCTGCGTCATTATGGTTCGTTCTACCAGCATTGGGCGATCGCCTTCTCTGGCGGCAAAGATTCCTCAGCCACGGTGACCTTGGTGGCCCACCTGATCGAAACCGGCCAGATTCCCAAACCGCAAAGCCTGACCATTCTCTACGCCGATACCCGTCAGGAGTTGCCTCCGCTTCATCTGGCAGCAATGGGGATTCTGAAGGAACTGGAGCAGCGAGGGTTTGATACGCGTGTAGTGTTGCCCGACCTGGACTACCGCTATTTTGTCTATATGCTGGGCCGGGGAGTGCCGCCGCCATCCAACACCTTCCGCTGGTGTACGCCGAAGCTAAAGGTCATGAGCATGGAACGGGAACTGGAAAGCCTGCGGCAGGAGCGGGGGGAAAAGTTTCTGATGCTGACCGGGGTGCGGATTGGCGAAAGTGCAGCTAGGGATCAACGGATTGCGGTCAGTTGCACCAAGGATGGAGGCGAGTGTGGCCAGGGTTGGTTTCAGCACTCATCATCAGGAGCCGTGGCCGATACGCTGGCCCCGCTGGTCCACTGGCGCGTTTGCCATGTGTGGGACTGGTTGCTGCAGGCTGATTTGGAACTGGGATTCCCCACCTTTGAGATTGCCAAGGTCTACGGGCAGGACACGCGGGATGGAGAAGAACCGCTGAATGCCAGAACCGGCTGCATCGGCTGTCCCCTGGTGCAGAAGGACGCTGCCCTCGATCGCGTCATTGCCCAACCGGAATGGGCCTATCTGGCCCCCTTACAAAAACTCAGACCGCTCTATTGGGAAATTAAGAGGCCCCAGTATCGCCATCGCAAACACGGCGAGGTCAATAAGGATGGCCGATTGGCTGCCAAACAAGGTCGATTAGGTCCCTTAACTTTGGAAACTCGACGTTGGATGCTGGAACAGGTTTTGACCATTCAGGATGAGGTGAATGGCAAAGCGAGATCGCTGGGTAAACCAGAACTCAGTTTGATTAATGACGAGGAATTGGCGAGGATTGAAGACCTGATTGCGGCGAACACCTACCCCGAAAAGTGGGATGGCACTGAACCCAGAGGGGACGAATGGTTGCCGGAGATTTTGTCGGATGGCAGTATTCAGCCGTTGTTGTTTGATCGGTGGTTAGGTGAATGAGGGAGTAAAGGATGGAAAAACGGACGGTAATCGAATTGGGAGGATTTAGAGGATGCGGTGCAGTACGAAACCGCGATCGCCAATCAACTGGAAGCGATCGCGACTTGCAACCCCCAAGACTTTCCCAGCGATAGGTTACAGATTCTTACACTGGAGATGCTGATTCAACAGCTTTCTCAATTAAATGATCAATCGCCCTAATGCTGGAATCACCAGCCAAATACCCAATGCCCCGATGCAGGTGCAGGCGGAACTGCGTGGCCAGGGTTTCCGGATCGGTGGGTAGGCCATCATTATGACAGCGTTGCTTGAGGGCCAGAAGCAACAGATCGGCTTGATTGCCGCCGAAGACGGGCCAGGTCATTTCAACGTTGCTGTCGGCGGGGATGGGCACTGGCGAAGGTGGCGTCGGTTCCGCCAGCGATCGACAGAAGGCCCAGCGGCAAAGGATATTCCACTGATCAATTTTGGTTACGCGCTTCAGTTTAATCAGTTGGTCTTTGGCCGATTGAGAAAGTTTGATCCGATCAACAGGCGGTTCCATCAGGGGTTA
>CAZBTL010000314.1:0-4286 GCA_964494755.1 uncultured bacterium | reverse complement strand
TAGGAGTTAGAAAACAGGAGCCAGGTTTGGTATTGATTTCTGGCTCCTGCCAGTTGTGTAGAGCTTCTCAATCGACTGGCTAACCAACCCCTATCCAGGCAACCCATTACGCTTCCTGCCCCGGCCTCAGTTTTCCGTCTCATAGGTAATCAATTCTGAGTGATAGGCGGGCGGTTCAATGTGGATAATGACTCGACTGGGACCATAGCGTTCCTCTAAGCGGAACTCCACTTCTTCCGTAATCCGGTGGGCAGTTTCCACATCTGGAGCATCCACAATCAGGTGCATTTCAATGAAGGTTTGGCGTCCCACCACACCCCGGGAGGCAATCGCGTGACAGTTCAGAACACCCGGCACCTGCATGGCGATCGCATGGATCATTTCGGGGGCGATCGCCATCTCATCTACCAACCAGGGGAGATTGCTGCGAATCACCGTCCAGCCACTCCAAAAGACCAGCAGGGCAACCGGAAAAGCCAACAGTACATCCAGCCACTGGAATCCCCAAAACCAGATGCCAAGCAGCCCTGCCATAACACTGATGGTCACCCAGATATCGCTCATGGTATGAAAGGAGTCTGCGATCAGAATGGGACTGTTAACCCGTTGGCCAACCCGCCGCTCGTAGAACGCAACAAAGATATTGATCCCCAGGACGAGTAATAGGATCCAGAGTTCCGGAGCTGCAATCTGAACCGGGTGCTGGCCAGGACTCAGGATCCGCTCTACCGCCCCTTTCAAAATCTCAAAACAGGCAATGCCCAGAAAAGCAGCGATGCCCAGTGCACCCACCGCCTCAAACTTGGCATGGCCATAGGGGTGATCCCGATCGGGCTCTGGGGAAGAAAACCGACTGGCAAGCAACCCCAAAACATTATTGGCGCTATCCGTCACACTGTGTAGGGCATCGGCCATCAAACTGAGTGACCCGCTGAACCAGCCCACAACTCCTTTCAGCACCATGACCAACAAATTCAGCAGCAGTGTAATGATCAACACCTGCCTCACTTGCTTGCGGTTATCTACATACACAGCTTTCAATTTGGCAACTCTATCGTGTCAGTCGGGAAACCTGGAACCCTCAGCCGACATCTTTGTTTATCCATGCCGACCTGCTAACTTTCCAATCATTCTGACTTTGTTATCAAACATAACAATCTCAGTTCCCCCTGCCAATTAACATTAGATTAATTGCTGTAACTAACGGATTACAAACTGTTGGGTTTTATTGCGCATGTCTTTTTCTCCCCTAACTCTGAACCTGGTGGAAGGATCTGTCACATTCAGCTTTTCTCCTCAGGCGGCGCAGGAGCTTCGGACAGCCCTGGCTCAGGTCATGGACACCTTAAAGGTGGTTGCTGCGAAACCAGCATCCGGTGGACGGAGCGCTCCTAAAAAAACGATGGAGTATTGCCACACGGGTGAGGTCTTTCTTGAGGTTTTCTGTAATCCCAATATCTGGCCGACTCCCTTTGCCGCCAAGGTCTTGATCACCTTGCGGGATGAGCGGATCCGCTTGACCACCGAAGCCGAACTCAGCCGTCTGGTGGAGGATGTCAATCAATATCTGGAGCAGGTGGGCTAACCAGCCTTCCTGTCTGCCAATTTCGAAGGAAACCCACCCAAACAGCGTATCCGAATAGCTTGATTTAGGGGCAAGCCCACCAACCGGATGCATCAGCAAGATGACTGACGGCTTTGTCCTCCTTCCCCCACCGAACTTTGTTGCTGCGCTAAACTAGCTGAACCCATCACGGAGGCATAATCGACTCAATGAGTGTTCAAGACTTGACCGACCAATTGCAAAAAGGGCTGCGAGTGGCTCTCGGCGCCACAACGTCACTGGTTGAAAGCCTGCAGGATGCACAAAAGCGGGAGGAGAACCTGGCCAAACTCCGCCTCGATTGGGATCAGCTTTCAGAAGAATGGGCCCGAAAAGGGGAGAAAACTGAGCAAGAGGCCCGTAGTTTTGTCGATATGATGATGAACCAGGCAGCCAAACCAACTGGTTCTCCTGCACCTGGCTCAACTGGAACCCAGAACGCCCCCACCACCTCACCCGAAATTCAGAAAGAAATCCAGGAACTGACAGCTCAAATTGCCAGCATGCGCTCGGAACTGGAACAGCTACGTGAGCAAAATCCCTCTGCTTAAGCGCCTGGGATCAAGCCATTTCAATTTAATTTCGACTTATATGGCAATCCTAAATGACTTGTGAACGACTGGGTGGTGAAAGGGCTTTGTGAGAAGGATTTCCTGCGAAAACCTTTCACAATCCTGATCGGATCGCTATAGGTTGTCCGAGCCAACACCGAATGCCAACTCTGGTTAGTCGTTGTCCCATTCTTCGCGACCCATTAGATCCCCAATACGGTCTCTCAGCAGAAAGTTACAGCGCTCCAGTTCACCCTCCACACAGGCCCATTCCCGCGGTGGGATGAACTGACACAGGATGTAAATTGGCTGCTGACGGCTAACCAGACCTTTCTGCACTAAAGAGCGTGCTTCTTCCCGGATAACAGCCAGGGAGTACTGAACAGATTGCAGCATAATCACCCTTATAAACTTGCTAAAAAACTGCACCGACGGCAAAAATATGGATGAACCCAATGAGGGCAGGAATGTAACGAGGAAAGGGAGAAAGTCCAGGGACTATCATCTGGCTCATGTGATTTGTAGTCCCATATACTGACCAAATTTTATTTTCACGCTTACCTTCTCTCGATTATATTAAGAACAATTTCTAAAGTCATCAAATAATGATGGTTCTTTCTTCAAGTTTTGCCTAGCAGGCTGGCTGACAGAGGCCCAGATGCATGTCCGGATTCTCTATCTGGGCAGGGTTGCATATCCAGCTTAATGGCCAACTAGCAGGCGGTTCCGGCTTAGTTCCACGGCCAGCGCGATCGCCGCTTTCATGCTGGAGGGGTCAGCTTTTCCCTGACCAGCAATGTCAAAGGCAGTGCCGTGGTCTGGAGAGGTACGAATAAACGGTAGGCCGATTGAGGTGTTCACCGCCCGGTCAAAGGCCAGCAACTTGACGGGAATCAGTCCCTGGTCGTGGTAAAGGGCCAGATAGGCGTCGGCTGCTTGATGGAGTCCCCGGTCAGAGCCATACCAGGATTGTGCTGCTTCAATCCAAAGGGTATCGGGGGGAACTGGTCCCTTCAGCGTGACCGATGGGAAGCGATCGCCCATTGCTCGGAGCCAGGGAATCAACCAATCCTGTTCTTCGGTTCCCAGTTGTCCTTGCTCGCCACTGTGGGGATTCAGTCCAGCAACAGCAATTCGGGGCGCCAACAAACCAAAGTCCTGCTGCAAACAGTCAATCAACAATTCCAGCTTGTGGGTCATCAGGGCTGGGTTAAGGGCATCAGGCACCTGTCGTAGCGGAATGTGGGTGGTTGCCAGCAGAGTCCGCATGGTCCAGCCTGTGTGGGGCGATCGGGCCACAAACAACATGCCGTAACGCGCCACCCCCGATCGCTCGGCCAGCAGTTCGGTCTGTCCCGGATAGAGACGGCCCGCAGCTTTCCAGGCCGATTTGGCAATTGGTGCGGTCACCACAGCTTGACATTGCCCCCGTAACGCCTGGGCGATCGCCAGCTCCAGATATTGGAAACTGGCTTCCCCACTGGCAGCACTTTCCTGACCGACAGCCATCTGCCGTTCCGACTCAACCGCCAGCGGCACATCGAGAACCAACAATTCCTTGGGATGAACCAGCGGCCCGATATCCGGTTGTTGCGACAGGTGCTGAAAAGTCCGTTCCAGCCAACGGCGACTACCAACTAACTGAATTTGAGCCGTTGCCGTCATGGCTGGATCGGCCAGGGCTTTCAGCACAACCTCTGGCCCAATTCCAGCCGGATCTCCGATTGTGATTGTGATCTGGGGTTGCCTATGGTCCTGATTGCACATGGTTGCTATCCTCACTGCGGTTGAGTGGCCAACTCGATGGTCCGACGGATCATTTTCCAGCGTCACTGGAAGGCGCATCAATCTGGTTTACAATGCATCATGCAGGTAGTTGGGCCACATACCCGGTCCTGACTTGCTTGATCCAGCCAATTGGTTGCCATTGAATTCCGCGATCGCAAGGGAGAAATTAATACATGTCTGGCGAAATCTTCAATGCTGCGTTTCTGTCCTCCACTTTGATTTTGATTGGGCTATCCCTTGGCTTTTTAATGCTGAAAATTCAGGGTGGCGAAGAATAGGACATGGCGGCTGGATCGGTGAACAACTCATCCAGCCCTCTTCTTTTTTTGACCAGCCCAGGCTAG
>CAZBTL010000313.1:0-4303 GCA_964494755.1 uncultured bacterium | reverse complement strand
TCTCCAGAAAAAGGCTGAACTCCAATCTCTGGATAGTTGTCATCACTGGTGCCAAAGACCCGCAAGACTGATTCTGCCAGGGATTGAAAGAACCCTGACTTTTGTTGTAAATCGCTGATCGCGTCTTCAACATGGGTTGAAGAAAACTCGAATCCCGCATCCTTGGCCAGCTTAACCAGATCATCGGGAGTTTTCACATTGTGCAACCGCTCTCTTAGCTGATCATCCCCAGCAGCTCTGGTCAGAAATTCAAAAAAGTTTTCCTTGGACATAACGCAACTGTAATGTAAATCACAGAAACAAACTGGCTATCTCCAGCATACCCCTGTCTGGGATGCAGGAAGTTGGTATTTCTTTGACGGGGTGCCTGCGTTTCAGCCAGTGCTTAACCAGATTTTTCGGGGGGGACATTTACCGCCAAAATCCTGATCCAGAATCTTGATAACCGATCGCCGATGGCCCAGTAAACTAAGGTGTTAGGTGAAGGGCAACATGGCCTTACCATGGTGATCCCTTTTTTTCCACCCACTTCTGCTTACCCCACTGGAGTTCAACCGTGTTGATCCAACCTGCGAAAACCGTTGCCATCTTTCAGGGACAAGGCGATCCCAAGATTTTCACCGCTGGTCAGGTCATCTTCAATCAGGGAGAACCTGGCGACTATATGTACGGGATTCTGGAAGGGGTGGTGGACCTGACGATTAACGGCAAAGTGATCGAAACCTTGCAAGCTGGCGATGTGTTTGGCGAAGGCGCCCTGGTTCACCCAGACGGCAACCGTGCTTCCACCGCGATCGCCCAAACCGATTGCAAACTGGCCTACCTCAATCGAGAGCATTTCCTGTTCGCCATTCAGGAAACCCCCGTGTTTGCCCTGGAAGTGATGCGCAGCTTTTCCGCTCGTCTGCGGCGGATCAAGCAACTCCTGTAGTCGGCTGCTGGATTCTCTTCCTTGTCCTACCGTAATTTTTCGGCTGAAACGAGGATTCAGATTTCTCTGCTTTCCCCTGCTGCCATGCCAAAAGCTAAAGAAAGACGTTGAGGAAAGCCCCTGAACGAATTTCTAGATTTAAGGTTAATAGCGGTAGCGATTGCTTTGATTGAAATAAAAATCAATCTTGACAGCAAAAGGAGAAGCAACCTTGGCAAAGCTGAAAGTAGGCATTAATGGATTTGGTCGCATCGGACGTCTGGTGATGCGGGCCGGAGTGAAGCACCCAGACCTGGAATTTGTTGGCATTAATGATTTGGTGCCGCCGGACAATCTGGCCTATCTGCTTAAGTATGATTCCACCCACGGCCCCTATGATGGGACGGTGGAAGCCAGAGAAGACGGCATTGTGGTGGATGGACAGTTTATTCCCTGCATGTCGATTCGCAACCCAGCGGAACTGCCCTGGGGCGATCGCGGCGCTGATTACGTGGTTGAATCAACCGGCCTGTTTACCACCCAGGAAGGAGCTTCCAATCATATTGTGGCGGGGGCCAAGCGGGTGGTAATTTCGGCTCCCACGAAAGACCCGGAAAAAGTTCGCACCTTCGTCATGGGGGTGAACCACGAACAGTACGATCCAGCCCAGGACACGATTCTCTCCAACGCCAGTTGCACCACCAATTGTCTGGCTCCCGTCGCCAAAGTGTTACATGAAAACTTTGGTCTGGCGGAAGGACTGATGACCACCGTCCATGCCATGACGGCCACTCAGCCCACGGTAGACGGGCCTAGCAAGAAAGACTGGCGCGGCGGTCGGGGCGCCTCCCAAAACATTATTCCTTCCTCGACCGGGGCAGCCAAGGCAGTGGCCCTGGTGCTGCCAGCCTTGAAAGGCAAATTGACCGGCATGGCGTTTCGGGTGGGAACGCCCGATGTTTCCGTCGTGGACCTCACCTTCAAGACGGAAAAAGCCACCAGCTATGCTGAGATCTGTGCTGCCATGAAAGCGGCGGCTGAAGGTCCTCTGAAAGATATCCTCGGCTATACCGAAGACGAAGTGGTGTCTATGGACTTCCGCACCGATTCCCGCTCCAGCATCTTTGATGCCAAAGCAGGCATGCAACTCAATTCCAATTTCTTTAAGGTCGTTTCCTGGTACGACAACGAGTGGGGCTATTCTTGCCGGGTAATTGACCTGATGCTTTATATGGCTAAGAAGGAGGGAATTTTGAGCTAGCTTTTGTTGCTGCGACCCTTGAAAACATCCTCTGAAAGCGCCATTCCATTATGGTTGTCAGCTTTAGACAGGGGGCTTGCGCCCCTTGTCTGGTAGTAGCCCAATTTGCACCGTCCTGGATCCGGAGGGGACTGTGGCCAAACTGATTTTGTTGCGGCATGGTCAAAGTCTGTGGAATGCCGCCAATAAGTTCACCGGCTGGGTGGATGTGCCCCTGAGTGAACGGGGACGGGCAGAGGCAACGATCGCCTCCTGCAAACTGCGGGACCAGGGCTATCGCATTGATGTCTGTTTCACCAGTCTATTATTTCGGGCCATGGAAACCGCTGTGATTTGCCTGACCGAGTGTGACGAAATCTGTGGCGGTAAAACCCCCATTTTCAAGCATGATGCCGCCGACCAGGACTGGCATGGTTGGGATCACTATGAAGGTGCTGCGGCTGAAGAATTGCCAATCTTCCCCAGTGCCGCCCTGGATGAACGTTATTACGGTGACCTGCAGGGACTGAACAAGGCCGAAACGGCTGAGAAATATGGCAAGGAACAGGTGCAGGAATGGCGTCGCTCCTTTTCCGCCCGTCCCCCTGGCGGCGAAAGTCTGGAAGATACGATGAACCGAACCGTCCCCTATTTTCGCGATCGCATTCTGCCCCATCTGTTCCACGGGGATCAGGTTCTGGTGGCGGCCCACGGCAACTCGCTGCGGTCCATCATCCTGTTTTTGGAAAACCTGAACCCAGCGGAGATTACTACACTAGAGTTAGCAACTGGTGTTCCGATTGTGTACGAGATTGGGACCGATGGGCTGGTAATGAACAAGGTCATTTTGAGCGCATAGAATTGCACAACCGAGCGGTTCTCAAAACAATTCCCCTCTACCCCCTTTTTCAAGGAGTTCTATATGGCAAACAATCTGCTGGAGCAACTGCGGAAAATGACCGTTGTGGTTGCCGACACAGGTGACATTCAAGCGATTGAACAATTTACGCCCCGTGATGCCACCACCAATCCATCCCTGATCACAGCGGCGGCCCAAATGCCGGAGTATCAAGGCATTGTCGATCAAACCCTGATCCAGGCCCGTCAAGATCTGGGCAGTAATGCCAGCAACGCCCAGATTGTTTCGTTGGCTTTTGAGCGGTTGGCGGTGGCTTTTGGCTTGAAGATTTTGCAGATCATTCCCGGTCGAGTTTCCACTGAAGTGGATGCCCGCCTGTCCTACGACACCGAAGCCACTATTGCCAAAGCACGGGAGTTAATTGCCCAGTATGAGTCCGTTGGGGTGTCGCGCGATCGCATCCTGATTAAAATTGCCTCCACCTGGGAGGGCATTCGGGCCGCGGAAGTCCTGGAAAAAGAAGGCATTCACTGCAACCTGACCTTGCTGTTTGGCCTGCATCAGGCGATCGCCTGCGCTGAAGCCGGAGTCACCCTGATCTCGCCCTTTGTGGGCCGCATCCTCGACTGGTACAAAAAGGAAACTGGCCGGGACTATGTGGGCCCAGAAGATCCGGGTGTCCAGTCGGTGACCAGCATCTATAACTACTACAAAAAGTTTGGCTACCACACCGAAGTAATGGGCGCCAGTTTCCGCAACATTGGCGAAATTCGGGAGTTGGCGGGCTGCGACCTGTTGACCATTTCTCCAGCTCTGCTGGCGGAACTACAAGCCACGGAGGAAGAATTGCCCCGCAAACTGGACCCAGCCGCCGCCTTGGATCAGGCGATCGAAAAACTGTCCATGGACAAAGCCACCTTTGACCGCATGCACAGCGAAGACCGTATGGCATCTGAAAAGCTGGACGAAGGCATCAAAGGATTCACCAAAGCCCTGGAAACCCTGGAACAACTGCTGGCAGACCGACTCACCCAGTTGGAAGCGCCCACAATGGCTGCTTCTGGCGTGTAATCCCACAGTCGAGATCGGCTGTCAGACTGGCTCAGCCACCTGGAGTCCATCCCCATTGTGAACCCTGTAGCAGCAGTTATCTGCCGGGTCCAAGTTCTGGCTGGGGATGGCTTCCTCTTCCGTAAAGCATAGTTTGGCACAGGCAACTAGCTAAAGTCGACTTAAGACGGCGTTTACAACCAGTTGCCGATCAAGAGGAAGGGCGACCAGATAGCAGGGTGAT
>CAZBTL010000312.1:0-4304 GCA_964494755.1 uncultured bacterium | reverse complement strand
AAATCAGTTGGATGACAATCACAATTAAAGTGAAGGCAATAAATCCGCCAATATTTCGCTTAAACAGCTCCCAGCCTCTCGTTAAATAATCGCCAATCTTGACGCTGTACTCCTTTTGCAGCAAGGCGTCAATTGCTTGTGAACCCTGGCTCTCCATGACTTCCACACTCCTGTGATCAGGTCAGTATTCTTGTAGTCAGACTATATTTACCTGGCCCAAGAAATAATTGAAACCCACCGAAGCAACCTGTCGATGAGTTGCAATTATTCTAGTGCTGAAAAGAATACAGCGATTAAACTATGAAAACAGCTTAATTCTTTTTTCTACCTTCAATTTCTGGATCCAGAAATTGACAGAACTACGTCCAGATGGGGTATCAACGTAAGCCAGAACACACTGGTAGGCCAGGGATTCCGGGGCCAGTCATCAGAAACTGGCCCAGTCCTGGGTTCTAAATTCTGAATTCTGAATGCCGACTCCTACCCCAATAAAATGTCCCGCTTTATATCGGTAACCGAGCCAGCAGGACGAATCGGTCAATAAGCAACAGGCCAAATGGTCGGCTCCGTATTTACTTGAAAATTGAACTGGGGCTAATCACTTGAGAGCGGCCTTCAAAACCGGGATAGGGGATAATGGCTGCTGCCAGGCCCACCACTGCAAAACAAATAATGGTCGGGACAAGTTTGGGGCGGGTTGAGTTCATGGCAGTTACTCAAGAAATTACGGATAGAAGTTGGTTCAGAGATATAGACCCTTTCAGGGGACTCCCTTACTTTGATCGAAAACTAGCCTGGAAACGGTGACTCAGAACCAACCGGATTGTGATTCTGCTCACCAGACTATTCCGTAATCTTGCGATCACCACCGACACCATACTTCATATCTGTCAATTAAGCGGATACGATTTCCTGAAGCCCCTGCAACAGGCGACTGATTCCCTCAGTAGCCGTCTGCTGCTGCAACGCTCCATAGGCCACTCTGAGATAGCACCTGTCCTGCATGCCAAAGGTCATACCTGGAATGACCGCAACCTGGTATTCCCGAATCAATCGTTCCACTACAGCCATGGAGGATTGATCGGTGTGGACGTTGAGCAAAAAGTAAAAAGCGCCCTGGCTCGGTGGCACCGTGCACAGGTGGGGGTTTTGTTGCAGCAATTTCAGCATGGTTCGTCGCATGTCCGCGATCGCCCCCATGTGCTCCTGGCAATAGGCTCTCCCCGCCTGTAAGGCCCCCATCGCGGCATATTGAGAGATCACGGGTGGACAGATCAGGTTGGTGTCTTGAATTTTCATGACTGGTGTCAGCAGATGGGCGGGGATCACCATGTAGCCGATGCGCCAACTGGCAAAGCCGTAAGCCTTAGACAGAGAAAACAGTGAGATGGTGTGGGCCGCACTCCCTTCCAGGGCGCCTGGCGAGAAATGGGCCGTGCCATCGTAGGTGAAATATTCATAGGCCTCATCGCTGATGTGATACAGACCGTGGGTATGACAGAGGGTATTGACTTGCTGCAAGGCGGCTTGCGAATAAACCACGCCAGTTGGATTGTTCGGCGAAATGGTGACGATCGCTCGGGTTCGTTCCGTAATCGCCTGGCGCATCTTCTCTGGTTGAAGCTGGTACTGATCATCGGTCGGAACCAGAATTGGCCGACAACCCGCGATCGCGATCGCCATCTCATGGTTGAAGTAATAGGGCGTCTGCAGAATGATTTCATCGCCTGGTTGGGTAATGGCCAGCACCGCATTCAAAAACCCCATATTGCTGCCAGCCGTCACTACAACTTGCCGCTGGTCATCCGTTTCGATGCCATTTTCCTGGCGCAGCTTGTCGGCGATCGCCTGCAGTAGCGGCGGAATGCCCCGCACCGACTGATACTTATGGTTCTCCGGGTCTGCCAGACAGGCAGAAAGTTGGGCGATCGCCTGGGGCGGCGGCCCATAGTAGACCACCCCCTGTCCCAGGGAAATAGTACCTGGATGCTGGCGGATCAATTCCCCCACCACCGGAATAATCGGTGTCTGTACCGCCTCCATGCGAGTCGGAGAAAACCTCATGGACTGATCCTGTCGGACTACAGAGTCCAGGTTAGCGGAATTAGCAGAAGCGATACAGGGTTACTCACTCCCTATTCCCCATTCCCCCATTCCCCACCCCTTCACCTCTTCCCGCCATGTCACAATGGTTGAAATAATTTCTCGATGTACGACCGACCATGATTACTCTACAAACTTTGAAAACCGCTCTGGAACAAGGGCGTGCCCTCAAGATCATCAGTGGCTTGAATAATTTTGATGCCGATCGCGTGGCTGCCGTTGTGCGCGCCGCTGATCGCGGTGGGGCAACCTTTGTGGACATTGCAGCCGATGCCGGTCTGGTTCAACTGGCTCGCCAACTGACAACGTTGCCGATTTGTGTGTCTGCTGTGGAACCAGAAAAATTTGTGGTGGCGGTTGCCGCTGGTGCGGATCTGATTGAAATTGGTAATTTTGATAGCTTTTATGCTCAGGGCCGCCGGTTCGAAGCCGAAGAAGTGCTGGCCCTGACTCAAGCAACCCGTCAACTGCTGCCAGACGTGACGCTGTCGGTGACCGTGCCTCATATCCTGGAACTGGATCAGCAGGTCCAGTTGGCGGAAGAACTGGTGCAGGCTGGTGCAGATATCATCCAAACCGAAGGGGGCACTAGCAGTCAGCCACTCCATTCTGGAACTCTGGGTCTGGTCGAAAAAGCAGCACCTACCCTGGCGGCAGCCTATGAAATTTCGCGGGCAGTTGCCGTACCGGTGTTGTGTGCCTCCGGTCTGTCTAGCGTGACGGCTCCAATGGCGATCTCGGCAGGGGCATCGGGCGTTGGGGTCGGCTCTGCCATCAACCAACTCAACAGTGAAGTGGCGATGGTGGCAGCGGTCCGTAGCCTGGTAGAGGCACTGGCAACAGTTAGTCGAGTCAATCTGCCAGTTTAATCAGCATTGTTGATGCAGGAATGAAAAGGATGCAGGATGAATTGAAACGAAGTTTCAAGCATCCTGCTTTTCAGCAACGCCGCCAGTTTAATAGCCAGCGAGTTTGGCATCAACAACGAGACTGAACCTTGGGGACAGACTCCAGGGTCATCGCCCCATTCTTCGAACCCATCGCCCCATTCTTCAAATCCATCGCCCCATTTCCCCACAAATCCATGTCAGACCCATTTCCCAAACTCGATCCAGATGAACTACAGCAGTGGCAGCGGGGAATCCAACAAGCCAATCGCAACAATATTTTGCGTCACTGTCGGCTGTGCGATCGGGAATGGATGGCCTCCGATGAGACTGAACCCTGCATCTGTGGCAGTCGAAATGTGGAATCCATTTGCTGCTGGCAGTTCCCCGATGACTGAAGAGATTTGGAGATCCTGATAAAGGATTTGCAGTTGTTGGCAGTGTGTATCGTGTTATGACCGGCTGAGAACTTCTGTAAAGCAGCAAAACCGCCCCAAGGCCATCACGATATACTATCAACAGCTAAGTATTTATCCCCAAAGGGAGTGGCATTCCCGCCCCACTTCCTCCCTGCTCCTTCACGGTCAGGGTTATTAGCGGTTCAAGCGTCAAATGTACAGCACATATTTTGACGAGTATCAGAAACAGTTCAGTGAGTGGCAAAAACAAGTGGTTGACTGGCAGAAAAGTTATGTTGACAGTTGGGTTGCCAACATGCCGAATGGTAAGGGAGATGTAAATTTCTCAGACAGCTTTGAAAAAGCATTAAGTTTCCAGGAAGAGTTGGTTAAGTCCTACCTGGATGCCCAGGAAAAGACCACCAAAATGATGCTGGACGCCCAACGCAAATTCTGGGACAGCTACTTTGAGCAATTACGGAAAAAGCCAACGCCTGTTGGCATGAACTGAGCCTCGAACTATGAACTGAGCCTCGAACGAAGATTTTCCCAGTTGTTTAGATTTCTTTTGCCTTTCCTTGTAATTCCAACCATTTCTGTCAGAGGACTTCTGACGGAAGTGGTTGTTTTTTAAAAAACTCGGTTTATTTTTTCGGAAATTCTTGACTTTTAGTGAACATATAGCGATCCGATCAGGATTGTGAAAGGTTTCCGCAGGAAATCCTTCTCACAAAGCCCTTTCACCATCCAGTCGTTCACAAGTCATTTAGAGCGGCTCCTGATCGAATGAAGTACAGCAGAAGTCTTGCCGGGCAAGCATTACAGGCTTGTCTATGCACCTCACGCCAGCGAGAACTGCTATAGGATTGCTATATAAGAATGTTTGCTTTGTCACTTTTTCCCATCTATTTTCCCT
>CAZBTL010000311.1:0-4355 GCA_964494755.1 uncultured bacterium | reverse complement strand
CCGACTACGAGCCAATGGGTTCACCTTAAAATTAGGGTTTGACAGAACACTAGGTTTATAAGTGAAAAATACAGCCGGGATCAGCCTGGAAAAGACGATCCCCCGTTTGACTTCATAAAAAGCAACTGATCTAAAGGAAGCATTCTGTTACTATTTCAAGAGAGGCTAAATGTAAATAAGTCTCAAGCTATGATTGTTTTTCACTTGTGTGATTATTTTCATACATTTAGAAACATTTGTTTTTTGTGTGTTTAATCTAAATTTTGTAAAGGTAGGCGATCGCCCGTGAATGCACTGCTTCAATCTTCCTTTTTCTCGATCCAGCATCCCCAGTTTCAACTAGTCGATCTGAGGACTGTGTTGAATGCCAAAAGTATGGAGGTCCGTTGTCCCAATTGCGGCAGCCATGCCGAGCGTCACTATCTAGCCTCTGAACAGGTAACCCGGACCCAATGTCCCACCTGCGACTATCTCATGGTGACCTGTTCTCGCACCGGCAGAGTCATTGAAGCCTACGCTCCGGGGCGCTACCACCATCATTAGGCCAAGGCTGAAATTAGGCCAAGGCCGAAGCCCGTAATTGGCCACAGGCCGCATCGGCAGCCAAACCTCGGGAACGACGAATACTGACAGCGATATGCTGGGCTTTCAGCGTTGCCGCAAAGGTTCGCAGACATTCCTCGCTGGGCCGCTGATAGTCTACTTCCCGAATAGGATTGTAGGGAATCAAGTTCACATGGCTTTGAAAGCCGCGCAGGAGATGGGCTAATTCCTGGGCATGGGCCGGCTGATCGTTGAGGCCGGCCAGCACAATATACTCAAACGTGACCCGGCGTCCAGTCAGACGAACATATTCCCGGCACTCGCCCAGTAAGGCCGCCAGTGGGTAGTGGTGGGCACTGGGAATGAGTTGTTCTCGAATGGTCTGATTGGAGGCGTGCAGGCTGACTGCCAGGGTTACTTGCAGTTGATGCTCGGCCAACCGCCGGATCTGTCCCGGAATCCCCACGGTTGAGAGGGTGAGGGACCGCTGACCAATGCCCAGATCCTGGTTGAGAGACTTAACGGCCGCCAGGACATTGGGCAAATTCAGCAGCGGTTCTCCCATGCCCATGAAGACAATGTTGCTGACCCGCTGTTGAAAGTCTTCCTGGACAGTTAAAACCTGATCCACAATTTCATGCACAGCCAGATTGCGCTTGAATCCGCCCTTACCCGTGGCGCAAAAATCACAGGCCATCGGACAGCCAACCTGGGAGGAGACACAAACCGTCAGCCGTTTTTCAGTGGGAATGCCAACGGTTTCAATAATTTGCCCATCCGCCAAACGCAGCAAGAATTTGACGGCGCCATCCGGTGCTGCCGATCGCAGATGTAAGCGGGACCGACCAACTGCTACCGCCGCTAGTTCTGTCCGCCATTGCTTGGGCAACACAGTAATGTCGGTCAGCGATCGCACCCCCTTTTGATAAATCCACTGATGCAACTGCTGGCCCCGATAGGCCGGTTGACCCTGCTGCTGAGCCCAGACCGTCAAATCGGCCAGAGACAAACCCAACAAGGGAGGAGCAACAGTGTCAAGCACAGCAGACATAGGTCAATGGCTGAGGGGGAAATGGGTCAAGGCCGGTTCAAAATACCGGGGCACCCAACCCGCATCTTTCCAGCCTATCGCAATCCTAAATGATTTGTGAATGGCTGGATGGTGAAGGGACTTTGTAAGAAGGATTTCCTGCGGAAACCTTTGACAGTCCTGATCGGATCGCTATAGCAAATGCCGGGTTGTCAGGCGCCTTAATTTAGAGGACAGCCGCCCGCAGACGGGCGATCGGTAGACAAACCAGTTTGCCAGGGCCGGAGACATAGGCTCTCTGGCGAAACACATCATAGTCGTTCCGCTCAATGACATTAAGGATCTTGCGGTACAACATCAGCGCCGCCCACACCGGAAAGCGAGCATCAGGACTGAGGGCTCGAATGCCAGCTTCAGCCTGGGCGTAATAGTTGCGAGCTCGCTGGATTTGAAATCGCATTAAGGCCCGCCAGCGCTCGTCCACCACGCCGTTAAACAGATCCGCTTCGGTGTAGTTAAACTGAGCTAGGTCTTCCAGGGGCAAATAGATACGGCCCCGGCGGGCGTCCTCTCCCACATCCCGCAAAATATTGGTCAGTTGATTGGCCACCCCCAGGGCGATCGCTTCCTGGGTGGGTAAATAGGTTGTTTTGTCCTGTGGATCCCAGGGGGCAGCGCTGGCCGGTACATCCACCCCCATCACGGAAGTAGACATGAGACCTACAGTGCCTGCCACCCGATAGCAATAGAGATTCAGTTCCTCAAAAGTTTCATAGCGCGATCGATACAAATCCATGCGCTGACCAGCAATCATGTCTCGGAATGGCTGAATATCAATTGGGAAACGTTGCAAGGTATCCACCAGCGCCACATCCACATCTTCAATCGGCTTACCGGCGAAGATCGACTCCAGTTGTTGCTCCCATTCATCCAGCGTTTCCATCGTGGTCGAGTTGGCCCGGGGCCCATCCACCAATTCATCCGTCCGACGGCACCAGACATAAATCGCCCAAATGGCCCGCCGCTTTTCCTCGGGCATTAAAAGCGTGCCCAGATAAAAGGTTTTGGAAAATTTTTCGGTGATCTGACGACAGACTTCGTAGGCATCCTCTAGGGAAGCCAGAGTTCTCGTGCAGGTAGTTTCAGGCAGTTGCAGCATTTCTTGAGAACGCTTGGCTAACATCGCAGGCTAGGGGGGGAAGGTCGTGACTTTAAAGCTCGGGCCATCTGGTAATTCAAATGTCCTGCATATCAGACCTTTAACTCTTCACGGACAACTTCAGTGGATTGGCTGGATTGTACCGCTTCAGAGGACAAAGCAGACGACTGGCGGTTCACAATTGCCTGCGCTGTAAGCTTACCAGAAAGTACGGCCCCTTCCATACTGCCCAGGTAGCGCTGCATGGTGTAGCTGCCAGCCAGGAAGAAGTTGGCAATGGGGGTCTCCTGGGAAGGACGATAGGCCTGGCGCCCCGGTGTGGCGGTATACACCGATCGCGGCGTTTTAACCACCTTATATTTTCTCAGCTTAGCAGGATTATTTCCTAACAAATGCTGGGGGAAAAGACGCTGCAACTCTTTCATGGTGGCATCGATGATTTCCTCATCTGACTTGTTGATCCAATCCTTAGCTGGCGCCAGTACCAGTTCCAGCATCGACCGATCCGGATCAGCGTATTCCTTACAGGCAATGCTCATGTCGGCATAGACACTGAGCAATTGCGATCGGGAAAACAGCAGATTGTCAATATCCGTCAATTTTCGATCAAACCACAGGTGCAAATTAATTACGGGCACCCCTTCCAGTCCCTCTAGCTTTTGGAAAAAGGCCATCTGCTTCCAGGGTTCGGGCATCAGAGCCTTGACCACATCGACCGACATTGCCGAAACATAGAAGTCTGCAGTCACTACTTCATCAGGCGCCCCATTCAACCCCCGAATCAAAAATCCTTTGACGCTGCCATCGTCATTCAGCAAGATTTGCTTCAAGGGTCGTTCTAACTGCACTTGGCCACCCCGTTCGGTAATGTAATCCACGATGGGTTGACACAACCGCTCCGTCGGCGAGCCATCCAGAAAGGCGATCTTGGATCCGTAGCGCTCCTGTAGAAAGCGGTTCAGGGCCGTCAGAATAATAGTGGCAGAAACTTCATCCGGATTAATGAAAGTCAAGGCCTTAGAGGCGGCGATGAACACATCCGAGCTAACCCGCTCGCCAATTCCCTGGCGCTCCAGCCATTCCAACAGACTGTAGCGATCCATGTCTTCCACATACTTTTGCCCCCGCAACACGCCGGGCCACAGACCGATCGCAAATCGCAGCTTTTGCTCCCAGGTCAGCATGTCGTTGTTATTGAGGATCGACAGGATCACGTTAAAGGGAGCAGGGATATCCGGCACTTTGAAGTAGGAGTAGGTGCCAGGTTTTTCCGGTTGATTAAAAATCAGGGCATGTTCTTTCCATTGCAGGCGATCTTCAATCCCCAATTCTGCCAACAATTGGAGCATGTTGGGGTAAGCGCCGAAAAACGCATGCAAACCGGTTTCATACCAATCGCCGTCTTCATCCTTCCAGGCAGCCACCAGTCCTCCCAATACATCCCGACTTTCTAGAACCAGGGGGGAGTATCCAGCATCCACCAGATACTTGGCACAAGATAAGCCAGCCAGACCTCCGCCAGCGATCGCAATGCGCATGTGACTTCTTTACATTTTCTTCAAGATTATCCAATATTAATTATACGTTGCAAACCGTTACATTTTCAGCGTTAATCCTTTAATT
>CAZBTL010000310.1:0-4387 GCA_964494755.1 uncultured bacterium | reverse complement strand
TAGCGCTGAAGCGCTGACTACAAACCCTAATTTCTAGAGTTGACGCTGCACTAGCTCGTTTTTTCTGCCAGAACTTATCGGGCGGGTCTACTAAAACGCCCATGCCAGAATGGTAAGCTAACAAATGCACTGAAAATTCTAGGATGACGTTGCAATGACCGGGTCAACCCAGGTTCCCTACCTTTTGCGGGCCGCACGTGGCGAAGCGCTGGATCGTCCCCCTGTTTGGATGATGCGTCAGGCTGGACGCTATATGAAAGTCTATCGGGATTTGCGCGATCGCTACCCCTCCTTCCGAGAGCGGTCCGAAAATCCGGATCTGGCGATTGAAATTTCCCTGCAACCATTTCGCGCCTTTCAACCCGATGGGGTGATCTTGTTCTCCGACATTCTCACACCCCTGCCGGGCATGGGTATTCCCTTCGACATCATTGAAAGCCGGGGCCCGGTCATTGATCCACCGATTCGCACCCTGGAGCAGGTGAAAAACTTGCGGCCGTTGGACCCGGAAGCTTCCCTGCCCTTTATCCGCACCATTTTGCAAACCCTACGTCAGGAAGTGGGTAATCAGGCAACGGTGCTGGGCTTTGTCGGCGCTCCCTGGACCCTGGCGGCCTATGCCATTGAAGGCAAAAGTTCCAAAGACTATACCGTGATCAAAGGCATGGCCTTTAGTGAGCCCTCCATGTTACACCAGTTCCTAGGGCGCCTGGCGGATTCCATTGCTGCCTACGTGCGCTATCAAATTGATTCTGGGGCCCAGGTGGTGCAACTGTTTGACTCCTGGGCTGGACAGTTGAGTCCCCAGGACTATGACACCTTTGCCCTGCCCTATCAGCAGCGTGTGGTGCAGCAGGTCAAAGCCACCCATCCGGATACGCCCCTAATTCTGTATATCAATGGCAGTGCTGGTATTCTGGAACGGATGGCTAAATCCGGGGTGGATATTGTCAGCGTGGACTGGACAGTTGACATGGCCGAAGCCCGTCAGCGCTTAGGATCTAGCATTGGTGTTCAGGGCAATGTGGACCCTTGCGCCCTGTTTGGCTCCAAAGAATTTATTCGCGATCGCATCCTGGATACGATTCGCAAAGCTGGCCCACGCGGACACATCCTGAATCTGGGGCATGGCATTCTGCCCGGTACTCCAGAGGAAAACGCCGCTCACTTTTTTGAAGTAGCCAAGCAAGCGGATCGTCTGCTGGCAGTATCTGCCAAGTAGGAGTTGCGGCAAATCAAGTGCAAGAAGGTAACAATTCGGTGTAGGGTATTGGGTGTTGGACATAAAGAATTGTTGCAAGATCGTCTCGTGACTTTGTCTGCCTGACGGTTCCCACCCTT
Source organism: uncultured bacterium (assembly GCA_964494755.1). Classification (GTDB taxonomy): domain Bacteria; phylum Cyanobacteriota; class Cyanobacteriia; order Leptolyngbyales; family Leptolyngbyaceae; genus CAZBTL01. The sequence goes on along the minus strand of CAZBTL010000310.1, from coordinate 3,046 downwards.
TCTTGCTCCTGGTAACCTGCATTTTCCCCATCTGCTGATGACTGCTAAACGGATTTTCGTGACTGGTGCCAGTGGTTGCATTGGCCACTACGTGACAGAAGCCCTGGTTCAAGAAACCGACCATGAACTGTTCTTGCTGGTCAGGAATCCGGACAAATTGAAGCTGGATGTCTCATCCCGCCCGGGCATTACCGTGCTGCAGGGTGGGATGCAGGATATCGGACGGTTCAGTGAACTGCTGAAAACGATTGATTGCGCCATTCTGATTGCGACGGCTTGGGGCGGACCGCAGGAAGTTTTTGACACCAATGTGGTGCAGACTAAGAAACTGATGAATCTGCTGGATCCAGACACCTGTCAGCAGGTCATTTATTTCTCAACCGCCAGCATTTTGGATCGCAACAACCAACCACTCAAGCAAGCGGCTGAAATTGGTACGGACTACATTCGGACCAAATACCTCTGTTACACCAGCTTGTCTGGCTTGGAAATCGCCCCCCGCATTACCACCCTGTTTCCCACCTTAGTGTTGGGCGGCGATAGCCAGAAGCCCCGTTCCCACATTTCGTCGGGAATTGCAGAGGTGACCAAGTGGGCCAACCTATTGCGCTTTTTCAAAGCCGATGGCAGCTTCCATTTCATCCACGCCAGGGATATTGCCCAGGTTGTGGTGTATCTGGTCGATCACCCACCAGAGGCGGGCGATCGACGCAATCTCATTCTTGGCAATCCAGCCGTCACCGTTAACCAAATGGTGGAAGAGGCTTGTGAGTATCTGCATCGACCCATCTATTTTCGGATTCCCCTGACGATGGGACTGGCTAACTTCTTCATTGCCCTATTTCGAATCCGGATGGCCGCCTGGGATCGTTTCTGCATGGAAAATCCGCACCTAACCTATCAAGATCCAGTGACGCCGGAAACATTTGGGTTGCGAACCTACTGCGCCACGCTGACAGATGTGCTCAAACTGAGCGGAGTCGAGCCCGCTTCGCAACTGTAACGGAGCTGAATGGGACTGAATCCTTTAAACTTACGGCGCCTTCAAACTTACGGCACAAAGTGAGACTGTTCAGTTGGCCAGGTAATGGTAGGCGCAGGGGGGGCTACTCGAGGTGAAGGAGATGGGGCTGCTACGGGTGGCTGGACAGCCTGGGGCTTGATGGGAGATTGACTATTAATCTGAACATAATTGGGCGTGAATAGGAAAATATTCTCTCCCAATCGTTCCTGATGGCCATCGATCGCAAACGCACCGCCAGCCACAAAGTCAACACAGCGTTGGGCTACATCCGGATCCATCAGGGTAAGATTCAGGATCACCGACTTGCGATCGCGGAGGGCTGCCACCGCCTGGGGAATTTCTTCAAAAGAGTGGGGTTCCATTACCATGATTTCCTGAGTCACCCGGCGGTTGGGTAACCCCACCACATTGTTCATGGCGATGGGCTGCCGATCCATCGGGTAAGCCCCCTCTGGCGCATACAGGTCAGGGGAGGCTTCTTCTTCGTACTCATAGGCGTACTCGTCGTCGTAGCGATCGCTCAATCCCAGAGAATCCCACACACGATGAAAAATATTCATGGCAGCCTCAACTTTTGCTAGATCGGATGAACTAGTTCATGCGTTCCATTATAATTGAAAATTTTGGCATCGTGGAACAAAGTTTGTCAGTTCCGGCCATGGCTGGCATGAGACGAACCACAGACGGTTTCGAGATCGCCGTCCATCCTGAAAAATTACGGCTATTTTATTACTACGGAAATTCCCCAAACCCCGCAATCTCCCGTTGGTAAGGATAGTTTGATAGTTCCTATGGTGCAGCCCCATCTGCTTGAACGAGCCCAAACCGGTGATCCCGTTGCGATTGAAGCCTTGCTGAATCTGGCCCTGGAGGCCAGAGGCGTGATGGCTCGCACCTACTTGCGGGACAACTGTTTGTATGTCTGTCTGGTTGCGGATCAGCAATTGAACCGCCCCCCCTTGATTCAATGCATTCGACGGGGATTTGCCACTCTGGGTGTCCAATCGATTCGCAGCGTCAAATTGGTGGCCCTGCAACGGGGCAAAGCGTTACCAACATGGACGGAGGAAATTGCTTTAGACGCTCAGGGCAAGCCGCGGGTAAATAACGGCTCGTCTTTTGGCGCTGCTACATCTGTTGCTTCAGGTCGTTCCTCTGTTCAATGGCTGGCTCCCTGGCAACCATTGCGCCAGTTTGCTCAGACCTTTTTTAAGCAAGCCGGGCGAATAATGCCCCGTTCTCGGTCAACGATGGGGCGATCGGGTTTCCCTGGCGGGTTTCACAGCCACGCCCTGACCACCTCCAGTCTGCTGATTCTGACCGCGTTCCTGCTGGGGGGAATTGCAGCGGTAGTGGTTAATTCCCAAGCGCTCCATTCCGATTCGGCGGAAAACAGCCCATCGGCAGAGCCTTCCGATCTGGCGGGTAGCCAGATGGCGATTCAGACAGATAATTCGTTTGATGGGGCCCAACAGCAACAAGCGGCTAAAGACTATTTGGCAAAAATGATCCAGGCCCAGCGATCGTTTTATCAACAGCAGAAGCGTCTGGCTACCAGTTTGGAAGAACTGGAGCGGTCGGCCAATTTGATTTCCCGTAGTGCCGCCTACACCTATCAACTGGCGCTCCAGCAAGAGACAGCAGCCCAGCTAACCGCCACCCCAAAAGTAGAAGGACTCAAAAGTTATCGGGCAATCATGGCCTTGAGTGCAGATGCAGAGGGGCAAACTCCCTTGCTATTAGGCATCTGCGAAAGCAACTCAGCGGCCCCAATTCCCCCTGCAGAACCCCAGGTGATTGATGGTCAGGTTCAATGTGGAGTGGACGCAACCCGATTACCATAGGGAATGAGCAAAGATACACCTGGTTAAATAATCGACCATCAGTCTACTGTAATCCCCAGCGGCGGCTATCCCTAAGTAACCCGTCTTTCTAGCCATTAAGGAGTATTTGTTGTGACTCTGGTTAACAGTCGGAAACCCTCTCTCTATGAGCAGGATTACTTGTGCTGGGTGGAAAAAA
>CAZBTL010000309.1:0-4424 GCA_964494755.1 uncultured bacterium | reverse complement strand
GCTCTATTTGACCTGGGTGACGCGCCAACTGAGTTTCAGGTTGACCCAGAAGTTCCACAGGGTTACAACCGCGATCGCCAACAGGTTGGCAACATAGCGATTGATGCCAAACACATTAAAAAAGAGGTTCAGCAACAGAACATTCAGCACCAGCCCCGTCAGACAAATCAGATTAAATTTGAAGAATCGCTTTAACCGCTTTTGCCAGCCTGTCTGTTGCCGGGAAATGTCACCGAAGGTCCAGGCATCGTTCCAGAGAAAGTTATTGAGGATGGCAACTTCAGCCGCGATCGCCTTGCTGCGGGTCAGCCCCCAACCAAGGGTAGACGGATCGCTGAGCAAATAGAGAATCACCATATCGACAAATACCCCGCTCAGGCCCACCAGCCCAAAGCGCACAAAGCGTTGGACCGGAAAGCTAAACCGTTGCCGCAGGCGGGTGATACGCCCCCGTGAGCGCAATTTCAGTAAATGCAGGATGAAATCCAGATATTGCTTCCAGGTAACCTTGCTTTCTCCTTCCTGGCGCTCCTGAAACACATATCCGACTTCCGCGATAGGCCCAACCTGACCCCGACCCAGAACTTCCAACAGGATTTTGTAGCCTTTCGGTTGCAGGAGTTGCTCTGCGATCGCCGATCGCCGGATTAGAAAGTAACCACTCATTGGATCGGAGACCCGCCCCACCACCTGGGGCAAGATCAACAGTCCCAACAGTTGAGCGCCACGCGACAGAAATCGACGGGTAAAACTCCAGTTGCTAACGCCTCCTCCGGCCACATGACGACTAGCAACCGCTAGATCAGCCCCCTGCTCAATCTCGTTCAGCAGTTGGATTAGTGTCTCCGGTGGATGTTGCAAATCGGCATCAATCACTCCCAGAACCTTACCTCTGGCAATTTGCCATCCCCGGATGATCGCCGAGGAAAGCCCCTGTTCCCGTTGCCGCCGCATCACCCGCAACTGGGAATAGTCCGACATCAGCGCCTCAGCCATCTTCCAGGTGCCATCTGGACTATCGTCATCGACGACGATTAACTCGTAATCCTGCCCCAGTTTGGCATCCAACAACCCGGTCAACCGCTGCACCATTGCGGCTAGATTATCCCGCTCGTTGTAGGTCGGCAACACCAGGGAGAAATAGATTGACTGGTTGTCGATTGATTGGTTATCGAAAACGCCGCCTGACTCATTGCTGAATGGGCTCCTGCCAGGAAATGCTGGGATTATCAGTGGACCGGCAGGAACCGGCAACAGCGGATTCATTGTCTGCGTCAGCACCACACTCCCCCAAAAGACACCACAGTTTCCATCCAAAGCTCTCGCTATATTACGATGTTTTCCTGGCGTTTCTGAAAAGCAGGATGAATTGAAACTTCTTTTTAAGCATCCAGCATCTTTTTCATGCCTGGAATCAGCAATGTCAAATTACTGACGCTCTAATGGGAAAGTCGGTTTCCGCAAAAACTGTTCTGCGAAAGAGGTTTTGCGTAACCAGAGCAATAGGAGCCCCAGATTGAAGAAAAGGGAGGCGAGCGTCGCCGAAATCAAAATAGAAGACTTTTGGGGAATTGTGGCGGATGTGGGTAGGGTGGGTTCTGCCACCAGTTGCACCGGTGGGTAGGCATTAAGGATGGTGGATTTGTTGGCGTCCAGATTGGACAAGGCCGAGGAAAAGACAGCCTCAGCAATTTGCAAGTCTCGGTTTAAAACATCCAGGGTTGAATTACGCTGAGCCAGAACGGTTAATCGTCGCTCCAGTTGAAAGATTTGCTGATCCAGTTCCTGCACCCGTGCTGCCAAACCCTGCTGTTCCGCCTGGAGCGTTACGATATTTTGAAATAATGTTTCCCGCCCTGCATCCGTTCCGGCTCCGTTACTCAAGGTCAAAGGCGCGATCGCCTGAATATCCAGGGGCCGTCCCAACAAAACCTGCGCCCGGTTTTGTAACGCCTGTTCCGCAGCGGCCTGACGAGCAGTCTCCCGAACAATGACCGGATGGTTGGGACCAAACTTGGCTGACAAATTAGTCAGATTGGCGGTGGCTTCGCTATATTCCTTGCGATATTGCTGAAACAACGCATCTGACTGCAGCACTAAGGCATCCGACACAGAATGCGGGGTGGCTTTTAAGTCCGTCGCCAACTGCTGAAACCGGGTCACCGCGTCCCGTTGCTGCGCCATCAGTTCAGCCCGCGATCGCCGTAATACTTCAATATTGCTGGCCAACTGAGAAATTTGATCGCCAGCAACTAGCCCAGACCGAATTTTGTAATCAGACAGTCTAAGCTGAGCAGTTTCTAATTTCTTGCGAATCACCCCAAGGGAATTTTCAAAACTGGTTTGTTGCTCCGTGGCTTGCTGGATCCGGAGTTGATTCAACCGTTCCAGAAACGCTTCATGCAAGGCATAGGCCTTTTTCTGAGCCTCTTCCGGCGAAGAACCCGCGATCGACAAATTCAGTAATTCCGTACCGGCAACCCCTGACACATTCGGAGTACCAAACTGGTTAACCGTCATCCCCAGCTTAGAGGCAGCAGCTTTTCTCACCGAATCGGTAGAGACAATTACCTGATAGGCTTGCTTCAAATCCTGCGACACCTTACTCCCCATCGCATCGGGACTCACAGTCCCATTTGCTCCAGGGGGATTGCCAACGGTCCCATTCCCCCCCAGCAACAACAGTTTCCACTCGCTCGAATAACTGCGGGGGGCTGACTGTAGGAAAAACAAAGCCGCCCCCCAAATAAATGCATTGGCCAGTACCCCTACAGTCAAATAGCGAACTGCCCGCCCACGGATCACCGCAGACGCCGAACCAGCATGGGGCGTGGAGGAAAACTCAGTCATCCTGGGTAAAGATATTTCGAATCAGGAAAAACGGCGTAAAAATGCCAGTCAACAACCGCAACACACCCGTGATGTTGGTCACAGTCGAATCGTAACAAACAACGCTGTCCTGCGGCATCAAGAAGGGATTTTCCCCATCGTTGTCAGACTGTTTCAGCAACCGTTCTACCCGGCGATCGAAAACGGTTGTCTCTCCAGACAAGCGATTCGTTTGCACGAGTGCCACCCTTCGTCTGGCATTGGTCCAACCCGTTCCACCGGCGCAACCTGCAGCAACAACTGCCTGGGAGAAACGGGTTCCGTACTCAAAGTTGAGAATTTTGCCCCCCTTTTCATAGGTTGGCACTGTCAAATTCGAGAGGAACACTGGAATTTCACTGGGGGTCACCTGGGACGGACGAACTAAGTCATTCTGAGCCATCTTTAGAGCCGGAATCACCACGCGATCGCCTGCAACCAGCGGCACATCAGGAACCGGCTGGCCCGTAAATATGCCAGATAGGTTGAAACTACGTTCCTGCTTGCCCCGAACCACTTGAACATTCCGAATATCAGCCGTTGGCTTGACCCCACCAGCCGCCAGGATGGCAGCACTCAGATAGCGCCCAGGTGGATATTCCCCAGATAAAGCCCCAGGCTCACTGCGATTGGCAGCGCCTCCGTCAGTTTCATGGCCAGTTTGGTTGATCAGAACTCGCCCCGGACGGAACACCTCACCAGCAACCATTACCTGTATCGGAGCCCATTGAGCCACCTTGAGACTCAGTTGAAAATAGGACGGCTGGAAAAAGCCGCGGGATAGTAAGAGATCAGACAACCGTTTTTCCACCTGGCCCACTTCCAGACCCACAACAGGCACAGGCTCCAGAAACGGAATTTGCAGCGAACCATCCAGGTTGACCTCATAGATCCCGCTGAGTCTAAACTGGCTGTCCGGCGGCAAGTCATCATCCAGAGGGGTTTGCAAGCGTACCCGATCGCCCGGAGAAAGGGGCAAGGCCCAAGCTGGTGCGAAACCGTGAAACGAAACTGCAGCCACCGTCATAAGCGCCGTGATCGCCGTCTGAAACCGTTGCCCGCCTGTGCCTGATCTATCTGATATCATTGTCTGCTCTTGGATTAGCCCAACAAAGTTTCACCCGCTAGTCTCCACCCAGAACCATGAATCACGTACACCCTGACAATACAGAATAGACCAGTGAAAAGGGGGTGCACTCTTCGCTACTCAGATAAACCTATAGGCAGAAACTGATCATACAAAAATCTAACCTCTGGGGTCTGTACCGATAGAAACAGCGATCTCGGTTAAATCGAACTTGTAAAGCTCTGTAATGAGAGTAATTCTGATCCGATCACCCCATTATCAAAATCTGGCAAAATTCCAGGGGCCTTTTATGAAGGCGAGATAAACCTGGCCTTCAGGATGCCCGAATATTCTGGATTCAGCAATCTCTTCACCAAAATGTTCCTAATTGCTGAAAGAGATTGCCCCGCTGCAGTGATTCTCTCTGGAAGGGGATCTTGCATTGCATGATCGATGGATAAGCAACCATCTTCATCTACCTACTAGACAA
>CAZBTL010000308.1:0-4456 GCA_964494755.1 uncultured bacterium | reverse complement strand
ACGGAAGGAATGTTTGCTGCCCGAATCGCTTCCCTTTGTGGCGGATACCCACTAGCTGCAAAAATCAGTAGGATTGCCATAGTGGAAAACCTAGACTTGGAACTCAAACTGAGTAGGATAGAGACACCAAGCGTGACGACTCGTGCATCGGGGTGAGCGTGAATGGCAGCAACAGACTTCAAAGACTACTACGCAATTTTAGGGGTCAGCAAAACAGCTACTGCGGAAGAAATCAAAAAGGCTTATCGGAAACTAGCTCGTAAGTATCACCCGGACATGAATCCGGGTAATCGATCAGCAGAAGCAACCTTTAAAGAGGTCAACGAAGCCTACGAAATTTTGTCGGATGCGGAAAAACGCCGCAAATATGATCAGTTTGGTCAGTATTGGAAACAAGCTGATCAGGCCCGATCGCCCTATGGCGGTGGGGTGAATGTTGACTTTGATGGGTTTGAATTTGGCCGCTACGGCAGCTTTGAAGAATTTATTAATGAACTACTGGGCCGGATGGGAGGTAGCGCGGCTGGTTATGGGCCAGCCGGTGGTGCGACCGGATATCGCACGACTACTTCCCGACCGGGTGGTTATGGGTTTGAGACGGGCCCGGTTGGCGGTTCCAGCCTGGATATGGAGGCAACCCTGACACTCACGTTATCGGAGGCGTTTCATGGCGTGCAGAAGCGTCTAGTTATGGGGACCGAGGAGTTCGAAGTCCGCATTCCACCGGGTGCGAAACCTGGCAGTCGGATTCGGGTGCGAGGTAAAGGTCGCATCAGCCCCTATTACACCACCCAACGGGGTGATCTGTATCTGACGGTTGAACTGAAACCCCATGCTTTTTTCCAGTTGGATGGGGAAAATCTCACCTGCGAGGTGGCGATCGCCCCGGATGAAGCAGTCCTGGGTACCCAGATTGAAGTTCCCACACCGGATGGGCCGGTGACAGTCAATGTGCCGGCTGGTATCCGTTCCGGTCAAACCCTGCGATTGCGGGGTAAGGGTTGGCGAGACCCCAAGGGAACCCGCAGCGACCAGATGGTGAAAGTGGTGATTGCGGCCCCCAAGGAACTCAGCGCCACCGAGCGGGAGTACTACGAGAAATTGCGCAGCATCCGTACCTTTAATCCTCGCAGCGCGCTCAAAACCGTGCAGTTGTAGACTCAACCAGGGCCGATAACCGTTGGATTTCGATCCGTTGTTGGGATAACGGTCAGGTGGGCAGCAACCCACTGGCGGCAATGGCGCACCTCGTTACCATTGATGGGAGACATTCCTCCACCAATTGTCCAGTCTGAACGATTGGTTTCCCCATATGCGACAATAGAAGATTACCAACTGTTAAGAATCTGAGTAGACCTATGGCTTGTATCCAATTTTCCAGAGGGGTTAATGAAGTGGTCATCCCCGATGTCAGGCTGACACGTTCCCGTGATGGCAGCAGCGGTACCGCCACATTCTACTTTGAGAAGCCACAGGCCCTCAGCAGCGCCAGTACGGAAGAGATCACAGGCATGTACCTGATCGACGAAGAAGGTGAGATTGTGACTCGAGAAGTTAAGGCGAAGTTCATCAACGGCCAGCCAGAAGCCCTGGAAGCGGTTTATTTGATGCGGTCTCAGGAGCAATGGGAGCGGTTTATCCGATTTATGAACCGCTATGCGGAAGAACATGGCCTGGGATTCAATAAGTCAGAATGAGTGCCACACCTCATCCAGATAGGGGTTCGCGATCGCTGGGCTGCGCGGTAATTACCATCAGTGACAGTCGCACGGCGGCAACCGATCGCAGTGGACACCTAATTCAGCAATTATTGCAAGATGCCGGACATCACATTCAGGACTACACCATACTGAAAGATGAACCAGCGCGGATCCAGCAACAGGTGATTGCTCTGTGTCAAAGGTCAGATTTGCATGTGCTGATTTTGAATGGGGGCACGGGAATTGCTCCTAGGGATACAACCTATGACGCGATCGCCCAACTGCTGGAACGGCCCCTGCCTGGTTTTGGGGAATTGTTCCGCTGGCTCAGCTATCAAGAAATTGGCTCGCGGGCAATGGCTTCGCGGGCCGTGGCAGGAGTCCATCGCTCCAAGCTGGTCTTTTCAATGCCTGGATCGACCAATGCAGTCAAGTTGGCGATGGAAAAGCTGATCCTGCCGGAAATCCAACATCTAGTTGGGCAATTACAACTTGGCTCACAGCATCCAGTAGAATGACCCGGCCGTGCGTTCCCTAGACAATCAGCCGCACGCTGACTGCAAAGGCGCAGCAGACGCAAAGGACAGGGCCTATGTTCTCTGCGTCTGTGCTATGTATCAGGAAAGCATCCTGGCTTATCCTCTCTGATGGCCATTGCGATGCCCCTTGCCGATGGGCGTGCCGCAGGGATAGGTGGCAACCACTGGTTCCCGCTTGGCTGGCTCAACCTCTGGAATCGGTGTCGATAGAGGATGGATCGGGGTGGTTTGGGCGTTTTCGTAGTCCTGCCGCAAGGTTTCTAGCATTTCAGCTCGCCGGTCATATAGGCGCTTCAGCGGCCGGGGCTGACACTGGCTCATGACGTAGGCCGTCATAATCGGCAGCGCAATGGTGCTATCGGTGTAACAGACGATGGTGCTGGGCAGTTCCTCTGGGTCAACCTTGCCCCAACTGACGGCTTCACTGGGTGTTGCTCCCGACAGACCGCCGGTATCGGGACGGGCATCGGTGATCTGGATGAAATAGTCATGGCCGCGTTCTTCCAGACCCAGAACTTCGTGCAGTTGCGGCTGGGTTTGCAGCAGGAAGTTTTTAGGGCTGCCACCCCCAATAATCAGGGCAGCGCTTTTGCCTTCTACATTGGGAATGCCGCTGTCGCGAGCCGCATAGGCGATCGCGGCGGTCTCATTCACATCCAGCGAGGGGTCCAGCACCAGTTGGGATCCTTCCAGAGCCAGGGCTGCGACATTCATGCCAATGGAACTGTCGCCAGGAGAAGAGGTGTAAATCGGCACGCCACACTCATAGGCTGTTGCCAGCAGAGAAGAATGGGTCACCCCTACCTGCCGTTCCACTTCCCTAACATATTTGCCCAGCAGGTAGTGGAACTCAGCCGTACTCATACGCTTTTGGAACGGTTCGGCGCGGAGGATAGCTCGGATAAAGGCATCCGTTTCCAGCAGCACATCATACTCAAACACAATGTCATAGATGCGGATGCGCCCTTCCTGCCGCAGTTTCACATCATCCAGGAAAGGGGTGCTGGAATACAGATCCAGGCCCAGGCCATAGTGCATATCGTGATACAGATTAGCCCCCGTACTGATTATCCAGTCCACAAACCCGTGTCGGATCAGGGGAGCCAGGACAGACACTCCGAAACCAGCCGGTGTCATAGCGCCTGACAAGCTGAGTCCGACGGTCACACCAGCCTGCATAACATCTCGGCTAAGCAGGTGGCAGATCTCGCGCAAACGGGCAGAATTGTAAGCGCTAAAGTAGCCGTCAATCAGATTAACGACGCTGATCTCCGCCGGTATGGGGGTGGGTGCGATTTTACGGCTAAGCGGTTGAGACATTTTGACACTCCAATTGCGATGAACAGCATAAAAGCAAGTGAGACAGGAAGAAGAAACAGCACCCGAAGGCAACTGATTGGCCCAACCAGAGAAGTTTTAAGGGAATGTGACAAGGACAGGGGGTTCCGTTTTCCAGGAAAACGCTGGCAATTCAGCAGTGTGAATTGCAGCAGATAGCCATCGGCGATCGCGCGATCGCTCCATGACCATCTGGCTCAACCGCTAGTCCAAGCAAGTCTCAAGGGGACTAGGTGTCGAGCCAGCCCTTTAACAGCAGATAGGGAATTTCCCCAGGCCTGGATTAGCCCCCTGCCAACCGAGGTCGAAGAACCATAGTTGGTGGAGGCAACGGCTTCTTGCCACCTCTAAAAACTTTCTGTGAGCGCTTGACCGATCCAGTTCGCTCGTCTGATAACGCGCACTCGACCCTTCTAGAAGGGTCGTAACAGCCCTGCGAACCTTAAAGTTACAGATCGGTCAGCTCATACTGGGCGCTTCACACCGATCCGCCCAGGACAGTGCTGGATCAGACCGCCGCTTGCGTTTAAGCTTCATTTCCAGATACCAGGCTGGTCGCCAGGGATATCCAGTCAGGCTAAGAAGTTTCAATTCTCTTCTGGGAACCTTCAGATACTCTCAATCCTAAATCTAGCATTTATGTTTCAGACTATTGATTAAAACCAGCGAATTTTCTTAAGAACTGTTGTGAATTGGCAACTTGAAATTGACAACTTGCAGGTCTAGCAATCCTAAATGGCTGGTGAACGACTGGATGGTGAAAGGGCTTTGTGAGAAGGATTTCCTGCGGAAACCTTTCACAATCCTGATCGGATCGCTATATGTAGCAGATTGCAGAAGTACAAGAACATTGAAACCCATGTTCAGACAGGGTTTCAG
>CAZBTL010000307.1:0-4463 GCA_964494755.1 uncultured bacterium | reverse complement strand
GAGCAGGATTGTGCAAGGTTTCCGCAGGAAATCCTTCTCACAAAGCCCTTTCCCCATCCAGGCATTCACAAATCCAATAGGATGGCTATAAAAGCAGGTTGTTAATTCTGAACCAAGATTGCGGAACTCTAGAAAACAGGTGTGGTGTTAATTGTGACCGCAGAGTATTCTGTCTACGCCTGCTGAGCTTTGCTGGTTTATGCCAATTCCCCACGCTCCTTCTGGGTAAGCGTCCCTCCTTCAATCACCGTATTGGGCTTCCTGGCTATGTTGAATCTGCCTCGCACCGGCACACTGCTCGCTCTCCTCTCCGGCACCTGTCTGGTTGGCACCCTGGCCTGCAGCAAACCGCCCATCCAGTCCACCCAGCCAACCCCGCAGCCAGGTGTGACCGCAGCTCCAGCCGCACCCGAATCTGCTGATCGCCTGACTCAGGATCCGAGTCCGTCCAGCCAGCCTGACCGTTCTGATCCCTACAAACTGGCCCTCGACAAGGCTGACAGCGCTCGCAACATCAGCCAATCCGCCCAATCTCAAGATGATTGGAGTCTGGTGGCGGGTCGCTGGCAGCAAGCTATCCAGTTATTGAAATCGGTGCCACCCAACAGTCCCTATCGAGGCTTGGTACAGCCCAAAATATCCGAATATCAGCGCAACCTGGCCTATGCCAAGCAACAGGGGGCTCGTCAGGCAAGATCCAGCCAGATCGCGTTTGAACCCGAGGTTAGTCTTCCCCTTCCACCGCCCGCGTCTACCGATTCGAACCGACCCCGCACGGCAGTAAGTCGTTCCGCGCCAGAGTCAGGGAAGGTCTTTCGCACCCGGATTAAACGGCGGGCTGGGGGAACTCCAGTCATTGATGTGACCTTTAATGGCCGACAGACCTTTGAAATGATTGTGGATACCGGAGCTAGCGGCACGGTGATTACGGAGGAAATGGCAGCCGCTCTGGGGGTCAATATTGTGGGTAAGACCAAGGTGGATACCGCCAGCGATCGCGACGTGGAAGTGCCGCTCGCCTATGTCAACTCGATTTCGGTGTCCGGCGCCACGGTGAAAGGGGTAATTGTGGCGGTTGGCGGCCCAGCCCTGGAACTGGGTCTGCTGGGCCATGACTTTTTTGGTGACTATGATGTCACCGTCAAACGAGATGTGGTGGAGTTTCGCTCCAGAAGTTGAGGTATGAGAATCCCACCCAGGCACCGGCACTGATCCGAAAAATCCCCCTTCCCCAGGCCACAACCAGCGATTCCCAGTCGCCATGGGTAGTTCAGAGGGCGCCGAAACGTGAGCTTTATCGGGTTTCATGCCAGTGGGCCGTTCGGCGAGTCGTGCGATCGCCCGTGACATAGCGGCGTTTCATGGCACTGCGCGGCAGCACCCGTAGCACTTCCTGAACCGTGGTGATACCGGCTGTCACTTTGGCGATCGCGGCCACCCGGAAAGACTGGAAATCAATCTCATGTAAGTAGCGATGCAACTGGGTGATGCTGCCTTCGTAAATAATCTGTCGGATGGGGTCATCCACATTTAGCAGTTCAATAATGGCCTCTCGTCCGCAGTAGCCAGACTGGAAGCACCGGGAACATCCTCGTCCAACCAGCCATTTAGCCGTTCTGGCCTGTTCTGGCTCGATGCCCAACAACTGCAATTCCGCTTCAGTCGGGGCATAGGGCTCGGCACAGTGGGGACAGATCTTCCGCACCAGCCGTTGGGCCACAATCCCCAGCAGGGCATCGCTGAGCAAACCCGGATCTGGTCCAATGTCCTTCAGGCGCGGAATCGCACTCACCGCATCATTGGTATGTAGGGTCGTCAAGACCAGGTGTCCCGTTAAAGCAGACCGGACAGCGGTTTCCGCCGTCTCATGATCCCGGATCTCGCCTACCATGATAATGTCCGGGTCTTGCCGCAGAATGGCCCGCAACCCAGCGGCAAAGGTCATGCCGGCTGCCTCATGTACCTGAGTCTGGGTAATGCGGGGCAGAATATACTCCACGGGATCTTCCACCGTTACCACATTGACATATTCCGTAGCCAGGGTTTGCAGGCTGGTGTAAAGCGTACTGGTTTTACCGGAACCGGTCGGTCCGGTAAAGATAATCATGCCCTGGGGCTGTTGCAGCCAGTCCTGATAAATTTCCAGCGTTTGTCCGGTAAAGCCCAGTTCCTCAATGCTGGAAAAGGGATTTTGGCGGGGTAGGAGCCGGATCACCGCTTTTTCACCGCCGACACAGGGCAAAGTGCTGACCCGCATATCCAGGCCCAGATCGGTCACTTGGCCCGTGGCATACCGCTCACCAATACGGGCATCCTGGGGCCGACGGCTCTCGGCGATGTCCATGTCGGCCATCACCTTCAGGGCCACGATCGCCCGGCGGCTGATGTCCGGCGGCAAAGTTGTGATATCCCGCAGGATGCCGTCAATCCGATAGCGCACCCGTAACCCTTCGGGTGAAGGTTCCAGATGGATATCGCTGGCTCGATTGCGCAGAGCCCCGGAGATCAGGGTCTTGATGCGGCCAATCTGATCCGCCGCATTGGCCAACAGTTCAGCCGTAAAGTCGCCAATATCCTCCTGTTCCACTTCCCCCGTCAGGGGATTGATGAAGGGTTGGGCGCTAATTCGGTCGTAATCAGCAATCTGGGTGTGATACCAGGCTCGATAACTCTTGTCGGAAATGGGAACGACCCGGATTTCGGTAAAGGTGCGATCGCCCATCTGGCGAGTTATTTCCGGCGATATTTGAACCGGACTGCCCAGGAAAAAACAATTTTGCCAGAGCAGCAGCGGAATCACAGGCGGCATCCCTTCTCGGTCTGGAAACTCCCGCCAGAACCGGTAACTGACCTCGGGATCGAGGAGATTCAAGGTCACAACCCCATCCGGATCAACCAACAACTTCAAAGCCTGCTCACAGGTAATTTCCCGATTTTTAAGTTGTTGCCAGACAGACAGGGTAGATACGGTGGATTTCATGGGAGGAAGACCAATGGTAGAAACGGCAGGGTTAAAGGCAATGGAACACAGGGAAGCTAGACAGTCGGTGGGTGGGGATCGGTTGAGGGCGGGGCGGTGGATGGATCATTGTTCAGTTCCACCGCCGATTCAGGACTGGCAGTTTCCGGTTCCGGTTGTTTGAGTCGGATAAATTCCTGCAGCGCCAGGTGGCGATTTTCCATGAAATGACTCCAGAAACCTGGCAGCAGGTTGTCCATGGTTTGGGCAATGGCCCAGATTTCCATCGCCAGCATATTGTAGAAGTTCCGATCCGACCGGCGCAGATTTTCTAGCCACTGGTCAATATCCATCAGGCTTTCTCTATCCTGATGGGAAAACGGTTGGGAAGCGTCTGGTTGAGGATTAGACATGGAATTCAGGGGGGAGCACGAAAAGGTGATGCAGTGGGTTAAGCGTTTCTCGATCAGCATAGACGAAATTCTAAGGGAGCAAGATCGACGTCTGTTCAAACTGGAGTCTGGAAACAGTGGCCTAGTGGTCTGGCAAGACTGTTTTGAGGGGCAAAGCCTCCTCAAAACACCCTAAAAATGGTGTTCAAATACCCCTCTCCCGTCTCCCTTAACAAGGGGGACGGCGATAGCCAGGAGACATAGGGCCAATTATCATGTTCAACTACTTATCTGAGACCACTAAATCGGCTTTTGCCTGACAGCACACCGGCAAGTAAACTAAGTTAATAGACTTAGTTTGTAGAAGGATGAAAACTGTCAATATTCATCAAGCCAAAACAAACCTCTCACGCTTGCTATCTCGAGTGGAACTTGGGGAAGAGATCATTATTTCCAATCGAGGTATCCCAATTGCCAAGCTAGTCCCGTTTCATGCCCCATTTAGCCGACGCGAGAGTTTAGGGCTGGATCAAGGGCGTTTCACTGTGCCAGAAGACTTTGATGCTCCTTTGCCAGAAGCGATCCTGGCATTATTTGAGGAGAGTGAAGGATGAAGCTTTTGCTCGATACTCAATGCTGGTTATGGTGGTTTGTCCATCCGGAGCGGCTGAGTGAGGAGGCAATTGCACACATCGCTGATGAAACAAACCAGTTGTGGTTTTCTGTGGCTAGCATCTGGGAAATGGGTATTAAAGTTGCAATTGGCAAGTTGTCATTGCCAGAGCCACTGGATGACTACCTCTCCCATCGTATGGGGCAGTTGGGGATGCGATCGCTAGATATCACAGCAACTCACGCTTTACGGGCGGCTTTATTGCCCTTACATCATCGAGATCCATTTGACAGACTGTTGATTGCCCAAGCCCAGGTGGAAGACCTCATCCTTGTCAGTGCTGATGCGATGTTCAGGCGGTACGCCGATGTTGACATTCTTTGGGCGGCTCAGTCGTAAGGAGATTTTCAGGAGAAAAATTGGCGAAGATTGATTCTAAACCTCGCCCATAGGCGAGGATGTTCTTGCCCAGAAATGTTCTAATACCGATTTAATCTGA
>CAZBTL010000306.1:0-4467 GCA_964494755.1 uncultured bacterium | reverse complement strand
GCTCAAGGTTATCTGTAGGGACGCAGCCGAAAGACCATTTGTGTGATACTTAAATCCCACTTGGAAAGCGCTTGATATGGGTCAAGTTTTCAAGCCAAGTACAATACCAACTCTCGACGAGTACGTGTCAGGTTTCTAAGTACAGGACAAAAGTTTTAGGGATTGCACACAGTCGGACTCATTGGACGGAGATGGATTGAGCACCAAATGGCGCAAGTAATCGAGACCTAAGCGAAACAGACTTTTGGCCCGACGACCGTGTTTTTTAATCTCAATAGAATGCCATTGATGCAGCCATACCCCCGTTCGCATGGCCCAGCACAAGGACGATGCCTAAAGTGAGAATGTTGTAGCAATGAGTGCCAAATTCCCAGGTTGTCCGGTCCAGACTCAGCACCCACCCCGATGGCAGTTGCAGCCAACTCACAACCAGCCTACCCAATTGCCCTTAATCGAGTTCAAAATCCCGAAAAAAACTGCTGCAACCGCTTGTAACTTGACTCTGGTAATGCTCTTACGCCAAACCCCAAACCCAGTTCCTTTAAGTTCACCGTTTTGACTTTGAGCAGGGCTAACAGAAACAAGGCTAGAAATGAAATCCTTGCTCCATGCCAGTTCAAATGCGCTTGGAGGACTTGCTTTAATTCGCTATATTGGCTCATAGAGTTCCTGATGAGTGTGGTAATTCTGATGAAACCCTACCCTACTCATCTTTTCAAGCTTTTTGTCCCGTACTAAGGGCAGAGGTATGCAATTGGCATGAACTATCTGCCAAAGGGCAGCTCTGTCAGATCAAGAAATAGGATTCTTGGTGATTCGACGGTTTGATGCCAAAATGAATCCATTCTGATTGGGTGAAGTCGGTTGTCAGAAGGAAATACTCAGGTTTGTCCAGCCTGTCAGGTCAAGATCGTCAAGATGGTTGGCGGCGATCGCGTCATTTTTTCCGTTGGTCCCATGGGAACCCGGAAGACACTGTGGCAGAAAATCTGTCGTCACACAAACAATCCGGCCTGCATTAATAAAGACGCGGGCTCCCGACAATGACTCTTGGTCAGATTTGGGGTTGAAGTCAGGTAGGCCGAATCACAGAAAACTCGTCAAATAGGATCACTGGTGAGTCCGGTTCCCGTGTGTCATAGCGATAGCTGCGCACGGTGCCAGTAGCCGTATCAAAGATGCTGAACACCGTAATGTCATTACTGGCGATATAGGGCAGAGGTTGGCCAGCCGGATCCTGCAGGGGCGCCAGAGTAGGCACAACTGGTTCCAGCCCATTGGGATCCCCGATCGCTGCATAGGTCTCGCGAAAACCCGTCGGCACGGGACGACGATTTTTGCCCAAGTGGGCTCCATAGGAATTCCCCACATTGGAGGACTCCAAAAAGTGCAGACCAGTCGGACTGACAAAGCGGTTCCACAGGTGAGAGTGGCCAAAGAACACTAGCTGGACGCCCGCTGCCTCCAGAAGGGGAACGACATGCCGGATAATCATATCTTCCTGAAGGGGATACTCGTAGCGGATAGCCGTAATCTGACCGGCGGATGAACGCTCTATCACCTGAACCGACTCCGTATAAGCTGGAACCACATTGCCGCCTAAGGAATGGGGCGGATGGTGAAACATGACTACCTTGTATTTGGCTTGCTGAAACTCCGGACAGTTCAGTTCCTCTTGCAGCCAAGTGTACTGCGGCGTTCCAGGGGCAATTTGGCCAAATATATGCTGCCCATAGCCCCATCGGTCTGGGTGGTTGAAGTCCTGCTGTCGCTCCCGGTATCGGCCACGAGTTTCGGCTGACAAATTGGGCGATCGCCACATATTGGTAATGAAAAGCACCACCAGACGGGTATCGCCAAAGGTAACCGCGTAATATTTTTTATCGCCAGAGGGATTTTCCGGCAAGGAAAAAATCTCTTCGTAAGTATCGACGTTAAACGAGTTGTTTTTCAACCAGGTCGCCCGTGTGGCTGCATCCTGATCTGGATTGAGATAGGCCGCCTTCTCTTCATACACCTGCTCAGCTACTGCCAGTGGCACGGCATCATCAAACTGGGCATCCAAACTTTTCTCCTGGGAAAAGCGGCCCATCACTTCGTGGTTACCGATCGCCGTATACAGCGGTGCGGACTGAATCAGCGCCCCACCCCGATAGCGCGTTTGAATGCCATTCTTTTTCAGATCATAATGGGCCTTTCCCTGTAAAGCTGGGAAAAAGGCTCCTCCCTCAGCGTCATCAAACCAGTCGGAAGCTCGGTCAGGAATATTGACCAGATCACCCGCAAACCAGACCGCATCTACTTGGCCTACGGTTTCCACCACCTTTTGCAAGTTGGCCGAAACCATTGGTTTCAACTGGTGATCGGAGGTTAGCAAAATTTTTAGGGGAGTCCCCGCAGCCGGTTTGGCCGCTAGGGAAAATTCGTCACTGGTAACCGCCAGGCCATCTTCCCGAACGCTGGTTACTCGATAGGGCAAACGCTGGCCCGATAGCAAGCCCGTGACGACCGCCTCATGGCGCCAGATGGGGCGATCGCACAATTGCTCACAGGCAGGAATAACCTTTGAATCCCCATCTTCTCGAACCCGGCTAAGTCGGGTCGTAGTGGCCACCGCGATCTGCTGGAAGCCTTCTCCAAAGGACACTGAATGTCGGCTACCGGCAAACTCAGTGAACCAGACGACCCGGACCGAATCCTCCGTCGGCAATTGCAAAAACGGATCAGTCAACAGAACAGGAGAAGCAACCATGGCAGCAGCAACTGGAATAGGCCAACCCATCATCAGCGTAACCGTCAGGACTGCAATCAGCAAGTCTGCTAGAAAACGCCGGATGGGCAGTAACACCATACCAGGAACTACTTACGCAGGTTTTGGGACCAGACGCGGGTTGGCAAGCCCCAGACATAAATAAAGCCTTCAGCCGCCTTGTGATCGAACTGATCCTCTGCCCCATAGGTCGCCAGATCAGGCGCATAGAGGGAATTTTCTGACTTGCGACCAACAATCGTAGCATTGCCCTTAAACAGCTTGATCCGCACCGTGCCGGTCACCCGCTCCTGGGTCTTTTGAATAAAGGCATCCAGGGCGGCCTTCAGAGGACTGTACCAGAGACCGTTGTAAATCATCTGGGAGAAGGTTTCTTCAATGCCCCGCTTGTAGTGAGACACATCCGCCGTCAGCGCCAAACTTTCCAGATCCCGATGGGCCTGAATCAGGACGAGCAAAGCTGGAGCTTCGTAAATTTCCCGCGACTTGATGCCGACCAACCGATTTTCAATCATGTCAATGCGGCCAACTCCGTGCTTGCCCACCAACTCATTCAACTGACTGATCAGCGCCACTGGCCCCAGTGCTTGACCATTCAGACTGGTAGGAACTCCTTGCTCAAAGCCAATCTCCACATATTCGGGTTGGTCCGGGGTGTCCGCGATCGCCCGGGTCATGGCATAAACCTCTTCCAGGGGCTCCGTCCAGGGATCTTCCAGGGGACCAGCTTCAATACTGCGGCCCAGCAGATTGCGGTCAATGCTATAGGGAGAGGACTTTTTCACCGGTGCCGCAATGCCAAATCGTTCCCCGTAGGCAATCGTTTCTTCCCGGCTCATGCCCCATTCACGGGCCGGCGCCAACACTTTCAGATCCGGGTTCAGGGCTGCGATCGACACATCAAAGCGCACCTGATCATTCCCCTTACCCGTACAGCCATGGGCCACCGCATCAGCGCCATATTTCTCTGCCGCTTCCACCAGGATTTTGGCAATCAGAGGACGGGCCAGCGCCGTGGAGAGGGGATAACGATTTTCATACAGAGCATTCGCCTGAATTGAAGGAAAGGCATAGTCGCGCACGAATTCTTCGGTGACATCAATCACCAGGGATTCATCGGCACCCGACTTGAGGGCCTTCTCGCGAATTGGCTCCAACTCGTCCCCCTGGCCCAAATCCGCCGCCAGAGTAATGACCTGCTCGACCCCCCATTCCTGCTTGAGATAGGGAATGCAAACCGAAGTGTCAACCCCACCGGAATAAGCCAGTACAACCTTCTTGGCGCGCCCCATGATTTTTTGATAACTGTGAATGACGACATCATTGCAATTCTTGCAATGACGCATCCCATCCTCTTAGAAAGACTTCGGCCCTGTCAAGTACAACGCCTGATCTGCACAACGGCGTCGAGCAGCGCTTCAACCCTTTGCGTCAAAGGGTTACAGGTTTCTCTGTCAAGACTGAGGAGGCAGAAATCCCTAACAAATTGTCAGGACTTGACAGCAAATCAGCACACCAAGCATGCCAACGCACCATCATCGGTGCTTTACCAGAAGGGCTTTACCAAAGCACCTTGGCATGGGAGGCTGAAAAGGACACCGACATCGCCCACCTTAACCAATCACTTGAGTAGTGCAGCGTCCACTCTAGAAATTAGGGTTTGTAGTCAGCGCTTCAGCGCTAAAGCGCCGACTACG
>CAZBTL010000305.1:0-4499 GCA_964494755.1 uncultured bacterium | reverse complement strand
GGAAAAGGGGAGTGGAGGGGTAGAAGGTGTCGGGAGTGGGCTTCCGCTGTGAGCGCGGTTCGGCTGAGCTCACCGTCGAAGCCTCAGCCGAACGGGAGTGGGGAGATAGGGAGAGAAGTAAAGAGGGTAGACGTGGAGCGGCTTCCCGCAGGGCAGCGTAGAGAGCGAAGCGCTAACTTCTAACTTCTAACTTCTAACTGCTGACTACTGACTACTGACCGTTGACCGCTGACCACTGATAGCTGACCGCTGTACGCGAAGCGACTCCACAGGAGTTAGGCTGACCGCTTTCATGCCGCCAGACTGTTCAACAGCCAAAATCCAGTAAAGGTCATACCCGAGTCGTCGGGCTGCACCAGCAAAAAGTGTAGGCCCTTGCTGGCCTGTTTGCGCTGGGTAAACTGACGGGCTGAGGCGGTTACTTCCGGGTCGGAAAAAGTAGCCAAAATCCAGCGATAGATTAGGCCGGCTTCCAGGATCAGGCCATCCGGTTCTCCTGCGATGTAATTTAGCTCCACGGGGTGGACTTCCTGTAGCCAGCGAACGAGGCGCAGGGACTGTCGTCCACCGTCAATCACCACGCCAGGAACGGGGATGGTTGAGGCCAAACCCAATTTCAGGGGGAATAAAGCTTCCGGCATGTCCAGAACGGGGATGGGCCGATCGCGAAAGGAATCGATGAGACTGGCGGCTGGTAAACTGGCAAAACGCCAGCGATCGCCCCAGAGATTTTCTGGTAGTGGCACTGGCGGTGGTCGGTCCAGAGCCAGGGGTTCATAGGCTTGTCCGTTATAGTTAGGCAGGGTGGGATACAGTCGGGCTTTGTCCTGCAAGATGGTTTTTAAGCCAGGAGTGCGACGGGTCGGTTCAATGGTCAGGTGCAGCCTCTGACTGACCGCTTCCAGTAATTGAAACGTCTGGGGCCGGAAGACGCAGATACGGTCGGGTAGGGGATGATGTTGCTGTAGCTCCTGCAACTGGTCAACCAGCCAGTTCCCATTGGCCTGAGACTGGGAACAGTAGGCGGTATGAAGCAGATTGCCGGATGGCTCACAGATCACTAACTCCCAGAGGGGGCGACCGTCCCTGTCGTTCAGCGGGCGACGATAAAAATCAACTTCCCAGACTTGCATCACTGGCGACCCATTAACTCCAGTCTTCTTGCTTAGCACTGCGACCCCGATAGACCTGCCCCCGGGCGTGAATCTCACGGGTCTTTTGCCAGAGTGTTTCCTCGGTCAACTTCCACTGTTTTAGAACTTTTTCCAGATCAGCCTGAATGTCCCTGGCGCCTGGAAATCCCCGATACCGGATCCGCAGGCGAGCCAGTTCCGCCAAATTGAAATCGGTTGGTTCACCATTCAGCAGGCTATTCACGATTTGGCGATCGCTCTGCCAGAGGGGATGTTGCTGATCGGTTTGTTCAGAAGCCATAGCGTTATCTAGGCGCCCAAGTAATGGGGCGCATCTCAACTTCAGTATCCTAGCAGTCTCCAGCAGGTCTGCGGTCAGGCTCCTACCCTGCGATGGCAATTTTCTGGCTGTTACACTGGCGCAAGCAAACGGACTGTCAAATTGTTGGAAAACCAGATAATGGGAATCACGCCAAAATTTAGGAAAGATTTGAACCAGAATTGTTTGCAAACCCGAAGAATGCTTGTAGACTGTCTGCGTAATCCTTGGCTTTGCTTTGGCCAGTCATGGGACTGATTGCTTGGCCAGTGAGAAATGTCACCAAATTGGCGGACTGGGTTTCCCTTACAGGTGCCTGTTTGGCAATCTGACGAAGGTGACCCCATCGCTGGTAGCATCCGCCGATTGTGGCAGGTTTGCCCAGAAGACCATTATTCTGTGCGTTCTTCTCTTAAAATCGGGGTTTAATGGCTGTACAAGGTGGAATTAATAAGGACAAGTTCGTTGATCGACTTCTTGCTGTCCTAACTAAGACTGGGCAATGCTGTCGAGTTATTGGGAATGCTGAGGATAGACGAGGGTTGAAGATCAACTATTGGGTGCAGTTGATGTGGGAGTGATGTAAGGCAAATGGCTAATGCACTGCGAATGGCTACTCCACGACGGGAATCTTCTCGCTCGGCTCCTGTTTATCCGATGTATCGGAATCGGGTGACTCCGCCTCAGATCGAGCGTCAGCCCCGTTCAGTTGCTCGGCTGCGACCTGTGCCCCAGCGGGGAATGACCGATCGCTCGGCCCAGCTACCGCATTTGCCGACAGCCCCAACGCTCTACTCGTTTCCATCCACGACGACAATTCCTAGCTGGTTGCGGGTTTTACTGCAAACCCATCGAGCCTCGATTGTGGTTGCTTTTGTGCTGGTAATTGCAGCGCTGGTGGTGTACGGCAGCACGGTTTATACCCAGCAGCTCTGGAGCAAGGAATACCGCAAACTGAAAACCTTACAGAGAAGTGAGCGTCAGTTCCTGGCTGCTGGCGAGCTGATCAAGAATCAAATTACCCAGCAGGCAGAACAACCGGGGTCGGGTCTGGTTGCCAGGTCAACTAGCAATATGATTTTCTTGAAACCGGCTCCTTTGCGATCGCAGCCCGCCGCTGATTCGACCGCCGCTACCAATCAGGCCAAACCAACGTCACCCAAACCCTTGGGCTACTAGCCTTTGCATGGAGCTGATGTATGGGTAGTTCGTATCGTTCCTTGCGATCGCGCCGTATTTCTGAGGTGCCGGTTCCCCGCCGACTCAGGCAGCCCACTCGCCTAAGGCGGGTGGAGCCTACCCGATTCAGGTTGCTGGTTGTTTGGACCGTTCTGATGGCCGGTACGGGTTTGCTAGCACTGAACCTGTTTTATGTTCAGGTTCGGCAACACGGGGTTCTGAAGAAAATTGCCCAAAGTCAGCAAAGCATCGTCCTGCAGCCATTTGTTCCCCGTCGTCAGATCCTGGATCGAAATGGCACCATTCTGGCCCTAGATCAGCCTGTATTTACGCTCTACGCCCACCCCAAGCTCTTTAAAGAATCAAAACAGGCGGTGGCGGAGAAGTTGGCTCCTGTGCTCAAGCGGCCAGTTGAGGCCCTGGTTAAGACCTTCAACGAACAGGAGAGTGGCTTGCAATTGGCCTTTTCCCTGTCTGAAAACACAGCCGATCACATTGAGGACCTACAAATCGATGGACTAGAGCTGATCCCCCATCAGGAACGACTCTATCCCCATCAGTATCTGGCGGCCGATGTGGTGGGTTACGTTAATACGGACAATCAGGGGCAGGCTGGCATTGAAATGAGTCAGCAGAAGGTCCTGGAGCGTTCCAGTCAATCGATTCGGCTGAATCGGATGGGAAATGGATCCCTGATGCCCGATCAGGTGCCGCCAGGTTTCTTGAATCTGGATGATCTACAGCTTCGCTTGACCATTGACCTGCGGTTACAGCAAGTTGCCCAGGCAGCCCTCAAAGAGCAAGTCAAAGCCTACGCGGCTAAGCGGGGTACGGTTCTGGTGATGGATGCCCGGGATGGATCGCTGCTGACGCTGGTTTCAGAACCCACCTATGATCCGAATCAGTATTCCAAATATCCGTTGGAACGGTTTAAAACCTGGGCTCTGTCCGATCTGTACGAACCAGGTTCAACTTTTAAACCCATCAATGTGGCGATCGCCCTGGAGACGGGGGCCATTAAGCCGACGGATGTCTTCTATGATGAAGGTCGGATTCAGATTGGCGAGTGGCCGATTCAGAACAACGACTACAACTCCGCAGGTGGTCGTGGCAGCGTTACCGTGACCGACATCATCAAATATTCCAGTAACGTGGGCATGGTTCATATCATTGAGACCATGAAGCCTAGTGTCTACTACACCTGGTTAAAGCGACTGGGTTTGGGAGAACGGGTCGGAGTCGATCTGCCATCGGAAGCAGCGGGCCAGTTCAAAGACCGGAAAATCTTTACGGAATCCCGCATTGAACCGGCAACCACCGCCTTCGGACAGGGCTTCTCCTTGACTCCGATTCAGCTCCTGCAACTCCACGGCTCATTAGCCAATGGGGGAAAACTGGTGACTCCCCACGTGGTCAAAGGCCTGTTTGATAGCAAAGGGCAACTGTACTGGCAGCCTCGGCTGCCCGCTCCCCGTCAGGTGTTTTCGGCCAAAACCACCCAGACCATTCTGCCGATGATGGAAGCGGTGGTACAAGGGGGAACTGCTAAGGTTGCCCAAATTCCGGGCTATCGGATTGCCGGCAAGACTGGTACAGCCCAAAAAGCCTCTGAGTTTGGCGGCTACAGCAATGCCCGTATTACCAGCTTTGTAGCTATCCTGCCGGTTCAGGATCCCCGCTATGTGGTGTTAGCAGTGGTGGATGAGCCGAAGGGAGACGATGCTTTTGGTTCAACCGTGGCCGCCCCCATCGTTAAGAAAGTGGCGGAAGCACTGATTGCTTTAGAGAAGATACCCCCTCTGCCGACTCAGCGGAACTAGTGGTCTGTCAAGACTGTTTTGAGGGGCAAAGCCTCCTTAAAACACCCT
>CAZBTL010000304.1:0-4512 GCA_964494755.1 uncultured bacterium | reverse complement strand
AATCAAATAGGATTGCTATAGGTCCGATGAGTGAATTTGGTTGATCGATTCGGATCACCCATTGGGTTCATCCTCTACAATGCCATCAATAAATTGGGATGACACTGGATGACGGAACCACCTTCTTCCTTGCCTTACAAAACTCGGTTTGCCCTGACCCACGGTGGTCCAGCGGATCGGGCACTCTCTCGAATGGGACTGATAACGCCCCTGGTCAAACGAATTGTCCTTTTCTTTGGGGTGGGTTGGCTGCCCCTACTAATCCTGTCAGCCTTTGAAGGTGTGGCGATCGGAAATGCCGTTAAGATTCCGTTTCTGTTTGATATTGGGGAGCAGATTCGGTTGCTGCTGGTGGTGCCGCTGTTATTGGCGGCTGAACCGTTAATTGGCCCTACGCTGAGGGAAGCAGTAGAACAATTTCCCCGGGAGAATTTGATCTCAGCGGACGAGTTCCCAGTTTTTCAGTCAGCTATTCATCAAGCCATGCGCTTGAAAGAATCGGTTCTGGCAGAGATCCTACTGATTGGCCTGGTGATTGTTGCTGACATTGCCCACCTGGACGCTATCCACATGGCATTTGCTTCAACCTGGCTTTATTCTCCTTCTGCTACGGGGCCTATCCGTTCTTTAGCTGGGTGGTGGTTGGCCTTTGTCAGTTTGTCGGCCTATCGATTTCTGCTCTTTCGATGGTTTTGGCGATTTTTCATCTGGGCTCGCTTTCTCTGGCAAGTCTCTCGGTTGCGGCTGCAACTGATCCCCACTCACCCGGATCGCGCAGGTGGACTGGCGTTTCTTGGTGATGCCCAATTGAGATTTACTGTCATTATATTTTGCGGTTCTGTGGTGATTGCCTCAACCTTAGCGAATCTGATTTTGTATGGTGGACAGTCTCCATTTGAGTTTAAAACTCCTATCTTTGTGTATATTTTTCTGGTTATCTGTTTGGTGCTGTTTCCACTGTTTACATTTACTCCTAAGCTGATCGCCATAAAGGAAAAAGGACAATTAGAGTATGGCAGCCTCAGCATGTCTTACAGTCGGTTATTTGACCAGACATGGATTCAAGACATTGCTCAGAAAACTACTCTACTGGGATCTGAGGACATTCAATCTCTGGCGGCAATGGATGTCAGTTTTCGCATGGTCAAGGGGATGAACATTGTTCCCTTTGATTTTGAAACGATTAAGGTTTTGGTGCTGGCAGCTCTGCTTCCGTTTCTCCCGTTGTTGTTGAGTATTATTCCGGTACAAGAAGCTTGGGATAAGCTCCGCATGTTTTTGCTTTGAGGTGATACTTGCCAGCCTGAGTCATCCGCCCTCAATGGCGCTGGAAACCTCCGCCCCTTGTACCTGCCCCTTGTAATGCTCTGGAGGAAAGTCCCGATGCCAGTGTTAGAGACTTCTGATCGGCAGCGGCTGATTACATTTATTCAGCAGTACACGCCGTTTGACGCTAAAGAAGCAATTCATCAGGCAAGTGTCCTGGACTTATTAAAGACCTGTCCTTGTCCTTTAGATCGATACAATTACGAACCCGGTCATATTACAGGCAGCGCCTGGGTTGTGGCTGAGGCAACGAATCAGGTCGGCTTAATTTATCATCATCGACTGGCTTGCTGGATACAACCGGGGGGACATGTAGATGCGGGGGAAACTGATCTGGTGACGGTTACCTTGCGAGAGGTAGAGGAAGAAATGGGGATTAGGGTCAACCCGTCAGAGATGACGTTATTTGATATAGATGTCCATCCCATTCCTGCAACTGCAGTGCACCCCATGCACTTCCATTTCGATATTCGGTTTTTATGTCGGGTGGAAGTTCAAGCGATCGCGGCTGGGTCTGATGCAGAGGCGGGTCGCTGGTTTTCGGTGTCCGAGTTGTGTCAAATCGGAATGGATGATAGCATGCACCGGATGTTGGATAAATGTCTGACAAGCGGCATTTTGAAACCATCTTGAAAGCTTTCAGTGACTGCTCAATCTTGCTTGATGGAACGGGGTGGGGGTGGTCTTTGGTGCGGATGTCACTGTAATCGTTTGGGTAGATGGGGTGCTGCAGATGATTCAGGGAATTTATAAGATGAACAACCAATCATTTCTCGGTCAAGGTGGGCCTGGGGTCAAACGCAGACATCGCCTGATGGGTATGGGTATGGTTCGCTTGCTCCTGGGGTGCTGGGTCAGCCTGGGGCTTATGGAGGCTGGTTATCCCCGACCGGGTTTCAGTGCGGAACAACTCACCACCCGCATTGGCGATCG
This sequence comes from uncultured bacterium, assembly GCA_964494755.1. GTDB lineage: Bacteria > Cyanobacteriota > Cyanobacteriia > Leptolyngbyales > Leptolyngbyaceae > CAZBTL01. The sequence goes on along the minus strand of CAZBTL010000304.1, from coordinate 2,253 downwards.
CACCGTTACGGTTACCATTGACGAAATCGAACAGTTTGCCAAAACGGGGCAGGTTTCTCCTGCGTTTACCCCGATCGCCCAAACCCTGGACGACAAATCTCTGCAGCAATTGCGGGGACTTCTGCAAACGCCGATCCTGCCCTTAAGCCAATCAGACGTGGAGCGACTCAGTGGCACAACCCTATTCCAGCCCCTGATTAAAGACCTGGGAACAGCCATCCAGCCTACGTCCGGTAAAGATAGTTCTGCGCAAATCCGCACGGCCCTCCAACAAGCTGCGGCCGCACCGCAAGGGTTGACCCTGCTCAACATTCTGCGAGCCTATCCAGACCAGACTGCAAAGGTGAATCTGCCCTATTTAACACAACTTACGGCCCAACTCACGGTGTTAAGTCGCTATCGCACAGCGGCGGTGAAAGCGGTCGAGCAAACGGCTCACACCGAACAGACATCTGTGTCTGCAGCCGAGTGGGCCCAGTTGCCTGATGTGCGGCAAGCCGGACCCTATGGGGTGGAGGTGCGATCGCTCCGTTTTTCTATCGCCAAACCCCGCCCGACCCAAACTGGGGAAGCCAGTTCCTATATCCTGCCAGTTGATCTGTATCTGCCACAGAATGCGCCCCAACCTGCGCCGCTGATTGTCTTTTCCCACGGCTTTGGGGCCCATCGGGATGCCTATGCCTATTTAGCAAGACATCTGGCTTCCTATGGCTTTGCTGTGGCAGCACCGGAACATTTGGGCAGCAACCTGGATTATCGACGGGTGTTCTTAGCTGGCAAGTTGCCTGATTTACTAGAGCCGCAGGAGTTGATCAGCCGATCGCTGGACATCATCTATTTGCTGGATGAACTGGAGAAACAGGTTGCAGCCAACGGCAACCTGGCTGGCGTGATCGATGTCAATCAAGTTGGGGTGTTGGGTAACTCCTTGGGAGCCACCACTGCCTTATCCGTTGCTGGGGCGCCTCTCAATTTTCAGCGGCTCCGGGCCGATTGCACCGACAACCGCCCTACCCTAAGTATGTCTTTCCTGGTGCAGTGTGTTGCTAAAACCGCCTCGAAGCAGCCATCGGTCAATCTGGGCGATCGCCGGATCAAAGCGGTGTTAGCTGCCTATCCCTTAACCAGTAGTATCTTTGGACCTGAAAGTCTGAGCCAGATTACGGTGCCGACGCTGATGCTTGGTGGCAGCAACGATCTCATTGCTCCGGTGGTGCAGGATCAAATTCACCCCTTTCTCTGGCTGAAAACTCCGGAAAAGTATCTGATGCTGATGGTTCCCGGCACCCACTTTTCCACCAGTGAAGATGCCAATGTGCGATCTTTCCCGCCAGCATTAGTGGGTCCTGGACTGGCTGCCGGACGGACCTATCTGCAAGCCATGAGTACTGCCTTTTTCAAGCGACACCTGGCCAATTTGCCAGACTATCAGCCCTTACTCACTGCGGCCTATGCGGCATCGATTCGGCGCACTGATTTAGCCCTATACTTGACCCGAGCACTAACGGCCAGCCAATTAGAGCAGTCCTTCGGCAGCACTCCGCCAACGCCCGTCTTTCCTCAACCAGTTGCGACCAAGTAGTTGGAGGACGTTCCCGATCTACAATTGCCCAGATTTCGCTTTTTGGTGAAGAGGGACTTATGAGACTGAACCTGACAGCCCTTGCTATTGCAACTGGCGTGACCAGTAGTCTGTTAGTTGGCTGCAGTTCCCAGTCGCCTCCCGCCAGTTCTCCCACAGTTCCGTCTACAACTGGCAGCCCTTCTGTCGCCTCAGGTGAAACGGGGCAGATGGCGACCTATCGCTGTGAAGGGGGCCAGCAATTTACGGTTCGCTTTCCCCAGCCAGGTGCTGCTAGAGACGAAGCGATCGCGAATCTGCCGGGCCAAGGACAACTCACTTTGCCTGCTGTTCCTGTTGCTTCTGGGGCCAAGTACAGCAATGGTGCAGTAACAGTCTGGACCAAGGGGCCGGAAGCCTTCGTGGAGGTGAATCAAACCGTTGTCTTGAAAAATTGCCTGGCGGCCAATGAGGCATCTGCTTTCTCGGCTGTACGGTCGGCGTTCCTTTTGGCAAGATTGGCCTGGGCTGGTTTCAGGCGTTAGTCAGTCGGGACTCCGTAACGGCGTAAATACCATCCCTCCTCCACCTCCTCGGTGGTTCCTACCATGTAGGGCATGACCGTATCCGGGCGCAGTTTGTTTGCGTTCTGCCATAGGATTCTGCCGCCTTGACATAACCAATTCTCCTTC
>CAZBTL010000303.1:0-4515 GCA_964494755.1 uncultured bacterium | reverse complement strand
AATCTAGCCCTTTGGAGGCAAAACTAACACGGGGAATTCGCGGATTTGTCGCTCCCCATCATGAGGTTGAAGGTCAGTTCTGGATCGGCAACATTGCCTGGAAGTAGGTTAAGACAGAGGAGGGGCAGCCAAAGGCAACTGTCAAACAGGCGTGCAACCGGAGGAAAATCACACCGCATTTATACTGACTGACTTTTTAATGGAATAGTTAAGGGGGCTGCATTGGCTAACAGGGATCCTCTTGCTTAGCAGGTTTTCCGGCCTGGGGCATGGTTAGCGGGAGCAGCCCCACCAGTCGGTGCTTCTGGGTGAGGGGCCGGGGCTAGCCTAATTGCAGGTTACGATCTGGAATCAGGGCATACTGTGTCAGGTGTTCCCAGCTTTCTTCTTTATTTGGCAACCTGTAGAAAATTGGCAATTTGTATGCGAGACCGGATTCAAACTCTGATTGACAACCTGGGTCATGTAATTGTTGGCAAGCAGGATGCCATTCGTCTGGTAATGGTAGCCCTTATTTCCGGTGGGCACATGCTGCTGGAAGATGTTCCCGGTGTGGGCAAAACGTTACTGGCTAAATCATTGGCTCGATCGATCGCTGGCAAGTTCCAACGGATCCAATGCACGCCTGATCTCATGCCCACGGACATTACTGGGACTAACATCTGGAATCCCAGCACCGGCATCTTCGAATTCATGCCAGGTCCGGTGTTTGCCAATATTTTGCTGGCGGATGAGGTGAACCGGGCCACGCCCCGAACCCAGTCTGCCTTGTTGGAAGTGATGGAAGAGCAACAGGTGACGGTGGATGGCCTTTCCCGGCCGGTGCCGACCCCCTTTTTTGTTATTGCCACCCAGAATCCGGTGGAGCATCAGGGAACCTTCCCTTTGCCGGAAGCCCAAATGGATCGATTTATGTTGTCTCTGTCTTTGGGTTATCCGACTGAGGCAGAAGAGTTGCAAATGCTGCATCAGTTGCAAGATGGCATGAACTACAAGGAATTGCAGCCCTGCATTGCCCTGGAGGAGGTGCAAGCTTTACAGCAACTCTGCAGTCAGGTCACGGTGGAAGCATCGCTGCAGCAATACATTACTACCTTGGTGCGGGCAACCCGTGAGGATGAAGAGGTGACCTTGGGGGTCAGTCCCAGGGGAACGGTGGCGCTGTTCCGGGCGACCCAGGCGTTTGCCTTTTTAGCCGGACGGGACTACGCTCTGCCAGATGATGTGAAGCGTTTGGCTCCCCATGTGCTGGCCCATCGGATGATTGCCACGGGTGGCCGGCGGGCCCAAGTGGTGGTGGAACGGTTGCTCAATTCCGTCCCGATTCCCTAGCGCTCCCCAGGTCCTCTCCGGTAGTCGCGATCGCGGTCGGCGTGATTGTTCCAGAACAGCATGCCTGATTTTTCTCAGGCGGCTTACCCTAATAGTTAGGGGATAAATGGATGGGCTACCAAGAGGGGGTTTGAAAAGGTATAGTCTATGATCTTAGCCACTTCAGGATCCCCCCTAGCCCCCGCGCTACGCGCCGCTGACGCTGGCGTTGCTGAAAAGCAGGATGAATTGAAACGAAGTATCAAGCATCTAGCATCCTTTTCATTCCTGGAATCAGCAATGTCCTGACGCTAGAGAAAGGGGGGAAACAGGGTCCAAAGTTCCGCTTTTGAAGGGGGTTTAGGGGGATCTGGATAGTTCTGATCCAGCATCAGGAACCTCTCAGACATCCACTCAGACATCCACTAAAGGTATCCTGTTGTTGCCACCGCTAAACTGAGAAAGCTTCGTTAGGAATTGCGGCATGCCGACCTGGAAAGTAACCACTGAATTTAGCTTTAATGCAGCCCACTCGATTCGGGACTATGATGGCCCCTGTGGGCGGCTGCATGGGCACACCTACACAGTCCGGATTGAGGCGATCGCCCATCAGTTGTATCAGTCAGAGTTTTGTCCCCATCCGGTGATGGTGGCTGATTTTCGGACGCTGCGTTGGGCCAAGCAGGACATGCTGAAGGGTGGACTGGATCATTCTGTGCTCAATGAAGTGATGCCGGAAGGCTATGACACCACGGCTGAGATGATCGCCCAGTACATTTATGAAAAGACTAAGAAAAGAGTTCCAGATGGGGTCAAGCTTAAGGTGGCAGTATCAGAGACCCCCAATTCCTGGGTTGAGTACGAGGATGACTGAGGCAGTGTCATGATCAGCCTGATTTCTACTACACCTGCATCGAGTCTGGAGCCAGTTGAGGCAGCCAGGCTGCCGGTAGTCGAAACATTTCACTCCGTCCAGGGTGAAGGCGCCTGGAGCGGCGCCAATGCATTTTTTATCCGCCTGGCGGGCTGTGATGTTGCCTGTCCCTGGTGCGACACCAAACACTCCTGGAATGTGCATCGTCATCCCCAACGCCCGGTTGCGGATCTGATTGCCGCAGCACAGGCGGTTCATTCCGCGATCGTGGTCATTACCGGCGGTGAACCCCTGATGCATGATCTGACTGGCTTGAGTACGGGGCTACAGGCAGCGGGATTGCGCGTGCACCTGGAAACGTCTGGAGCCCATCCCTTTAGTGGCAGCTTTGATTGGGTCACCTTTTCGCCCAAGCAGACCAAGCCGCCCCACGCCAGCATTTATCCCCAGGTCAGCGAACTCAAGGTGATTGTGGCGGACCCCGCTGATTTGGAGTGGGCTGAATTCCATGCAGCCAAGGTGCCGCCCCATACCTTGAAGTATCTACAGCCGGAATGGGGATCGCCTGATAGTTTTGCAGTGATCTTTGAGTATGTTCTCAGCCATCCGGAGTGGCGCGTCAGTTTGCAAACCCACAAATTTCTGAACATCCAGTAACAGGTGAAGCATGAGTGCCTCTAAAGCGGTTGTGTTATTGTCCGGTGGCCTGGATTCAGCAACTTCTGCGGCCCAGGCGATCGCCGATGGGTTTGAGGTGATCGCATTGTCAATCCACTACGGTCAGCGCCATGACCGGGAATTGCTGGCAGCCAAACAGATCGCTAAGCAGTTGGGGATTCAGGAGCATTTCTTGGTGGATGTGAACCTGGGCCAGTGGGGCGGTTCTGCCCTCACCGATCAGACAATGGCTGTGCCGACGGATGGGGTGCATCCCGACATCATCCCGATCACCTATGTGCCGGGTCGGAACACGGTGTTTCTGGCGATCGCCCTTTCTCTGGCGGAAGCCAAGGGTGCCACCGCCATTTATTTGGGCATTAACGCGGTGGACTATTCTGGCTATCCCGATTGCCGACCGGAGTATCTGGCAGCCTATCAACATCTGGCCACGCTTTCCTCCAAGGCCGGTCTGGAAGGACACGCACCCAAGCTGGTTGCCCCCCTGGTGCTGGACAGCAAGGTGGACATTGTGCGGCGGGCCTTGCGGTTGGGAATTCCCATTGGGCTGACCTGGTCCTGCTATCAGGGCGGCAGTGAACCCTGTGGCCGTTGCGACTCGTGCCGAATTCGCGATCGCGCCTTGATTGAAGCGGGCCGACCCGATTTGGCAACGACGGTTGGCCGTGACCTTTATGCCCAGGAGACAACCAGTGCTTCCCTGCTGTCGTAGGCGACGCATCTGAATTCCTTTTGATTAACAGCTTTTAATTGTATGAAAGATCTGAAGCAAATTCTGCGGGATGAGTGTTACGGCAAGGCGCTGGAACAACGGAAGTATTGGTATTCACCCGCCGCCGTGGCCTATCAGCAGGTCAGGCCGCGGTATCCCCAAGCAGTGATCGACCGAGTGGTGGAAATCGCCCAACTTTCCTCCGCTTCAACGGTGCTGGAAGTGGGATGCGGCCCGGCGATCGCCACCCCTGCTTTTGCAGCGTTGGGTTGTCAGATGGTTTGTGTCGAACCCAATCCTGATTTCTGTCGGTTAGCGCAACAAACCTGTCAACCCTATGCCAAGGTAGAACTGCATAACTGTTCCTTTGAAGAATGGGACTTAGTGCCCCAAGCTTTCAATGCAGTGTTGGCAGCCAGTTCGTTTCACTGGATTCCCCCAGAGATTGGCTATGCCAAGGCTGCGGCGGCTTTACGTCCCGATGGATGCCTGATCTTGCTTTGGAATAAAGAACTGCAACCCCGATATGAGGTCTATCAGCAATTGCAGGAGGTCTATCAGATCCACGCGCCAGCCCTGAATCGTCCCTATGAGGATCGGGCGACCCAGGTTGCGATTCTGGATCAGATTGGCCAGATGGTGACCGAATCAGGCCAGTTTCAGGACCTGATTGGGGGAAACTGTGAGGTTGAGGTCACGTATTCGGTCGATCAGTATTTGATGTTGTTGAATACCTACTCGCCGCACTTGAAACTGGAGCCAGCCCAGAAGCAACCGCTATTTGCGGGATTACGCCAGGTACTGGAGCAACAAGGTGACACGGTGCAACTCTCGTTTGTTTCGGCGTTTCATATTGCCAGGTGTGGTTGATGCGTAGCTTTTCAAACACCCTCTGAATCAGGCGAACGGTTCAAATTTCAGGTTGATGTGTCGTTCGATC
>CAZBTL010000302.1:0-4525 GCA_964494755.1 uncultured bacterium | reverse complement strand
ACCCAGGTTGGAGAGCCACCCAAGCAATTGTCTGATTTACCAGGAGCTAAACAGGAAGCCATAGAAATTGCCAAACTTTTCAACACTCAGGCCATCACTGGCTCACAAGCCGTGAAATCAACTGTGGTGCAACAGATGTCCACCGCTCGCTTCATTCATTTTGCTACCCACGGCTTGTTGGATGACTTCAAAGGGATGGGGGTGCCGGGGGCGATCGCCCTGGCTCCCGATGGCACTGGTCAGGCCAACGATGGCCTGTTAACAGCGAACGAAATTCTGGACTTGAAACTGCAGGCGGAACTGGTGGTGCTGTCGGCCTGTGATACTGGCCGGGGCCGGATTACCGGCGATGGCGTGATTGGATTATCCCGTTCTTTGATTACGGCAGGCGTGCCCAGCATCGTGGTATCCCTGTGGAAAGTTCCGGATGACTCTACCGCCTTGCTGATGACTGAGTTTTACAAGAATCTAAAAACCACTCCTGACAAAGCCCGGGCCCTACGTCGGGCCATGTTGACGACCAAAGCAAAGTATGCCGATCCGCTCCATTGGGCTGCCTTTACCTTAATCGGCGAGGCGGAGTAGCAAACTTCTCACTGGAGCGGTGGATTCTGTCGGCGGTTTTGAACTGTTTGAAAAACCCAATCCACTTCATAACGGTCATTGCCATGTCTCTTCCATCAACTGCAACCAAGTTCAAGATTCTGTTGTGTCTGCTCAGCCTGCCGGTGCTGACAGTCAGTTGGGTTACTGATTTCCCTGGCTTTTCCCAGTCGGTCATGGTTGCCCAATCCAACGATGCTCTCAAAGCCCAGGCAACCAGACTGTATCAGCAAGGACTGCAGCAAGCAGAAACTGGACAGTTGGAAGCGGCAATCTCCTCCTGGCAGCAGGCCCTGGTCCTGGTGCGAAAGCTAAAGGACACCACCAATGAGGCCAGGATTTTGAACAATCTGGCCGGCGCGTCCGCTTATCTGGGGCGCTATACCCAGGCCGAGCAGTTGGCTCGACAGGGGCTGAAACTGAGTCAAGCGATTAAGGATGACTACACCCAGGTCCGTGCTCTGATTGTGCTGGGGAATGTCTATTTGGGCCTGGGGCAATATCAGCGATCGCTGGAATCCCAGGAACAGGCCCTATCTATTGCGGATAAATTGCGAGATCCGGAAAATCAAATTAATGCCCTGAATGGCTTGGGTAGCCTTTACAACTCGTTAGGTCTGTCTCCAAAAGCCTTGCCCTATTATCAGCGCACCTTAGACATTGCCAAACGCAGCAACGATCGCGAAGGCCTGATGATTGCCATGGGCAACCTGGGCATCGTCTATCAGTCCCTCGGGAATTTTCCCCAGGCCCTTAACTGGATGCTACAAGCCTTGGCATTGGCGAAGCAGATCAAAAACCCACGCGGAGTTGCAACCGCTTTAAGTGGGTTGGGCAGTATTTATTTGGATAAAAAAGACTATGCACCTGCAATTGACTGGCTGCAGCAGGCGGTTAAAGTTAGTCAACAGATCAACGATCCATTTGGTGCTGAGATTGCCCTGGGTAATCTGGGCACCGCTTATCTGGCGCAACAGAAGTATCCCCAGGCCATTCAAATCTCCCAACAGGCGATCGCCCAAGCTCGCCAATTGCAGGATCGGCAAAGTCAAGCTGATTTTCTAAACACCTTGGGACTTGCCTTCTCCGGGGCTAAACAACTGACGGAAGCGGAATCGTCTCTGTACGCCTCTATTCAGATTCAGGAGTCACTCCGCAGTGGATTGAGTAACCTGAATAAGGTGGCTTTGATTGATACCCAGCGGAATGCCTACAATAATCTGCAAAGAGTGCTGGTCAATCAACACAAGTACGAGCGAGCACTGGAAATTTCAGAACGGGGACGGGCCAGAGCCTTTATCGAGCTCTTATCCCAGCGGCTATCGAATAACCAACCAGTTGAGCAGATTCCCATCCTCACGATCGCCCAAATCAAGCAGATTGCACAAACTGAGCAAGCCACCCTGGTGGAATACTCTCTCATTCAAGATGAATATGACCGCAAGCTTTATATCTGGGTTGTGAGCCCTACCGGAAATCTGACGTTTCGTTCCGTCGATCTCCGATCATTCCCCACATCTCTGTCAGATCTGGTCGCGCAAACACGCCATTCTATTGGAGCACGGAGCCGAGATGTCGAGGTTGTTGTGGTTCCCAGTGAAGCCAGAAGGCGTCAGGATCAGGAGCGCCAAACCCAACGTCTACGCCAACTGTACCAGTTGCTGATTCAGCCGATCGCGGACCTTCTGCCTGCCGATCCAAAACAGCGAGTGGTCTTCATCCCCCAGGGTGTGCTCTTTCTGGTGCCGTTTGCAGCTCTCCAGAGCAGCAACGGTCAATCTCTGATTGAGCAGCATACGATTCTGACGGCGCCGTCAATTCAGGTGTTGGAGTTAACTCGCAAGCAGCGGTCAGCAGTCAATCGTCAACGGTCAGCCACCCTGATTGTGGGCGATCCAACCATGCCCAAAATTCGTACCCAGGTTGGAGAACCGTTGCAGCAGTTAAGCGATTTACCCGGAGCCAAACAGGAAGCGGAAGCAATCGCGCAGATCCTGCAGACAAAAGCCATCACCGGCAGTCAGGCCCGCAAATCGACGGTTGTGCAACAAATGCCCGCCAGTCGATTGCTCCATCTGGCAACCCACGGCTTACTGGACGACTTTACCGGCCTGGGAGTACCCGGGGCGATCGCCCTGGCTCCCGATGGCACTGGTCAGGCCAACGATGGCCTGTTAACAGCGAACGAAATTCTGGACTTGAAACTGCAGGCGGAACTGGTGGTGCTGTCGGCCTGTGATACTGGCCGGGGCCGGATTACCGGCGATGGCGTGATTGGATTATCCCGTTCTTTGATTACGGCAGGCGTGCCCAGCATCGTGGTATCCCTGTGGAAAGTTCCGGATGACTCTACCGCCTTGCTGATGACTGAGTTTTACAAGAATCTAAAAACCACTCCTGACAAAGCCCGGGCCCTACGTCAGGCGATGCTGACGACCAAAGCAAAATATGCCGACCCGCTTAACTGGGCTGCCTTTACCCTGATTGGTGAGGCAGAATAACGGTTGGCTGTTAGCTGATGACAGATTGATATTTCTTGAACGTTTTTGGAGTGACGTATGAAACGGTTTTTGACCACCGCACTGGGATCTTGCCTCCTAGATAAATGCCCAATAGCCAATTGGCGGGCCTGAATCAGTGGGCCCCATCTGCAAAATCCCTTCGGCTTGCGCCTGGGCGCAGCGGCGATCTACTTCGGCTTTGCTGTTACAGCCAACCCCCAAATGGGCGATCGGAGAGAGAATCGGCTCGGTGGGAGTTTTTTGAATCAGGACGATGACAAAAGGACGGGTGTGATCGGTGTGACCTAGGCCACGTCAGTCGCTGGCGGATCAGTCCGACGATGGACAACCTGCATATCAGCATATCTGGCATAGAAAGCGATACTGCGATCGAGATTGCTGACAGGCAGGGCAATGTGGGTTAGTCCAATATCGATCATCCTGTAGTTACCCCGCATAAGCTTTTTATCCCATCTAATACCGATTTAATCTGATGCTGCATAGAATTTACCCCACCGCCTGCGGCACCTCCCGCGCTACGCGCCGCTAACGCTAGAACCAAGGGGAGGTTGGGAGGGGTCAGACAAGGCTCATCATTAAAGAGAATTGGTATAACCTGATCTCACCTGGATTGGGTGCACTGGCTGCGATCATGACTTGAATCTTGACTAAAGATAAGAGACCTTTTGCCAGGAACATTGCCATGCAACTGCTACAAAAGGTCTCTTGTTCTCTTGTGATTAGGGTCTGTTTTGAAACCTTCTCAAAACCTTGATTCCTTGTAGGAAGGAATGGGGCTTTGACCGACTTTTAAAACACGCCCTAGGAACCAAACAGGCATCTTTGCAGAGCTTCGCGGACTACAAACGAATCTGCCTGCAAGCCCTGCGGCAGTGAAGGACAATAGGCCGGATAAGAGTCATTGCCAGGGGAACCAGCTTTTTTGATATAAGTCGGGGATGAACCCGATGTCTGGTTTGGTGATAGGGTCATGGTTGCTCCTGACATGGCCGCTGGTCTGGATGATTCACATTGGGCGATCATGGCCAACTCTGCTTGAACCGAACCACCCGTAATAGTGGTTCCTGAAACCGACGGGCAGGATCCTTGGGCTGCAAACGCAGCAGCACCCGTTAAAACAACTGAAACTGAAGACAGACAAGAAAGCATTACGGTTGCAGCATAGATTAGCTTTTTCATTGGGATTCTCCTTGAAAGTGAAATTGATAGTTTCCAGGTCTCAATCAGAGCTACGGCAAGTTTCGTGTTCCAGTGAAAGATGCGGTAAACTCAATCGCAAGCTTTTGAAATGCTCAGGCTGTATTTCAATCGATAGGACTGTAACCGTTGGATTGCCTGCGAGTGGTGGATTTCTGATCGTGATAATCAGTATGAGCGATGGTTTTTAGACGGGCCTGATG
>CAZBTL010000301.1:0-4561 GCA_964494755.1 uncultured bacterium | reverse complement strand
AAACCTACCAGCCTTTGGGTATCCTCTAAGCTTGTTCCGTCTTAAACGGATAGTCCGAAAGACTGAGCAGAGCTTTTTAGCAGAGGTGTTTCAAGGGATTATAAAAAACTTCTGAAGAATTGTTCGATCGCTTACTTTGAACAGTATTAGTGCTCACTTCTCTTTAATCTTAGGAGACGCAAGAAGAGGTTTGATTGCCTTCCAGGTGACCACCAGGCCTGCCGTTGGGGCAGTGCTTTGGCACGTCTGCTGATTTTTAACCTGTAGCGCAATGGCTTACTCGATTACAAATCGCTGTATTCAATGCAATACTTGCTTTCCCGTCTGTCCCACGGGAGCGATCAAAACGGAGGGGGATACACTGTGGATCGATCCGACGTTGTGCAACAACTGTGAGGGATTTTTTGATCGGCCCCAATGTGTGTCTGTTTGCCCCATTGAGTTACCGCCAGTGCCCCTGCAGGCCAAAAAGGGACGATGCAAAGTTGACACCACGGTCAGCACCAGCCCCAATCTGTTTGCCAACGGCAAGACCCATCCCTTTGCTTCAGCCATTGTGGTTTGGGAAGCCTGCAATGTGCTGGCGCAACGGCAATCTTTACTCTGGCAACCGGATGCCAGCGGCAACCTGTGCTATCGACGAACGGTGAATGGGACTCGAGGAGAGATTACCTTTTGCATTGCAGAGAGCCATTTGCCCTGTCAACCTGCGGATCTGAAGGCAGAGGCAAGCCAACCGGCGATCGCCAACTGGGATATTCGATCCGCCTGTTTACACCTCATCTTTGCCGCCTATGCAACCGGCCTGGAGCGTCCCTGGGAAGAGACATTTACACTCAATGATCAGGAAATTTCAGATTATTTGGGTTTGGATAAGCGCAAAGATCTAAATAAGTTGGCTAAGTTAACCCTGATTAAGGACCTGGTTGAACAACCCTGCCAGTTGTTAGTCAGTATTAACTGGTTACCCCAGGGTCGACTGAAAAAGATCAACTTGCAACAAGATCCCCTGTGGCATCTAATTGCAACTCAGCATCATTTTCAAGAAGACGAGTTGGGTTGCAAGCACTTAACTGGCCTAACCTTTACCATTCAAGCTGGTCAGTGGGCCCAATTTTTCCTGAACCGGCAAGGCTCCCGAGAAAGAACCACCTTTTATCAATACGGAACCCTGCCCAAGTCTCTGCTGACGACTGTTATGAGCATTTGGCAGCAACACGAAGGTGCAGCCCGGATGATGCTCTGGCTCCTGTTCAAAGCTCGCATGGGGTCTGAACAACGGGTCACAGTTCCAACCCTGATGCGGATTGCCTATGGAGAAGAGCGGCTGCGCCAAGCCTCTGCTCGACGAGAAGAGCGGAAGCGATTGATGCGATCGTTTGAAAGCGATCTGGAAACCCTCAATTCCTATCAACTCAAGCCGGTTTTTGATCCGGATACCTATCCACCTGAAATTCAACCGCTGTGGGTAAAACTGGCTGATTTGCCAGATGATGCCGAAGCAGCCCTAGAGTTTTGGATCAGTGACGGCAGTCGTGAAATTCGCTTGACGGATGCGGCTCCCCGTGACAAGTGGCAGCGGCTAATGAATGCCCGATTGCTCAAATTTGATCTGCCAGCGGACTGGGTGCAAAAATTGCCCAAAGTCTCCCGGAAAAAGTCGAAAAACCGGAAAACTCATCCATCCAAACAGTCCCTTTCCGGCTCGCAGATTGCAACCGCCAGAAAGAATCTGCAGCTCAGTCAACGGACTCTGGCCGAAAAGTTGGGTAAAAGTCAGAGTTGGGTGCGCGACATCGAAAATGGCCGCTTGCAAGTGAACGAAAAAGATCGAATCCTGCTGGCTGAAATCCTGGGCATTCCGCAAACCGTCGCATGATCTTTGACCGTAATTGTTGGGGATTTGCCTCAAGATGCTTTTGTGCTGACAAATCAACTGGTCAATGTTCTCATGTTTGGGTTCCCTGGGACTGAGGCAAGATGAAACAAGGCAACCATCCAATGCGATGATGGGCCTGGAACCGCAACAGATATTGCAGAGATCAACCGTTATGGCCCTCACCATTGCCCACCTGGGTCCAGTTGGAACCTATGCGGAAGCCGCCGCTCTGACCTATGCCAACTGGTTACGGCAGACAGCAGCCAAGGAGAGCCAACTCAAGCCCTATCCCAGCATTGCCCAGACCCTACGGGCAGTCGCAGACCACCAAGTCGATCTGGCCGTCGTGCCCGTTGAGAATTCAGTTGAGGGGAGCGTGGCCATGACCCTGGATACCCTCTGGAGACTGGATCACCTGCAAATTCAACAGGCATTGATCCTGCCTATTCGCCATGCGCTGTTATCTCAGGCAAAGGCGATTGAGCAGATCCAGACGGTCTATTCCCACCCCCAGGCCCTGGCCCAGTGTCAGGGATGGCTGGAACAGTTTTTGCCCGAAGCCCATCTGGTTCCCAGCAATTCCACAACTGAAGCCCTGAAACATTTGGAAGACGACCCCAGCATTGCCGCCATCTCCTCCGAGCGGGCCGCCGAACTGTATCAGTTGCCGATTCTGGCCTGTCCCATTAATGATCACCCGGATAACTGCACCCGCTTTTGGGTGCTAAGTTTGCAACCCTCACCCGGCGGGGCTCATACCTCCCTTGCCTTCAGCGTGCATGATGTGCCTGGCGCCCTGGTGAAACCATTGCAAATCCTGGCCAACCATAACCTCAACATGAGTAAGATCGAGTCTCGGCCCACCAAGCGATCGCTCGGCGACTACTTGTTCTTCATCGACCTGGAAGGAGATACCCGTCAACCAGAAGTCCAGACAACCCTGCAAGAAATGCGGGACTATACAGAAACCCTGAAGATTTTCGGCAGTTACGATATTTTGCCAACCGAACCAGAAACCTGAACAGGGGAAGGTCGTCCAACCAGAGTTCTACGGTTTGATCATCACCATTTTCCAAAGAACCCAGAAAAACGAAAATTTGCCGCTACCCACCCATGCGAAGCGCTCCTTCCTGCTCACCAATAAGACCATCTGGAGGGGTTGCAGGGGACGCAGTCGTCCCCTGCATTTGGGGGGATTGGGGGGCCGCCCCCCAATGGCTGGATATCACAAGATATCTCTATACAGCTCTAGAAACATGGGAGTAGATACCGCCGAGTGTTGCCAGTAGTTCAGAGGCAATTTTGTATAATGAGCCCCTGTAAGATCAGCCTGTCTCCATGCGGAAACTCTATTTCCTATTACCTGGCACCAGCCGCACCTATCATTGCGGGGGATTATTCGCCGAACTCAAGACCGTCCAGCTAGTCCAGCAAGTTGGTAAGGCCGAAATTGTTACTTACCGCCAACGGGAAAAAGACACCCTGTTTCTGGATGACCTGCTGCAGCCCGGCCAGTTCCAAAATGGAATTTTTGTTGTCAGTTGGGGATTTGATGTACCCAAACTGGTGGCCCGTTTGAAGTCCCACCCGGTAATTTACCATGCCCACAGTGCCGGTTACGGATTTCGACTGCCACCCAGTATGCCAATTATTACCGTCAGCCGCAATACGATGGGCTACTGGGGCCAACAATCACCCAATTCGCTGATTTATTACTTGCCCAACCAGATTTCAGATGAGTTTTGCGATCGCCACATTCCACGGGACATTGATGTCCTGGTTCAGACCCGCAAAACCTCCGACTATGTGCAACATCAACTGTTACCAACTCTGCAACAACAGTGTCGGGTATCAGTGATTGATTCCTTCGTGGAAGACCTGGCCGGTTTATTTAATCGCTCCAAAATATATCTCTACGACTCAGCCGAATATTGGGCCCAGCAAGGCGTCAGCGAAGGGTTTGGCTTGCCGCCAATGGAGGCTATGGCCTGCGGTTGTCAGGTATTTTCCAGCGTGAACAGCGCCTTGGCCGACTACCTAGACCCTGGGTTTAACTGCCACAAAATTGCTTGTTATTCCGTGGACTATGATCTGCAGCGCATCCTGTCCGCCATCCAGAAACCAGCCTTTCCAGCTTTATCGGAGGCATTGCTGGCGGATTACCGGACAGAAAGAATTCTGCAACGGTTAGCGGTGATTCTAGAGCAGGTAAATGAATTTTTTGATCACCAAGAACGCTATCCCGCCAGTATTCCCAGCCTCACCCCCTGGCGCTTGACCCAGCTCAAAACCCGCCAATTCCTGCGGAAGTTGGGGCAAAAACTACGGCGTTAAGTCTGAAGTCCTCATCATTGGGTGGATGGGCGAGTGTAGCGATGTTTAACTCCCACTGTAAAGAACTCCGGATCGGCCATCGATCGCAGGGTGATGCGAGGCAACTGAAATTCAGCAGGGACATAGTTGGCAAATTCGCTGTTAAGACGGCAGAGATGATGGCGAATGGCGGTGGCGATCGCCGTTTCCTTGTCCGAGCTGGCAACGATTCCCGGCGCCAGTTCCACCACGATTGCCAGCACTGAATTGCGATCGGCTTCCTCCTGCACCTGGACCACAAACTTGCCCGTCACCCAATCACAGATGGGCGCTGCTTCCAACCCAACGGTCACATTCTCCGGGTAGATA
>CAZBTL010000300.1:0-4581 GCA_964494755.1 uncultured bacterium | reverse complement strand
AAAGCAGTAAACCGATGCAGCAAAGCAGTAAACCGATGCAGCAAAGCAGTAAACCAGACTGCTTCAATGATTCTGCATCCGCACCCTGGGGTCGTCAGTCGGATTAATTAGTACATTGGGGCTGTTCGACTCCACACTCCGGATGGCTCACAGGCGATCGAGTATTTTCTGAAATCAGCCTTTGGAAGGGGTTTAAGTAGGCTATTTTTTAAGACTCAACGCGAGACTCATTTAGGGTTGCTTGTTGAGAAAACAGATTGTGCCTGATTGCTGAAACCATGATTGCGTTGTTTGAAATACGAAATACCACATTTTGAAGTGCGGCATGGGGGTTGCACGCGAAGCCCCTACTTAACCAGCCGTAATAAAACTTGTAAAGTGGAGAGAATGATCATTCCACACCCCACATTCATTGCATGAATTGGCAAGCATTTTCTGTCGGCCTCAGCCTGGTTAATCCCCAGCCTCTCTTGGCCACTACCACCGAAGCCGAAGCTGCACCCCTGGTTTTGGCTGGCGTTCTGATCAGTTTGGTCGCCATTTATCTGGCTAGCAAAATCGGCGGCGAAATCTGCGCCCGCATCGACCTGCCACCGGTTCTGGGTGAGTTGGTGGGAGGCGTGGTGATCGGGGTCTCCGCTTTACACCTGCTCACCTTTTCCGAAGCTGGCGGAGAAGCCAGTTCGTTAATTATGAAACTGCTGGACCTGACAGCAGATTTGAGTCCAGCAGTGTTTACCACTGTTTTTAGTCACCAAAGTGAGGTCATTTCCGTTCTGGCGGAAATGGGGGTTGTCATCCTGCTGTTTGAGATTGGGCTGGAATCGGACCTGAAGGAATTATTGCGCGTCGGTCCCCAGGCGATCGCAGTAGCGGTTGTCGGAGTGGTGACGCCCTTTGTCTTGGGCACTGTGGGGTTGGTGTTGCTGTTTGGGGTGCCAACCGTGCCCGCCATTTTTGCTGGGGCGGCCCTCACCGCAACTAGCATCGGCATTACCGCCAAAGTACTGGCCGAACTACAGCGCCTCTCTTCTAGCGAAGGTCAGATCATCATTGGCGCAGCCGTGATGGATGATGTGCTGGGCATTATTGTCCTGGCTGTGGTTGCCGGTCTGGCCAGAAACGGCCAGGTTGAAATTGGCAATGTGATTTATTTAATTGTCAGTTCCGCCGTATTTTTGATCGGCGCCATCTGGCTGGGACGGTTGCTCAGCCCATTGTTTGTCACCCTGGTAGATGGACTGAAAACTCGGGGTCAACTGTTGCTGTCTTCCCTGATCTTTGCCTTTACGTTGTCCTATATCGCCCAGATCATCCATTTAGAAGCCATTCTCGGTTCCTTTGCGGCTGGCCTGATCCTGGCTGAGACCGAAAAACGGCGGCAACTAGAGGATCAGGTGATTCCAGTGGCCGATGTGCTGGTGCCCGTTTTCTTCGTCGTTGTGGGTGCCCGCACCGATATCAGCGTGCTGAATCCCTTTGTGCCAGAGAATCGGGAAGGGTTGATTATGGCGTCCTTCCTGATCCTGGTGGCTCTTGTCGGTAAAGTGGTGACAGGCTTGGCGGTGTTCGGCAAACCGGGAATTAACCGGCTGGCGATCGGGATTGGCATGATTCCTCGTGGTGAGGTAGGTTTGGTATTTGCCTCCGTCGGGTCAGCCAGCGGCGTTTTGGGCAAGCCGCTGGAAGCAGCCATTATTGTCATGGTCATCCTGACCACGTTTCTGGCGCCCCCCCTGCTGCGTTGGGCTTTCGCGCGCCAAGAGGAGTCCCCCCTACCGGAACTGGAGCAGGGAAATGCACCGGTAATCGAAGCGTCTACTCAACCAGTGGCAACCGCCAGTGAAGCCGTGCAAGAAGCTGTACAAAAAGCCGTGCAAGAGTAAAAAGAAGCGGAGAGCAGAATTGGGGCGGGGCCTTTAGCCGCCAGGGTGTGGAATTGGAACTAGGGAAACTGGGAAAGCAGGAAAGCGCAGCCTAGTGCAGCGTCAACTCTAGAAATTAGGGTTTGTAGTCAGCGCTTCAGCGCTAAAGCGCCGACTACGAGCCAATGGGTTCACCTTAAAATTAGGGTTTGACAGAACACTAGCCCAGAACTGTCTGGGACAGTGGGGCAAACGGATGCAGCCCCCAGGGAAGGATGCAATTGGCTAAAATGGCATAGTTGTGTTTGGTGAGGTGCCCTATCGAGACCGTTTTTGGCAATCTTCACGGGCTGAAGTCCAGCCAACTGAAGCAGTTGCAGCGGTTGTATCACCAGCGGCTACCGGGCGATCGCATCACGACTCCGGAATTTGCCCAGCGGCTGGCGGCCATCAGCACGGAAATTAACCAGCCTATCTGTGTCTACGTCAATCGCCGGGGACAGGTCGTGCGAGTGGGGGTCGGCACTCCCCGACAGACCCAAATTCCACCGCTGGAACTACCCCGCTATGGGGACGAACGATTAAGTGGCATTCGCTGTCTGGCCACCCAGATGAAGTTGGAACCACCCGGTGAGTCGGCCCTAACCGCAATGGCGATTCAGCGATTGGATGCGCTGGCTGTATTGACCCTAACCGGCGCTGGGTTTCAACGACGGGGTGGAGGCGCCACCGGATATATCAAACAAGCCTTTCTGGCCCATCTGGTGCCCCATCCGGAGGCAAACTGGACCATTTCTCCTGAACTAACGCTGGACGACCTCTGCAGCCAGGACTTTTTCCGGTTGGTGGAAGCGCTGGAAGAGGAGTTTCAACGGGAATATATTGCCCGGAAAATCGACCGGGAACAGGACCGGGCGATCGTGGTTGGGTTGATGACGGATGATTTAACAGCGAACCAGTTTCAAGATGGCTTGCAAGAACTGGCCCGCTTGGTGGAAACCGCTGGCGGCGATGTGGTGGAAACTCTGACCCAGAAGCGGTCTCGTCCCCATCCTCAGACCGTAGTGGGAGAGGGCAAAGTGCAGGAAATTGCCCGCACGGCCCAGACGATTGGGGCTTCCCTGATCGTGTTTAATCGCGATCTCTCACCAGCCCAGGTCCGCAACCTGGAAACTCGGATTGGAGTCCGGGTAGTAGACCGAACGGAGGTGATTCTGGACATTTTTGCCCAGCGGGCCCGTTCTGGCGCCGGAAAGTTGCAAGTAGAGTTGGCCCAACTGGAATATCGCCTACCCCGGTTGGCTGGACGGGGTCAGGCCATGTCCCGACTGGGGGGTGGCATTGGCACTCGGGGACCGGGTGAAACCAAGCTGGAGACTGAACGACGAGCTATCCAGCGACGGATTGCCCGGTTGCAACAGGAGGTGAATCAGTTGCAGGCCCATCGAGCCCGTCTGCGACAACGGCGGCAGCACCGGGACGTGCCGTCGGTGGCGGTTGTTGGTTATACCAATGCGGGTAAATCAACACTGCTGAATGTGTTAACCAGTGCCGAAGTTTACACAGCGGACCAACTCTTTGCCACTCTGGATCCAACTACGCGTCGGCTGGTGGTTCCCCATGCGGAGACAGAAGCCCCCCAGACAATTCTGCTGACGGATACCGTAGGGTTTATTCAGGAGTTGCCTCCCTCTCTGGTGGATGCCTTCCGAGCCACTCTGGAGGAAGTAACCGAAGCAGATGCCCTGCTGCATGTGGTGGATCTGTCCCATCCGGCCTGGCAGAGCCAGATCCGCTCGGTCATGGCAATTTTGTCCCGCATGCCGATTGTTCCAGGGCCCATCCTGTTAGCGTTCAATAAGATCGATCAGGTTTCTGGTGAAACGATGGCAATCGCCCAGGAAGAATATCCCCAGGCGGTCTTCATTTCCGCCAGCGATCGCTTGGGTCTAGAAACCCTGCGGCGTCGGTTAGGACAATTGGTGCAGTATGCGGTTTCCCAGTAGCGCCAGACAGTTCAACGTTTTCCGGTAACAATATAGGCCACCCGCTTGCCAATATTGGTGGCGTGATCAGCCATGCGCTCCAGATGGCGGATGGTCAGGATCATCAACACCAACGGCTCAATCACACCGGGAACATCCCGTTGCTGGGCCAACTGGTTATAAAGCATTTCATAGTCCAGATCGACGGCGTCGTCTCGCAGCTTGATCTCCAAACCGGACTCAGCATCCAAATCGGACAGAGCCGCCAAACTCATGGCCAGCATCGCCCGACAGCGATCGCACATGGTGCGGACCTGAGCCAGATCCGGCGGCGGTGGATAGGGAAACAGACGCACCGCAATTTCCCCCAGGTCTTCGGCATAGTCGCCAATCCGCTCCAGGTCGCGGATCAACTGCATTAAGGCGCTGAGCAGGCGTAAATCCTGAGCCACTGGAGATTGGAGCGCAATCAAACTGACACAGTCCTGTTCAATTTGACGGTAGAGCTGGTCAATTTGATCATCCTGCACACTAATCAACTCTGGCGCTTGCAGGTTCCGTTCAAATAGCGCTTGACGAGCCAGCCAGAAGGAGTTTTCCACCAATGCACCCATCCGCAAAACATCGTGTTGGATGCGTTTAAGCTGACGGTCAAAATTGGCGCGGGTGGTGTATTTTGGGGTGTATTTGGAGCTGTCTGACAATGCTTTCACTGTTGGCAAAGGGGCTTT
>CAZBTL010000299.1:0-4595 GCA_964494755.1 uncultured bacterium | reverse complement strand
CAATGTTACTGGCTGGTTCCCATGATGTTCGGGCTGGCTACCCTAAACTCGATGAACTAGGCCATTGTTCGGTTTGACATAGTTGAAAATGAGCCGTTGTGTGCTCGCCAACGTTGACTTTTCTCAGTTTGCACCTAGCCATCCTCCATTGCCCTTTCACCCCTGCTGTTATCATGTTGCAACCTGAATATTTGCCACCCCACGAACCATCCTCGGTCATGACGCACTCGCCGTATGAGTCAGGTCATTCGCGAGCCAAGGCGACGGAACCGGATCTGCGGGCAGATGTCAAAGCTCTGGTGGAGGAGCTTCTGCCTCAGGGGATCAGTCCAGCTAAACGGGTCGTGGTGGAGCAGATGGTGCTTCGATGGCAAACCAGGAAACGGTAGGGTGTGGCATCAGGTTGATTAATCAATTTTGCATTCAATCAATGAGGCTGGACTCTGTGATCCGGAACACCTTGCTTCCCTGGTGCAAATCATCGGAAGCGGGTTGGGTTTTTTCTACAATAGTCCTCAAACCAAGAGTTCTCGATTGAGTCTTAGAGTGGTATTGGATCGTTGAGCCTGAGCATGCTCTCAGGTGCTTTGTCCTATTCAGCCGCCGGACTTGCGGAACGCCTACAGCCATAGGTGTAGTCCCCTTTGAACGAGTGCCCTGGAGGAACGCCCCCATGCCAACCAGGCAGCTTGCAACCATGAATGAAGAATCGTTCGAAAAACTTCAAGAACAAATTCAGTGCGTTCTAGAGGCAGAGACTGACGACTTTTTTGAACTGGCCAAACTGGCGGGTCTCGATCCGCTGACGGACTTCTCCTCTGCTAATTTGAGTGGCCTGAATCTGCGAGCGGCTCCTCTTGCAGGGGCCAATTTGATTGGCACTAATCTGTCCTATGCCATCCTGGTTAGTGCTGACCTGAGCAAAGCCAATCTGATTAGTGCTAATCTGACTGCCTCGAATTTACTGGATGCAACAATGAGTATGGCGACTCTGATCAATGCTGATCTGAGCGGGGCTTATCTGGTCAGTACCCGATTGCTGAGTACGAACCTGACGGGTGCTAGTTTGATTGGGGTGAATTTGGATCATGCCGATCTGCGACGGGCCATTTTGACCGGCGCCAAGTTGGATCTGTCTAGCTTGCGGGAAGCAACCCTCAGTCATGCGGATTTGCGACGGGCCAGCCTGACCAAGGTGGATTTCAGTGGGGCCAATCTGTACGGAGCAGATCTGAGTCATGCTGACTTGCGGGGGGCCAGTTTGCAGGATACGAAACTGGCGGGGGCCAATGTGGAAGGGACTCGGCTGGATGGTCATACTGGCTTGCCCCGAGAGTTGTTGTCGGAGCTGAAGGGACGGGGCGCCTGGGTCGAGCAGGGTATCCTGTAAGCCTATGTTACTGTTAGCCTATGTTACTGTTAGCCTATGTTAAGGGTAAGGTGAACCAGAAGGTAGAGCCGCAACCGGGTTGGCTGATGACGCCAATTTGGCCACCGTGGGCGGCAATGATTTTGTGGCAGCGCTGCAGTCCCAGGCCAATACCTGTCCGATGGGGATTGTCTAATCCCCGCACGTAGAGCTGGAATAGGCGATCGCATTGTTCCGGCGATAACCCAGTGCCATTGTCTTCTACCGTGCAGTAGAGCATGGGGGTGGGGGCAACCTGGCCTCCAGTTTGGGTGCAGCCAAGGGTTTGCAGGGTCTCTGGCGGTAGGGCGATCGCCGACAGAGTAATCGTCACGCCTGGACAGTTATGGTTGACGGCGTTCGTCAGTAATTGTTCGAAAACAAAGCGGAGGAGGGTTGGATCGGCCTGAACCGGCGGCAGGTCGGGCGATAGGTGGTTGATGATCGTGGCCCGATTCTGGCTGAGTAGGGGGTGCAAGGAGTCCAGAACGGTTGTCAGATAGGCTGGAAGGGCGATCGGTTCACACTTGAGAACCATCTGGGCTTCATTCTGGCAGTGCTGTTCCATCAGCGAGTTCAGCAGATTGAGTTGCTGGTTGCAGCTCTGGATCATGCAATCCACCATGGAGGCCGGCAGGGAAATGGTTGACCCCTGACAGCGACTCTGCAAGCGATTGAGGGCCATTAACATGCCCTGCAACGGTGTTTTCAGGTCGTGGGACACAGCATGCAAGAGCATGTCCTTGATCTGGTTCAACTGTTGCAATTCCTGCATGCGCTGTTTCAGTTCGGTGGTGCGCTCTTCCACCTTCGTTTCCAGGCTGCTGGCCAACCGTTGTACTTTTTCATACAACTGTCCCTGCTGGATGGCAATTTCCACCTGGGTGGCCAGTTGTTGCAGTAAATCGGTTTCTAGAGAAGTCCACTGACGGGGACCGGAGCACTGGTTGACAATCAATACGCCAAACATCTCTCCTTCGACCAGCAGGGGGACGCCGATTCCAGCCTTCACCTGGGCCAATTGATAATATGCTTGCAGGAACGGTGTTTGTTCAATCTGGCTGGTGTCGTTGACAACCCGGATGGGGCGGTTCAGAGAATCGGCTGCTGTTATGTAGGGGGCAAACAGAGCCCGGACTTCCTGGGTGGCTTGTTCTTCCGAGACCCAATTCATCAGGGAGTTCCACTGCGGAGCAACGGATTCAGCCACGATCTGGCAATGGCCGCCAGGCCCAAAATGGCTGATGAAGACCCGATCTGCTTTGAGAAACTGGCGGACTTCTGCCACCGTGATGTTCAAAATTTCCGCTAGGTCCAGGGAACTGCGAATGCGTAGGGCAATCTGGGCCAGCAACCGTTCCCGTTCGGCAGCCAGTTGCAATTTGGCTTCCGCTAGTTTGCGATCGGTGATGTCATAGGCTGTGGCCAGACCGGCCGGTTTGCCCTCGTAGGTAATCAATCCAGCGGTAAAATCTACCCAGCGTTCCTGACCGTCCTTGGTCAGCAGTTTGATTTCATACCGACTGGGCAACGCTTCCCCCTGCTGACGGGCCAGCCCTCGCTGGTGCACCAGATCTCGAAAGTCAGGGTGGGCCAGTTCCCAGAATGGAATGGTTAGCAGTTCTTCCCGCGAGTAGCCGGTGATAGTTTCCATGGCTGGATTGACGTAGCGCAAAAAGCTGCCCTGATAAACCACAATGGCGCAGGCCGCTGTTTCCGCTATGACCCGAAAGCGGGCCTCGCTCAATTGCAGAGCTGCTTCTGCCTGCTTGCGGGTGGTGATATTTTCCACCATGCCAATGGTAAAACGAGGGTTGCCAGCTTCATCCCGCACCACGGAATTGGTGAGGCGCACCCAGACAATCTGACCATCCTGGCGCAGGTGCCGCTTTTCCAGTTGATAGGATTCTCGTTGTCCCGCTAGCATTTCCTGAAACAGTTCTATATCCGCAGTCAGATCATCGGGATGGGTAAAGTCAGCAAAGGTCATGTTTTGCAAGGCTTCGCGACTATATCCCAGCATGGCTTGCAAGGCAGGGTTACTTTCGACAATGCGGCCCTGCTGATCATCCAGTCCAATTCCGATCGCGGCTCCTTCAAACATGCTGCGAAACCGTTCCTCACTGTCCCAGCGCTCACTCACGGCGGCAGAGAGAACCAGCGCTGTCACGGTCATAACGCCAATAAATGCCTGCAGCAATAAAATGGTCTGGACTAGGTCGCCTTCGGCCTTGCCGATAAACGGGCCGGTCTGATGCACGGCTCCCCAAATGGCAATGACGGAGACCACCAGACTGGCCAGTACAGTGGCTCGCTGACCTAAGCGCAGGGCCGCCCAGACAATGAAGGGAAAGGGCAGATATTCCAGGGGATAGCGGGCGATCGCCGTATCGGGTGTGGACTCAAATACCAGCCAACTAACGCCCACCAGACAGATGGCCCACAGCAACGCTTCCACGGTGCGTTGCCACAGTTGTCGTTGGGTTTGTAAGTTGGGCAAGCGGGAACTCAACCCTGGCAGAGCCGTTAGGGGATTGCCCAGCCACAGGAGGAGCAGTGGTGTGAACACCAGGATGCCCATTCCATCTCCCATCCAGACGGTCCACCAGTGCAACCCCAGGTTTGACCAGGGGGTTAACCCAGCCAGACCGGCATTCACACTGCTGATGGTGGCATTGAGAGTTGGCGCCAGCAAAACCGCCAGCCCAATAAACTTCAGGACGTCTCGCAGCTTCCGTAGAGAAGGGTGGAAGTGCCAGCGCTGCAACAACCACTGAGCTAACAAGGCTTCCAGGGTGCTACCCAAAGCGGCAACGACTGCAACCAGCCCGGATGCGCCCAGGGACAGGGCAAATAGCAAGGCGCCCAGGGTGATTCCTGGCCAGACTCGACGGCCATAGAGCAACAGCACTGCCAGGGCAATGCCAGCCGGAACCCAAACCGGCGAGACGGTCAGCCCCAGGTTCAGCACTTCCATGACAACATGGGCAGACAGAAAACAAGCCAGTGCGATCGCCCCCACCATCATGGCGTAGGCCATTGGCTGCAATCGGCCCCGCTTTTCCTGGGTCAGGTCAGAACTGGGTTGAGCGACCATTGCTATCTAGCTAGATTCAAGCAGTTTATAGCCCACATTTGATTCATCCGCGTTTTTCCAGCATCAGGGTTCTTGACACTAGGGTGGCTG
>CAZBTL010000298.1:0-4623 GCA_964494755.1 uncultured bacterium | reverse complement strand
ATTAAAAACTGCCTCATAAAACCCACAATTCATGTTGATGCAGCTAGAATTTAAGCTCTACGATGCCTTGTATCTAGCATTTGCTCAATCAGCGTCAGCCGATATTTTCCTGACCACCGCCGATCGCCTGCTGCGAAAAGCCAAGCAGTATTCTGAAATAGTGACTATCCCGGTTGAAAATCCAGTCGTTTGGTTAATGGAACTCTTGCAAGAGGAAAATACAGACCATGAAACAAGCCGGAATCAGGAAAAATGGCTGCAAAGCTCCGATCGATTCGCTTGGAGTCGTTGGCATGTTGCGCTTTCTTCAATAACTCGAAGTTGGCAGCGGCGACTACATGCTGGAGCGGTATCAAGCCAGCAAACCCACCCTCGAAGAATTTCGACAATTTACTAATTACTAATACAGTCTCTACGCCTAAATCTACGACCTCTGCATGATCAGCAAATTGCCAAACTTAACTCGGCTTGACAGGAATTTGTAGCGATCGTGGTTCTAGGTTGTTCGGGAGAACCGTCTAACAACCGCATGCACCGGAACGGCAAGGCGATCGGTAAGGTAGCAAAGGTTATCTGCGTCCGGTGATGCTAGCCGTTCCAGAATATCGGGCAACATCGGCAGGCGATCGCGAACTCCACCGCGGCCAGTTGCACTCCAGATACAAATAACTCTGCACAGAAGCAATGTAGGGTTGGTCGATGGGTTGTAGAAATTCCTAGGCGCCATTCACCCAGTCGGCAGGCTATAGGATTGGGCGGCTCCGTAATTCACAGTCCAGCCCAGATCCCGCAAAGCTGCGATCGTCAGTTGGCTCAGGGGTTCACTGATGCCAGATGTTTCCGTAAAGGGCGTCAGCAACTCCTGATCAAAGGTGGTCTCATCCCAGTGCTGCCAAGTAGCGGTGTCAACCGGAACCGCTGTCTGGCGGTAGGTTCCTACTAGTTCGCCATAGGCCCAACCGGCATAGGTATCAGCCCGGTAGGTGGCGGTGGCGGTATCCACCAACCTTCGGCTGGGGTCTAATTCGGGATAGTAGTTCCAGAGGGTGCCAAAGCCAAGCACATGGGCAAATTCATGGCGCATCAGGGAAGCTAAGGCACTGGGGTTCTGGTTATACCACTCCAGATAGCGGGTATTGAGGGTGGTGTTCCCAGCAGTGGGCATGATGTGGCCATTGGCGTCATAGCCCAGGGCCGACGGACCTCCAAAAGCCAGATAGTCCTCCGTACTGAATGCCCCCACCAGGGTGATGGGCAGGATTTGGGGCCCCTCAAAGGGACTGGCGGCAATGACCTCCTCCCAATAGTGGGCAGCATCTGTAATGGCGGTCAGGGCTGCTGTACTCAAGCCCTCCAAGCCAGATGCCAGGTTGACTTGAATGGAAAACTGGCGGGGGTCACTGTCGGCGGGGGTGAAGTTGGTGGTGAAGGAATAGTGGACGGTTTGGCGATTGTAATTGGAGACATCCAGATAATAGGTGCCGGGACTGAGAAAGCTGTGAATGGTTTCGCTGTTAGTGCCCCGTTCCCACTGCCAGGCCAAGATTTCGCCCGGATCATCCAGAAAATTTCCATCCCCGTTGGCATCCCGGATCAGACGGATATCGGCATCGCCAGTTAGTCTCTGCAGGGTGGCCGTAAAAATTCCGGTCTGGGCAACAGTGAACTGATAGATATCTGTAGGGTCACAGGGGCTGACCTGTTGGCTTTGGGCAAGGTTGAAGACCGTGATCGGTTGGGCGGTTGCCAGGGTATTGCCTGGATCTAGCTGAGACAGCCAATAACTGGCTGAAGGCATAGGGACAGCCTTTGGCAAGGGGAATAGGGACGAATCCGCCATGGCAACACCTCCTAATCTGCAGAGAACCGAATGGTAAGCAAGCCGCTCCCATTCCCTGATGCCAACGGTTTTCTGGCTCTGGTCATCCCATGTAGAGTGGCTGACGTAGCCCTATTGTACAGCCTCTCTGTTGTAACGCCTGACCCAGAGCATCCGGCACCGTTTTCCGTGGCCCCCGTCAGGCAGGCGTCGGATTTGCGGCCAGCACCCAGCGGCAGGCGATGGGCATGCGCCAGCCCATGCCAAAGGCGCGATCGGTGACCTTCAAAACGGGGGGGGCCTGGCGGCGTTTAAACTCGGCCTGGGTGACCAGGCGAATGATTTGATTGACGGTTTGCCGGTCATGGCCAGCCGCCACCATTTCCTCCGGAGTCTGGTGTTGGTGGATCAGCCGCAGCAGGATGTCATCCAGCACTTCGTAGGGTGGCAGGGAGTCCTGATCGACCTGGCCCGGCTTCAATTCGGCACTGGGGGCTTTAGTCAGAATCGATGGGGGAATCAGGGGGGTGCGGCAGGGCAGGTGGGTAAAGGTGGGACCGCTATTCAACCAGTGGCACAGAGAATAGACGCGCGTTTTGGGCACATCGGCAATTACCGCCAGACCGCCATTCATGTCGCCGTACAGGGTGCAGTAGCCAACCGCCATTTCCGACTTGTTGCCGGTGGACAGCAGCAGGTGCCCAAATTTGTTGGCGATCGCCATCAGCAGGTTGCCCCGGATGCGGGACTGGATGTTCTCCTCGGCGATACCAAATTCGCTGTCAGCAAACAAATCGGCCAGGGTCTGGTCGTAGGTCTGCATCAGGGGACCAATGGGCAGGGTCTGGGTGGCAATGCCAATTTGCTGGGCCAGCGCCAGGGCATCCTGAACCGAGTGCTCAGAGCTGAAAGGGGAGGGCATCAACACCCCCAGGACGTTGGTTGGGCCCAAGGCTTCGGTGGCGATCGCCGCTACCAGGGCCGAATCAATCCCGCCACTCAGCCCAATAACAGCTTTGGAAAAGCCACACTTGCGGGCATAGTCCCGCACCCCCAGCACCAGGGCAGACCAGATTTCCGCCTCCTCACACTGGGGCAGAGGAGCTATGGTGGACGCTTCGATGGCAATCAGGTCTTGCTGCTCCGGGTCGTACTGGAGCAGCAGCAGATCGGTGTCAAAGCTATGGGCTCGGCCAATCAGTTCCCCCCGACGGTTGAAGGCGACACTGCTGCCATCAAAGATCAGGTCATCATTACCGCCGACCTGGTTGACGTAGATGATCGGCCGGGCGAAGCGTGTGGCGCTGTGTTTCAGCATGGCTTCTCGCAACTGCTGCTTGCCTACGGTGTAGGGAGAGGCCGACAAATTGATGACAAAATCCATGCCCAGGTTGGCCAGATCAGCAAAGGGGTTTTCGTAGTAAGTGCGGTGACCCCAGAATTCTTCGTCATTCCACAGGTCTTCGCAGATGGTGACCCCGATCTGAACATCTGGAGTCGGTGCCTTGGCAGAGCCCGACAAGGGAAAGCTGAAGTGGTTGGGTTGGCGGCCCGGTTCAAAGTAACGGTCTTCGTCAAACACATCGTAGGTGGGCAACAGATGTTTGTGAAAGAGTTGCTGCACCTGGCCGCCGCTCAATAGGGCCATACTATTGAACAGCCGCTTGCCTCCCTCTGCCGTTGCTTTGGCATTGACTTCCACCGTGCCCACCAGGGTGATCAACTGGGGCGGCAGATCGCCGGCCAATTGTTGCAGCGTCGCGGCCAGGGCGTCGATGAAGCCAGGATGCATCAGCAGGTCGCGGGGGGGATAGCCACAGAGGGACAGTTCCGGTGTCAGCAACAGGTCGGCGCCCCGATCCACAGCCTGCTGGGCAGCTTCCAGAATGTGTTGGGCATTGCCAGTCAGGTCCCCAATGGTGGGGTTCAGTTGGGCGATCGCGATTTTCATAGTCTCACGAAACCTTTAAGCGAATAGAAATCGTCTTGGCGGTTGGATGGTTATCATGGGGAACAACTTTGACCTCAAATAATTGAGTGGATCGGATCAAATCACTCAATTTTTTATACCCGTAGTTTCTTTCATCGAAAGATGGTGACAACTTGTTTAACTGTGCACCAAAAGCCCCTAAATCGACCCACTCATCTTCCGACGAAATCGCTTCATAAGCATCTTTGAGTAGCTTAATTAATTTTTTATTGCTACCAGATTTAGAACCACCTTTTTCCTTGACTGATTGACTTTGGAATTCATCTTTTTCTGGGAACCTTTCTCCGGTCGCTTCAACGAAACCGGACTCTTCCGATTCCCCTAAGATTTCAGTAAAGATAAATTTATCACAAGCACTAATAAAAGGTTCGGGCGTTTTTTGTGAGCCAAATCCATAGACCACTAATCCAGCTTCCCTGATTCGGCTAGCTAAACGAGTGAAATCGCTGTCACTGGAGACAATACAGAACCCATCAAAGTTTCCGGTATAGAGCAGATCCATCGCATCAATAATCAGCGCACTATCCGTTGCATTTTTGCCAACCGTATATCTAAACTGTTGCATTGGTTGAATGGAAAACTTGTTAAGTTTATCCTTCCAGGGCCCCAAGTTTGGTTGCGTCCAGTCACCATAGATTCGTTTGACGTGGGAAGTGCCATACTTGGCAATTTCCCTCAACAATTCACCAATCAAATTAGGGTTAGCGTTGTCGGCATCAATGAGTACCGCAAGTTTTTTGGTTTCAGGTGAATTGGCCGCATTCATATCACAACTTCCCGTTAGAACTCAAGGTTATTTCTTTAGATACCAGGA
>CAZBTL010000297.1:0-4626 GCA_964494755.1 uncultured bacterium | reverse complement strand
GACTACTAGGCATTGGGCACAGTCTGCACATCCGTTGCCCCTTCCACGGTCAAGGCAACCTGCTTGGCTTGCGCCAACACCGCTTCGGCATCCGGGTTATACTTCAACACCACCACACTGCCGGTTTGGGCCACCCAAAGACCCACATGATCGGAAATGTTGGCATCATCCAGAGCCTTAGCCACCCGTTTGGCCAGACCACTCTCATCAAATTCACCATCCAGTCCCACTTTTTCAGGCGGAATGGACTTTTCGGCGGCAACTGCCTGCACCGAAACGGATGGAGCTGCTGCTGCCTTCTCCTCTTCATGTTTGCCAAATAACTTGCCTAAAAAGCCCATGATAAATATCTCCCGAAGTTTCCGAAAAACACTATCGCATTGATTTCATTTATCAGAGGAATTATTCAACATCTTTTCCAATGTATCCCAGAGAACCAAATCAACCCAGATGCCGGAAAAGATTTGAACAACAGGCATCTGGCCTGTCGCTGCTTGGCATGCAAGCCAGTTGAGAGATCCTTCAACTTTGCTTGCCAGCAGACGATCTCACTGACCGCTGACCGCTGTTTGCCATCAACCCGTCTGCTGCAGAACCGCCAGAACTGCTTCATGCAAGACCCCATTGCTGGCCACAATGCCTCGGTTATGCATCATTTTGACTCCGGTGGCAAAGTCCAGGGGCTGACCAGCGATATCCGTCACCCGACCCCCAGCTTCTTCAATCACGATCGCCCCAGCCGCATGATCCCAGATATTTTCCCGATACTCCGGCGTTTTACTCCAGGGCAGTCGCAGGTACAACACCGCTAGCCCAGCCGCCACCGCACCGTATTTGGCCTGACTGTCCATTTGCAGGGGCGGACGCTGCAAACCAATCGCCTCTGCCACCAGCCGTTGCTTCTCCTGATCGCCGTGGGCCGCTTCGATACTTTCCACCAGCCGGAAGGCCTCCGTGTGGTTGGCAGTAACCACCTGCAAGGGCAGTGCTGCCTCCGTATCCAGGTAAATCTGGCTGGCGCCCTGACCGCGCACCGCCGCAAACAAAATGCCCTGATGCTGATCCGGCTGTTGCCAATCCAGGGGAAAGGCCGGACAGCCCATCACCCCCACCTTGACTTCACCGTCTTCGATCAGGGCCAGGGCGATCGCATACTGGTCGCCGCGCAAAAATCCCTTGGTGCCATCAATTGGGTCCAGGGTCCAATAGCGGGAACAAACCTGACCATTGCCCTGATCAATCCAGTTAGCAACGCTAGCTGGCGTGGCATCTGGTAACAGGCGTTGCACCTGCTGGGTCACCTGGGCCAGTTGGTCCGCCATCTCCGGCTGCCGCAGCAAGGTCGCATCCTCTTCTCCCACAATCGGATCCTCAGGAAATGCCTGACGGATAGCCCGACAGATAATGGCCTGAGCCCCAAAGTCGGCAATGGTTACCGGGCTTTTGTCCTGCTTTTGAATCGCCTCCGGACTGCGGTTGGCTCGCACCTGTTCACACAGTTGGGCCGCGGCTTTCACGGCAGCGATCGCCACCTGCCGTTCCCGGTCATATGCCCTGGCCATACCCGATTCCAACGTAAAGGGTGTGGATCATTTACGACCTCCAATCGCCTTCTGGAACGCTGGCCGATCGCTCATGCGGCGAATATACTCAGTCACCGCTGGATAGGGACTCAAATCTACCGGCAGCATCAGCGGAATGTACGCCAGCAGGGAACCGACCGCCACATCCGCCACACTAAACTCAGTCCCCAGCACATAGGGCTGGCGCTCAAACAGATGATTCATCACCGTCATCAGGCGAGGCAATTGAGTTTCGCGGGTGGCCTCCGAAAAGACGCCAGGGCCCAGGGTGGCATTGGCAAACAACACCCACTGACTGATTTCAGCCCGTTGCTCCACCGTCAACGGCGGTTGACCATACTTGTCTCGCAGGTACATCAGAATGGCCCCTGACTCCCAGAGTTTGAAATCGCCATCGACGATCGCCGGTACCTTGCCCACCGGATTAATCGCCAGATAGGCAGGCCGCAAATTCTCACCCTGCTGCATATCCAGCAGGACAAACTCGTAGGGCAGCCCCAGTTCTTCCAGATACCATTGGATAATGGAAGCCCGACTGCGGGCTCCGCCATAAAGTTTCAGCATCTGCCAATTCCTGTAACCTAAAGGACCTGATGGGTATACTCGTGCTGCTTGACATTGTCCTCAGTCCGGACAATTCGTTGCGAATTCAGCACCCGTTTACGCTCCGTCGAAAAGTTGAAGTCGCTACGACTGGTCCCAGCCGGCACTAAATCCTTGGCCACTGGACGAGCTTTATAGGTGCGGGCCGCAGAAATTGCCCGACTGACAAACTCATCGCAAAACTGGGCCGTCGAGGGGAAGTCTGCGGGTGCCTGCAACGACTCACCCCGTAAAACAGCGCCAATGGTGGTTGCAGTGGCCTTTTGATAGGAGGTGGGAATGCCCTTTACAATGGCCTCCAGGGCCGCCGAGGGAATTGGTTCAATGATCTCAACTGCGTGAATTTCACCCTCCTCTTTGAGAAAGCAGGTGGCCAGGCCCAGAACCAGATAGTCATCATCAGCCAAATCTGGGGCATTGGAAAGGGAAATGGTCATAAAGCGTCTTACCCACCAGGAGAGTACGGTCGATTCATCAACTGTGTCTGGCCTGCATTCTATCAACTTTCCTTGCCCTAAGTCGCCTGCCCGCATTTAACGAGTTTGGCTGGGTATGTCAGAATGAACTGGATGGAATTGACCGGATTGCTCCCAACAGCGGCAACAAGTTTCCCGGCCTTTATGTTTTCCCAGCGGTTATGACGAAGTTTGTATTTGTAACGGGTGGTGTAGTTTCCAGCATTGGTAAGGGCATCGTTGCAGCCAGTCTGGGGCGATTGCTGAAATCGCGGGACTATTCGGTCTCAATTTTGAAGCTCGATCCCTACATCAATGTCGATCCAGGCACCATGAGCCCGTTCCAACACGGGGAGGTGTTTGTCACCGAAGATGGAGCTGAAACAGACCTGGACCTGGGGCATTATGAGCGCTTCACCGACACCTCTATGTCGCGCCTGAACAGTGTCACCACCGGATCCATTTATCAAGCGGTTTTGAACAAGGAGCGGCGGGGAGACTACCAGGGCGGTACGGTGCAGGTAATCCCCCATATCACGAACGAGATTAAAGAACGGATTCTGCGGGTGGCCCAGAACACAAATCCTGACGTGGTGATTACGGAAATTGGCGGCACCGTCGGAGACATTGAGTCCTTACCCTTCCTGGAATCGATCCGCCAGTTCCGCAAGGATGTGGGGCGGCAGAATGTGCTATACATGCATGTCACGCTGATTCCCTGGATTCCTTCGGCGGGCGAAATGAAGACCAAGCCGACCCAACACTCGGTCAAGGAATTACGGTCCATCGGGATTCAACCGGATATTCTGGTCTGCCGCAGCGATCGCCCCTTGCCAGAAGGATTGAAGGAAAAAATCTCCGGCTTTTGCGATGTGCCAGCGGAGTGCGTGATTACCGCCCAGGATGCCAGCAGTATTTACGAAGTGCCGTTAATTTTGGAGCGGGAAGGATTGGCCCAACAAACCCTGGAACTGCTGCAACTAGAACAGCGGCCCTTCGACCTGAGCCAGTGGAAGACATTGGTAGATCGGTTGTATCGACCCAATCGCCAGGTGGAAGTGGCGATCGTTGGTAAATACATCCGCTTGAGTGATGCCTATCTATCCGTCATTGAAGCCTTGCGTCATGCCGCCGTTTCCCTGGACAGCGCCTTGAACGTCCGCTGGGTCAATTCTGAGGATGTGGAAACCGGCAGTGCGGACCGTTATTTGAGCGGCGTGGATGCGATCGTGGTTCCGGGCGGTTTCGGCAGCCGGGGTGTGGATGGCAAAATTGCCACCATTGAATATGCCCGTACCCATCAAATTCCTTTCCTGGGGCTTTGTCTGGGCATGCAATGTTCGGTGATTGAGTGGGCCCGGAATGTCGCTCACCTGGACAACGCTAACAGCGCTGAGTTTGACCCGGAAAGCCGCAATCCAGTTATCAACCTGTTGCCCGAACAACAGGATGTGGTGGATCTGGGAGGCACGATGCGCTTGGGACTCTATCCCTGCCGCCTGGCTGCCAATACCCTGGCGTTGCAGTTATACCAGGAAGAGGTGATCTATGAGCGTCAT
Source organism: uncultured bacterium (assembly GCA_964494755.1). Classification (GTDB taxonomy): domain Bacteria; phylum Cyanobacteriota; class Cyanobacteriia; order Leptolyngbyales; family Leptolyngbyaceae; genus CAZBTL01. Next base: position 426 of record CAZBTL010000297.1, on the reverse strand, counting down.
CGTCACCGCTACGAATTCAATAATGCCTTCCGTAGTTTGTTCGTAGAGAGTGGCTACGTCATTAGCGGCACCTCTCCCGACGGGCGGCTAGTGGAAATAATCGAGTTTCCCAACCATCCCTTTTTCCTGGCCACCCAGTTTCACCCGGAATTCCAGTCTCGGCCTAATCGGCCCCATCCCCTCTTTAAGGGGTTGATTCAATCTGCATTACAGCAGCAAACTCAGGGTGCTCATCCGGCGAACCTATCTCAGGAACAGGCGGAGATGTCAGGAGTAGCTACGGGCAGTGAGATCGCTGCCCCAGCGGAAGTCCTTTAACTGAACTAATTCCCCATTGCCCTGACGGTCAGGGCCTTTGAAGAGGATGGCTTGTGGCTTATTGGATTAAACTCACCTATGAGCGAAATATCTATGTAATTGATCTAG
>CAZBTL010000296.1:0-4667 GCA_964494755.1 uncultured bacterium | reverse complement strand
CCTATAGGCCAATTTGCTCTTCGACCCGTGTCAAAACTTTTTCCTTCAGTTCTTCCTGATGTAACCGTTGTTGGGCAACGTGTTCGCGAGCTTGCTCAACCACTTCAAGCGTTGATTGTTCCGTGCTTTCCAGGACTTCTTCAGCCCGTGTTAAAACTTTTTCTTTCAGCTCTTCTGCCTGCAATCGCTGCTGGGCAACCTGCTCACGGACTTTTTCCTTGAGGGCTGCTTCAGTTGAATTGGTGGTTTCCAGACTTTCTTCCGCGCGTGTCAGGACTTTTTCCTTTAATTCGTCCTCGTGATGCCGTTGTTGAACAACCTGTTCCCGCATATGGTCTTCAGTACTCATGGGGTCCACCTTGCCAAAATGACCTTGCTGATACTTTCAGCTTGACATCAAAGGTGGTGAGCTGTTGTTGAATATACAGAAAATTTCACGAAACTGTTGGCCAAGTGGGCGGGTGTTCTGTCAGAGCATCAACCAGCCACAAAAGTTGGGCGGGGTTTACAAGAACAAGCCTAACACCAACCGGTGACAGAGCCATCTGTCAGGCTGTTGCCTGGGGGTGACGACAGGATGTAGAGAACTGTTGGGCCTGCTTGTCCCTGCTTGAACCATCGGTGCTTTTGGTTATAGGCCCGATTCCAGACCAGTTGGTTTGCCCTTGATGCTGGTGACAATTCGGCCCCAGCCAGCTTCGCCACCCGCATCCCAGAAAATACGCTGCATCGTGCCATTAGTGTATTCATCAAACGCCCCTCCTACGCCAATGTCATAGGAATCACTGGAGCCGTGGCGAGTGCCATAGGGATCGTGGACAAACCAAACCTTGCGGGCCGGATCGTAACCCACAATGACGCAAATGTGCCCGTCCATTTTATAGGCAAAGCCTGCCACGACTGGAATTCCAGCATTGAGTGAAGTCAAGACATCTTTCCCAGACAGGGTGTAGCTGAAGTAGGTGTCAATGCCCAGGTCTTTCAGGGCTTTGGTCTGGGCACTATGGTCAGTGGTGTCCCCATATTTGGCCACAATCCGCATATAGACCGATTCTGGTTCTGGCAATCCCTGCGCTTTAGCTTGTTGGGTCAGCTCTCCTTTCAGCAGAAAATCAGCCAGCATGGCATTACTGGTGGTATTGCACTGACGCCAGTCGTACCAGGTTCTGCCACCTCGAACAATTTCCTCATTGCCCACCTGAGAAAAGTACCGAACTGGCAGTTTGATTACTCGCAGGGCTTCTTCGCCTTCAATTTTGATGTGGGGGTCATAGACAAAAACGGTTTGGAGTTTGGTAGAACCGTCGTTGGCAGTCAATGGGGAGGCCAGTGTCAGACGGAGGTGCTGACCCCGATCTGGAAAGAATTCTGTTACGGCAAATTCCTTTCCCTGGGGCATGAAAATCTTTTCCGCATCAGATAACTGGGTGGATTCTGCAACCCGACGTTTGAGAAATGTACTGGTTAGAATAACAGCCTTGGGCATGATCAGTCCTCTGCTAGGAAGGTGGCCAATAAAACTCCTCTCGTACTTGTAGCAAGGAACACTTTAATCGGTCGCAGGACTTAACTGAACTTTAACAGTTGGACAGATGACCTGACACTGAAGAGATGGGAGGGAGTGGAGCCGTTGGGGTAGAGGGTGAAACTGGATACTATTTGCTTTCGGGAAGACAAATGTCGTCGGACCTGAGGGGAACGGCTCTCTGGTTTTCAAGTGCGGTTAGATCATTGGCACGGGCTAACCAGATCTGGCCATCGGCCTGGATGATCAGTCCTGCGGCTTCCTGAATCGGGTCGCCGGGTTTCCAGGGGACGGTTGTCGTGGCGGGTCTGGCAGAAGAGGGCTGCCGAGACTGGGGGACTGCCTGGGGGGTAGGGGTAGCTGGCTCATACCAGCCACTCAACGCATCGTAGGGATTACTGGGTAGCCCACCTGTCCCGGTTACAACAAAGCTGCCCTGGCGACTGTTACGGCGGGCCAGACAACTGCTGGCAATGATGCGATCAGGGGTGACAAAGCTGGCGGACAGATCGGTTAGGCCACTTTGTACATCAATGTCCAGGGTGTTGAGGGTAACCACGCCGGCCAGACCAAATTCAGAACTGGCGGTGATGTCGCTTAGGGGGGTCAGTTGCGGTCGAAATTCCAGCCCAAAAATGCCCAGGGTGGTGATGTCAATGTTGCCGCCCCGGCCCTGGAAGGCATTGGCAATGATGTCACTATTCTCCTGGGGAATAGCGACGACAAATTGGGCGTTGATATCCAGGTTACCGCCATTTCCCGTGCCACCAGCCGTAGCGGAAATCAGGCTATTGCGTCGCAATAACAGCAGACCCTTACTGCGAATGCGAATGTTGCCGCCTTCTCCAGAGGTGGTGGCAGCTACCACCCGTCCCTGGGTGTCCAGTTGAATGGACCCGGCATCAATTTCCAGATTGCCGGCATCGCCGCTGCCATCGTTACTGACCGTTACTTCTGCCCCATCCCGCACCAACAGTTTCCCTGCTGACAAAAACAGGCTGCCGCCTTTCCCTGTGGAGGTTTCTCCGGCTCCAGCTGCGATGAAACTGCGGCGTTTTTTGTCTGCTGATGCGCCTGCCAGATCAATCAATTCATACGCATCAATTTCAAGATTGCCGCCGTTACCGGACCCAAAGGTGGACACTCCAACTCCGCCGCGATCGCGAATTCGCAGGCGACGAGTTTCAATCGTCAAATCTCCGCCATCCCCAGCGCCATAGCTTTCTACCCCCAACCCGCTGGCCAAGTTGCCATCAGCCGTTGTGCCACTGATGTCGATGCTGTCTGCCTTGACTGCAAGGGTGCCTCCCTGGCCGGTCCAAAATGTGCTGGCGATCGCCAACCCTCCATCTCTAATTTCCAGGCTTCTGGTGCGAATGGACAAATTGCCACCGTTGCCGTCGCCACTCGTGGTGGCTGCCAGGCCACTGCGAAACTGGCTGACTGGATCAAATCCTTTGATTTCAACGGAATCGGTTGCAACGACCGAAAGATTGCCACCCCGTCCAGCACTCACCGTACTGGCAGAAATGGTGCCGCCTTGGCGCAGACTCAGTTCGCCCGTGCGAATCAGAACCGAACCGGCATCACCGGTCGAAAAAGCATCAGTTTGGATCCCACTGATGAACTGGCCGTCAGCTGAAGCGCCAACGATCTCCACACCCTGATCAGTATCCACTGTGATCGTACCGCCCTTGCCCGAACCGCCGGTTGAGGAGGAGATGCGGCCACCACCAGACAGGTTCAACTGATTAGCGGAGACTCTGATTGAGCCGGCATTACCACTGGTTCCGGAGTTAACATCGCTAAAAATGGCACTGGGTAAGCCCTGGCTCCCCTCAATCGAGACAGTGCCATCGATCGTTAGGCCAATATCCCCTGCATTACCCTGCCCTGCGGGGTTGCCGGACTGTGCCTCGCGGACGACAGTCTGCAACTGGGCCCCATCTTTCAATGAAAAGGATCCAGCTGCCACAGAAATTTTGCCTGCATTGCCCCGCCCCCCCGATTCTACGGTGCTGAAGACTGCAGTAGTGTTTCCGGTTAGTAAGAATGCTTCTGAAACTGAAAATGTTAGATTGCCTGCATCTCCCTGGCCAAAGGTGCTGGCGCTGACACGGGCGCCATTTCGCATGGTGAATCGGTCTGCCTTGAAGTCAATATTTCCTCCAGACCCGATCGCATTTGCCCCAATGTCACTACTGACATTTGCCCCATCAGTTAGCTCCACTGCATTGGTTGTCGTTATGATGATATCCCCCGCATCACCCCGCCCCCCTGGTTGCACCGAACTATCTAGCGATCCAAAACCAGAAACTGTTAACGAGTCTGCCTTTATCGTCAGATCCCCGGCATTTCCTTCAGCCCCAGTCCCATCAATCTGGTCAACAAAGACAGCATTACCCACCGAACTCGTAATCTGGCTCCGAACCAGCCGGAGTGTGCCTGAGTTATCAACTACATTAACCCCAGACACCACCACTGGACCCCGGACATCAACTGTGACACTGCCCGCATTTCCTTTGCCGCCAGGTACGCCATTAGCTGTGGGATTGATGGACGTATTGATCAGCGCCCCATCCAAAACAGACAACGCTCCAGCCTTAATGGTAATACTGCCGCCATTGCCCTCCGCGCCAGAAAAAACCGAACTGGCAATTCGACTGATACTATCCAGATTCGCACTGACACCGGACAAAGTAATGGCATTGCGAACATCAACCTCAATATTGCCGCCATTCCCTCGACCAGCGGTAGTCGTGCTTAGAAATCCACCCGACAGGAGGGAGAGCGAATCGGCTTTGATCGAGATGCCGCCGCCATTGCCGGTGGCTCCTGGATTAACCCGGTTTTGGATATTAGAGGCATCCCTAAGGGTGATGGCCCCAGTTGCATCAATGACAACATTACCGGCCTGAGTGCCCGGAACCCCAAATCCACTAGCGATACCGGCCACAACAACACTACCAGTTTGTAAGTCTACATTGCGGGCAAAGATTGAAACATTACCGCCACCGCCAGTACCCGCCAGAACTCCAATACCAGCTTGATTCAGGAATACATCTCCTCGGGCAACCCCATCCGGAAACCGTAGGCTCCAATTACTGCTGTTGAGGGGAATGGTGGCCGGTTCATTAACGGC
>CAZBTL010000295.1:0-4670 GCA_964494755.1 uncultured bacterium | reverse complement strand
TATCTCCACCAGCACTTCAGTGACCAAAAACAATGCTAGTGCAGCGTCAACTCTAGAAATTAGGGTTTGTAGTCAGCGCTTCAGCGCTAAAGCGCCGACTACGAGCCAATGGGTTCACCTTAAAATTAGGGTTTGACAGAACACTAGTAAACCCACAAATGATCGATGCTATTTTTGCTCGAACTATTGGCCTCCTGAAAGGGCGTTCGCCAGTATAATCTGGCCCTAAGGCTTGCACGGCTGGTTCGTCCTCTTGTTTGTAAAGTCATGAGATAATCGCGAAGAACAGATGGTCTGGCAGGAAAAGGCTGATGGCAATCGTACTGAAAGTTCTGCAGAATACAATCTTTAAGCAAACCAATGAAGATGCGGTGCAACTGCCACCTGCCAGTAAGGTTGACGTTCCTGCCGGTCGAATTTTCAATCTCCACTCCTGGAAGGTCATTGACAGAAACCATCTAAGAGTGGCGCTGGTTGGGGAGTACTTAGGAGAACCGCCTCGCAATACCTGGTGTGTCTACACCCCCCATATTCAACTGTTGGAACCGGCCAGCATCAAAGTAATTCGCGATACGGTCTTCAAGCAATCGACCACAAATGCTGCTGATTTGACCGCAGAAGATAAGGTGGATGTCCCAGCGGGCAAGGTTTTTAATCTGCACTCCTGGGCTATGGTTAATAACCATTATCGACTGGCCATCATGCTGGAGTCGTTGGGCAATTCCCCCCGCAATACCTGGTACGCCTATGCGCCTCATATGCAATTTATTCAGCAACAACCAGAAGTCGTGCCAATTCCAGCACCGCCGCCGTTTCAGGGATTACCGGTTCAGGTCGATTTGAATGTTCCCTACAAGAGCCAGTTGGATAATGCCTATAACCCCACTGGTGCATGCAATGTGACCTGTTTTGCCATGGTCATGACTTATTTCAAAATCAAGGGCAATACCGGAATTGCGCAACTGGAGGATGAACTGTATCAGTACATGAGCAAAAACGGCTTAAGCCGTCACGATCCCTACGATTTGGTGAAAATGGCCCAAACCTATGGGATGGTCGATAATTTCACTGAGCGGGGGCGCTTACAGGACATTCGTAAAGCGATCGCGGAAGGTCGTCCCTGCATTATTCACGGCTATTTCACCAGCTTCGGCCATATTGTGGTGGTGCGAGGCTATGACCAGTACGGCTTTTTTGTGAATGACCCCTACGGTGAATGGACTTCTACCGGCTACCGGAATGACCTGTCTGGGAAGAATTTGCACTACTCCAACGCGCTGATTCAGAGCAAGTGTTCTCCGGAAGGGGAAGACTTCATCTGGCTCCACCGATTGGCCAAGCGATAATTTTTTCAAGGGCATGTTTGGGAAAGAACATGCCCTTGAAAGAGGGAAAATACAGGTTTCAAGCCGGATCCGGGCTGAAGCAAAAGGTTGAGCTGGGTAGTATGGCAGAAGAAACCAAAATTGGCCACCTGATTGGTAACCGGTATTTACTCCTGGAGATGCTGGGTCGAGGCTCCATGGGTAGCGTGTATCTGGGCAAAGATTTGCCGTTGGAACGACTGGTGGCGTTGAAGTTTCTCTCCCGAACCTTGCTCAATTCAGACATGTGCGATCGCTTCCATAATGAAGCCCGCATTTGTGCTCAGTTGGGAGCCAAAAGTATTCATATTGTGCAGGTTTCGGACTATGGCGTAGATGAGGAAGACCAACCGTTCTACGTTATGGAATATCTGGAGGGAGAAAACCTGCGAGACTTACTGGATCAAGGGCCTTTCCCCCTGCCCCGCTGCCTGACCCTGATCCGACAGGTCTGTTTGGGGTTGCAATGTGCCCATGCGGGAATTCAAGTGAATCCTCAATCGCTCCTTTGTCCGGTCATCCATCGGGATATTAAACCCAGCAATATCCTGGTGGTTCGCGAAAGCAGCCTGGAAGAGCTAATAAAAATTTTGGATTTTGGCATTTCGTCCCTGCTTCAGGCGGATGACAGCAAACCTGAAGCTTATATGGGAACCCTGGCCTACTCCTCACCAGAACAGATTGCCTCGCAGGACTTGGATGGCCGTTCGGATATTTACAGCCTGGGCATTGTGATGTTTGAAATGCTAACTGGTAGACACCCCCTGGAACCAGAAACGCCAACCTTTGCCGGATGGTATCACGCCCATCAATCCCAGGCACCGCGATCGCTGGCGGCGGCCAGTCCCGACTTGAAGTTACCCAAAGCCCTGGAAGATCTGGTTACCAGTTGTCTGGCCAAAGTTCCAGGCGATCGCCCCCAATCGGTAGCAGAAATCTTGAAAGTCATTGATCCATTAGAGCAACGGTACACCGCCAGTCGCCAAGTTGGCCAATACATCAGCGAAGCACTGGCTAAAAAGCCGATTGGACCATCCCAAATAGCCAGTGATGTCCTCAAATTCCAACCCAAGCATGTTATTCCAATCTGGCCCAAAGAAATCCCGATTGGCAAAGTGGTTGTCGCTCGTCCCTTCTCCGGCGATCGCCCCAAGCCAGTTCCGGCCATCTGGGTGATGCTGCCCCATGCCGAAATCCAGACCATCCAGATCCATCGGCTTTACAACCAGATTTATCAGACGGTTCTGTCCTGTCTCAACCCCTATCCGATGCTGCTGTGGTTGACCGCAATTTTCAACCCACACCAAAGCCGCCGTTGGTTTCCGGTCTACCTCGATCTCAAGTCACGACAGGGGCAAGAGACGGTTCGTCTACTAATCGAACATAAGGCATATCAAGTGCTGTTCTTTGATCTGGAGCCCCCCCACTGCTGTTCCCACCAGATCACAGTCACCCTGAAGCCAGAACAATATCCACAATTGCAGTATTGGTTAATTCTGGCCCAGTCACAACCAGCGACGGATTTCCGTGAACAGAGTCGCAGGTTGCTCAAGGCAGAATACGACAAGCTCAAACCCAGAATCGAACAAGAATTGGGGAACCGGCGGTAAGGGTGTTTATTTAAGCGGTTTTAGTTTGATCTGCAGGGCCAACATCGATACCGAGATCGCCAGCACCCCGCCGGTCACCGCAATGAGTGGCGTATCCATTTGCCGAACAGCGATCGCGACTAAGGCCCAGACGATCACCAAGGGAAAGGCAATATCATGGCGTTGCAGGGTTACAACCGTGGCGAGTATCGCACTGACCCCCATCATGATAACCGTCCACACCGATGGGGCAATCCCCCAACCGCTCCAGTTAAGGCTGTAGAGCGCAATGGCAACATTAACAACTGTAGCGACCGTAATCCAGCCCAGGTAAACACTGATGGGAATGTGAATCAACCATCCTTCTTGTCTGGAGACCCGTTGCTGACCAATGCCAAGCCGCTGGTACATGCCGATCAGAGGCAGCAAAATCGCCACCATGGCGATGACGGATAACGGGAATTGGCGAGCCAGAAAAAGATAGATCCAGGCGCATTGAGCCAGACTGGCAAACACCAGTAAGTAGCCGCTGCGCTGTAAACTGGGATTGTGCCGCTGAGCTGGTTGCAGTTGATACAGGCCAAAGGCGATCAAACCCAGATAAATCAGACCCCAAATGGCAAAAGCATAGTTGGCGGGAATAATTTGGACTGAAGCAAAGAGCGTATTCGAAAGGGTGCCAACGTTGACGCCGTTGAGCGGAAAAAAGTTGGACAGGGTGTTAATGACAATACTGCCTAGAATGGCGGCCAGCGTGGTTACCTGGCGCAGGCGATCCGGATCAAAGTGTTGGGGTGTTCCAGGAGGTGTGTTCATGGATAGATTCTCAGTAGATCCAACCGGAAGCTGGTTGGGATGAATAACCTGCCAGCAATGGAGCAAGCGGTGGGAAGGGAAAACCTCAGAAATGCACCTGTCCCAGGATGACACGCAACCGATCGTAATCTTCCTTCAGCATCAAACTCAGCGATCGCCCAAGCCGAACTAGCCAATCCCGATCGGCCTGACGCAACTGGTAAATCTCTCGCACAGTGGCAGCCACCAGGGCATCCGCTGGCACACCAGGCAACTCCAGCAGGGTGCGCAGAAAATCCACCTGGTCCGTGAACCGCAGGATTTCATCCGGTTGGCAACGCCAGACGGCCTGATGAATCTGGGGCGGACGGGGAGGCAGGTGTTGAAACAGCCGACCGCTTTCGGTGACTCCTTCCTTGCGGGCGATCGCAGGCATCTCAAACCCGACAATGGCAGCTCGAAATTCGGTCTTCAGCATAGAGAAAATCTGCGGTTGCTGCTCCCGCAAGTCTGCCAGAGACAGTCCCAAGGCCCGGGCCCGATGGACCGAATCGATTGGGGCAGTGGTGACATGATAGACCACCGCAAAAATGGCGTTTCCTGACTCCTCGTCCACCGCCTTGACCCAACTGCCAAAAGGGGGCATTTCCGGAAAGGAAAGGTCTTCTGGATCCAGACATTGGGCCAGAAACTCCGTTGTGGAGGTTTCAATTACCTCAGCGATGTGACCAGGCAGACGACCTTGGGTCGAGTATTGAGGCAAGGGCAAGCGCATACATTCAGCCGGTTGATGGGATCAGGCAACAATTGTTCTATTCATAGCTCAAAACGCTGGGTTTGGCTGAAAAAGAGGGCGGAGTAGGGGAGGGAGGGAGAAAGAGATGGGGAGGGAGAAGAGGCGGGGCTAGGGGTTAGGTGTCAG
>CAZBTL010000294.1:0-4676 GCA_964494755.1 uncultured bacterium | reverse complement strand
AGGACTCAAAGGGTGACCCAATCTTGTATATTCTTTGTGATTCTTTACAGTTTAATGGGAACCGAAGGGGAGTGTTCCTCCGAGCCCTGACAACGGAGCGGAGAACCGACTTGGTTGGATGCCATTAGTTGTTTGGATCGCATCAACCCGTTTGAATCCCATCAGCAGTAGAATGGTGCAGAGTAAAAAAAAAGAAACATTTGCAATGAGTAATCTGAAGCATAAACAAGCAGATCAGCTCAAGCAAATTGGGGAGTATCTGGGCCAGGAGCGTCAACAACAGGGAGTGACCCTGGAAGAAGTGGCGCTGAAAACTTATATTCCCTTGCGGTTACTGCAAGCGCTGGAAACCGGACAGTTGGAGCGGTTGCCAGAACCTGTGTTTGTTCAGGGCTTTATTCGTCGCTATGCAGATACCCTGGGGCTGGATGGGCTGGAAGTCTCTAAGCGGTTTTCAGTGGAGCCTTCGCCGTTGGTGTCGCCGATTAGAACTTCTGAACCCCCTGCAACTACTGATGATCCATCTGCTGTGGCGTCCCAACAGCCGCCTACGGTTGAACCGGTTCAACCGGTTGCTCCAACCCCTGTCAAGCTGGATTCTACTTCTCGTAACTCCCTGCTCCCCTGGGCGATCGCCGGTGGAACTGCCGTATTGCTGCTGGGCTGGGCGATCGCCAGTTCTCTGAACCGTCCCACCTTCCCACCCGCTTCTCCGCCAGCAACCACTATTCCTGAACCGACTGCGGCTTCCCCCGGTGCCTCTCCTTCCATTAGTCCCTCTCCCACAGAAGCCAGTCCAAATTCGACCGTTAGTCCGACCAGTTCGCCAGAGGCCAGTGCTTCCCCCCAACCCACTGTTTCCCCCACAACAACAACAGGTGGCCCAGTTCAAGTTTCGCTGAATCTGGTTGGAGACGCCTGGGTAGAGATCGTAGCCGATGGCAAAACAGAGTTTTCTGGCATGCTACGCCAGGGCGAGCAGCGCAATTGGTCGGCCGAGAAGTCCTTGGTAGTTTTCACCGGAAACGCCGGAGGGGTTGAGGTATCCTACAACAACGGGTTGGCCGAACTCATGGGCAAGAAAGGACAACTGAAGGAACTGCGATTTCCCCCTGAAACCAACTCCACCCCCGTTCAACCAGATAGCCAATAGTCTGCTGATCTTTTGTCATATAGCAATCCTAAATGACTTGTGAACGATTGGATGGTAGAAGGGCTTTGTGACAAGGATTTCCTGCGGACGCCTTTCACAATCTTCATCGGATCGCCTTAGCGGCTTTTCCTGTCATAACAGTGGGGGATGACAGGAAATTTCATACCTAGGGGTCTGTCAAGACTGTATTTAGGCAGCAAAACCTGCTCAAAATACTGAGAAAAGGGTTTTAGCAAATTTGAGTTACCGATCCAATCTATCCTGCCAGGCTGCTAGTCTGAGTTGCTCCGCCAGTTGGAATTGAGCAGACTGGTGAGGATGTGATCTTCCCACTGGCCGTTAATCATCAGGTAGTTGCGAGCATAGCCTTCCACCACAAAGCCCAGCCGCTTCAATAACAGGCCGCTCCGTTCGTTGCGGGGCATGTAACTGGCCATGATACGGTGCAAATTCAAGTCCTCAAAGCTGTATCGAATGGCAGCGGTCAGTGCTTCGGTCATATAGCCCCGGCCTTGTTCCCGTTCTGCCAGACTGTAGCCCAAGGCACAGGAATAGGAAGCTCCCCAACAGATTTGGGTGAGATTCACCTTACCGATCAAAATTTCTGGGTCTGCTTGCTTGAACAGGCCAAGTTTGACCGATTCCCCCCACTCAAACTCCAACACCCCTTTTTGTACCTGTTCCTGCCAGAACTCTTGCGTGTAAAAGCCAGGCGGACGAGTTGGTTCGACTTGCGTTAAAAAGTCCTTGTTCTGCAGGTAGTAATCAAGGATGGAAGGCACGTCCTGGTGGAAAAACAGCCTCAAGATTAATCGGGGGGTTTGAAGAACTGGCAGATCCAGATTCATATTCGCGATCAGTGGTCAGTCAAGCAATTAGTGCCGTCTGTTATCAGGTCATTCAGGCATCCTTACAATAGCGCATAGCCTGTGGGTGACACTCCAAGCTGATAACCGCTGGCTAACCGCTGGAAGCGAATACCTGATAGCGTTTAGCATAGCGACTCTAGTGGCAAAACCGTCCGTTTTTTTGGGGTTGTGGATGCGGTTCGACTACCATGTAGGAGCGTTGGCAAAAGGTTGATTACCATGAGTTTGAAAGATCGCATTACGGAAGACATTAAGACTGCCATGAAGGCGCAGGACAAGTTGCGCCTGGAAACAGTCCGCAGCATCAAGAAGGCGATTTTAGAAAAGGAAGTGAGTGTGCGGCCATCCGGCCAGGACAGTTTGACCGAAGCCCAGGAAATAGAGGTTTTGGTGCAGTTAGCGAAACAACGGCGAGACGCGATCGCCCAGTATCAGCAGGCCGGTCGCACCGATCTGGCCGATCAGGAAGCTCAGGAATTGGCCATCCTGGAAGCGTATCTGCCTGCACAGTTGTCTGAAGCAGAAATTCGCCAGGTGATCCAAGAAATTGTTAGTCAGGTAGGTGCAACATCCCCCAAAGACATGGGTAAAGTGATGGGACCGGCAATGCAGCGCCTGAAAGGCCAGGCGGATGGCAAAAAAGTACAAGAACTGGTGAAAGCGGCCTTAGGACAGGAATAGACTATGACAACGCGACTGCCGTTAGCCAACGGGACGGTTTTGCAAAACCGCTATCATTTGCTCAGTATTTTGGGGCAGGGAGGGTTTGGCCGCACCTATCTGGCGGAAGATCAGGGTCGATTTAATGAACTGTGCGCCCTGAAAGAGTTGATTCCGGCCCAGGGAGGAGAATATGCCTTGGAAAAGTCAAAGGAGCTTTTCCAACGAGAGGCACAAATTCTTTATCAGATTCAGCATCCCCAAATCCCCCAGTTCCGGGCCACGTTTGAGGAGGATCAGCGCCTGTTTCTGGTGCAGGACTTTGTGGAAGGGCCTACTTACCGTCGCTTACTGGACTATCGCAAAACCCAGGGACAAACCTTTTCCGAAGGGGAAGTGAAGTGGTTGTTGCAGCAATTGCTGCCGGTACTGGCCCATATTCACAGTAAGGGCATCATCCACCGGGATATTGCTCCTGACAATATTATTCTGCGGGAGTTAGACAAGAAGCCAGTTCTGATCGACTTCGGTGTGGTGAAAGAACTGGCAACCCGGTTCCAATCCATGACCTCCGTTTCCCAACCAACGACGGTGGGCAAACCGGGCTATGCTCCGATTGAGCAGATGCAGACTGGCCAGGCGTTTCCCTGTAGCGATCTGTATTCCCTGGCGGTGACGGTGGTGGTGTTGCTGACTGGCCGAGAACCCCAGGAACTATTTGACAATTCCACGTTGACCTGGCACTGGGAACGGTGGACAACCACCAGTCCCCTGTTTGCCCAGGTCTTAAATCGGATGTTGAGCTATCGTCCGGGAGATCGCTATCAATCGGCGGGCGAAGTGTTACAGGCTCTGCAGTCTCCCCAGGTGCCAGTTCCGACTCCGGCTCCAGTGTCTGCCCCCGTCGCGGCTCCGCCTACTACCACCCATACAGCTTCCCAGACCATAGCGGTGGGACGGCGGGCCGATGAACCGATGGTGGCTGCGGCTACCAACCCGGCCAATCCCACGATTGAGCCCCCTCGGGTTTCCGTTTGGGATGAGCCGTGGGCCGTTGCCCTGATTGGTCTGGCCTTAATTTTGTTAACCGGTATTGGGTCCTGGGCTATTGTAAGGATGGTTTTGAATCAAACCCCAACTCCTTCTCCACCGGTGATTGTGGAATCACCCACGCCGACTCCCAGCCCAACTGCCACCGTCACGCCTTCTCCTTCACCCAAACCAACCGAGCCAGTTGTTTTCAGCCAGCGGTTAGATATCCCAGCGGATACCAAGGTCAGTCGGTCCGGATCGCTGAAGGCCAACGAAACAGTTAACTACATCCTCTCCGGAGCACAGGAGCAGTTACTGAGTGCGGCCCTTTCTGGCGAGGGGGTGCTGATGAGTGTATTGGGGCCCAATCAAGAGCCAGTGGGTGATCGGGCCCAACGGGTGTCCTTCTGGCAAGGGGTGCTGCCTTACACTGGTGATTACATCATTCAGCTCAGCCCAGTCAGAGGTTTGTCCCAGGCTAGCTACCAACTGGATGTGACACTGAAGAGTCCGGCTCCCCCCAGTCCTAGTCCCAGCCCTATCCCCTCGCCCAGCCCCACTCCGCCAGGCATTGAGACAGCCCAAATCACCTTCCCACCGGAGTCAAATCAGACCAGCATTTATGGTCGGGCCACTCCTCAGGTGATCAAGCGCTATCTGGTCAGTGCAGACAAAGGTGAGGTTTTAGGAGTGCGGGTCTATCCCAGGGATGGGGTGCGGCTAGATATCCGCTATCCCAATGGCAAACTGGTCGAAGATGCCTCAGGGGTTCTGGAGTGGGAGTCCAAGTTAACCCGCAGTGGCGACTATCAAATTGATGTGGTAGCCAATCGCGAGGTGGATTTCCAGCTTGATATTCGGCTGGAAACCTTACTGCGCTAAGGGGCGTGATTGTAACGAACGACCTGAGTTAACAAACTTTGGCCAGCTTGACAGATTTTGAAGCGATTAAAGGTTGAGAT
>CAZBTL010000293.1:0-4692 GCA_964494755.1 uncultured bacterium | reverse complement strand
ATCCTGATCGGATCGCCATATCTCCTGCCAGCAATCCTGGCTTTGGCTGCTGCCCAGAGAGAAGACTAATAATTTCCTAAACAAAAGGGGTGCCCTGTCCACTGCCGGGGATACATTAGAAATGAGACAAGCCAAACAAGGTTTCCTGATTTTCAGTGGAACCGTCCCTTAGAGGGATGCGGCTCTGTCTGCAGAGTTCCTGTGGCAACGATACTGAGTCTCAGATGAACGCTTATCTCTTTGACGGACATTCCTCCAATTGCCCTATCTGTCATCGATCTGGTTCCATGAAGTCCCATAAGGTGATTACGGGACTGTTGACCTGCAAGCATTGTCAACACCAGTTGGTCGTAAGTTGGAGTGGTCACTATGTTCGCGATCCGTTTGCGCTACAGCGGCTGACCACAGGTCGCATGTTGCGGCGAGCCAGTCATCCCTTAGCCCGTCTCTATCGAGATGTTGCCATTGCAGCTCAACCGTTGGTGCTGGCTGCTTTGGGCAGTATTGTGATGGTGGGCATGCTCTGGACTTCCTTGACACCAGTTCCAATGGAAGGTCAATTGCAGCAGAACAAGCTGCTGGAAGAAAAAATTGAACCCCGACCAAATCCGTAGTGCGTCTACCACATTACCGACGAGTTACCAGAATCCATTTTCCACTCTGTCCTAGCAGCCGAACAGAGGGTAATTTCAAACTTTTGAGTGCATCCGAGTCCACCAGCAGATAGGGCTGATCCGATTCTTGCCAATACTCTGCTAGATCATCCAGGCTGTCTGGTGTGACTTTGCGATCGCTGTAGAAAATCAGCGAAGGTCGGTGATAGGGATAGGACGTTAGCACCTTGCGACCGGTTGGGACATTCTGCTGAATCATTTCAGCCACAGGGGGCACCGCAAAGGATTCGTTCAGTTCCCAGAGCCAATTGGCAGAACCCATCAGCAGTAGCAGAGACACATACAGGCCCCAAAATAGCAGGAGGAGGAACTGGGAATCCTGACGGATAGCCAAGCCAACAGCCAGCGTCAGGGTGAGTGTGGTGGCCAGGAGGATAATTGCCAGATCTGGTTTGGGTTCGGGGCCCATGCCGCTGAAATAAAAGGTGGCGGCCCAACCCGCGATCGCTGTTAAGCCCAAGCCAACTAACCAGAATTTTGGGTAAGGGGACTTCCGTCCTGACTGGACACCAAATACATCCCCCGGATGCCAGAGGGTTGCCAACTCTGCCCCCACAATCAGGGCCAGGGCGGGATAAACCGGCAACACATACCAGGGCAATTTTGTACTCATCAGGGAAATGGCTGCTAAATACACGCCAGTCCAAATCAGCACCAGCTTGGCCCAGCCCAGATTACGATTTTCCCAGGCCAGCCGCAGACCAGCCGGAAGAAATAGAATCCAGGGAAACCCATATTTAAGAATTTCCAGCAGGTAGTACCAGGGAGGACCGTGATTACTTTCAACCGTCTGCCAGACTCGATTGAGCGATTGCTCCATCAGATTGGTAGACAGAAACAACTGGCCATAGTGAACACCCTGGGCCCCGTACCACAACCAAGCTGGTAAGCTGCCTACCAGGACACCCATCCAGATATAGCCAGAGGTTAACAAGCGGGGGGTGTCCAGCCAGATAAATCCAAAGGCGATCGCACTGAATAACAGGGCAACTACCCCTTTGGTGAGGGCCAGCATTCCCAATCCAACGCCGATCCCCAAGCCCCAGCGCAGATCTCGCCGAGACCGCAGCAGGCAAAACAGCATCAGCAAGAAACTGCAAATCACGGCTCCGTCCAGCATCGCCAGTCTGCCATGACGCACCACAGGTAAGAAGGTCAGATAGACCAAGGCCGAAAAAATGGCTGGAGTCCGCTGCGGAAATAACTCCCGGCCGATGGCATAGAGCAGTGGCACCGAAAAGGCGGTTAACATCGCCCCTGGCATGCGGCTGGTCCACTCGTTCACCCCTCCCATGCCATAGGCCAGTGCAATCAGCCAATGGACCAGGGGCGGTTTGTTGACATAGGGATCCCCATCCAGGGTGGGGAACAGCCAAGTGAGGGAGCCATTGGGGACTGCTGCAGAAACCCCTTGCTGCGATCGCCATATATCCCGCGCCACCTGGGCCACAATGCCTTCATCCCAGTCTCGCAGGGGCACTCCACCCAGGTTGATGCTGTAGAGAAACATGGCAGCTAGCAGCAAACCAATGCTCCACAGCACATCCACCCAATAGCGGGCAGTGGGGGAAGATTTCCAATAGGTGCGGGG
The DNA here is from genome assembly GCA_964494755.1 of uncultured bacterium. Classification (GTDB taxonomy): domain Bacteria; phylum Cyanobacteriota; class Cyanobacteriia; order Leptolyngbyales; family Leptolyngbyaceae; genus CAZBTL01. The sequence goes on along the minus strand of CAZBTL010000293.1, from coordinate 2,427 downwards.
CAAAGGAGACTGATTCATCCAGCAACCCAAAGACAGTGCAATCGAAGTCTGGTCGGATCCCTCATTTCTGTCAAGCCACTGATCGCGATCGCGCCAATCAGGTTTCGATCCTGAATCATGAGGGGAGGGATGGCTGCCTGCTTTCCGGCGCCAGACCTTCCGACAATTCCAAAAAACCTAAAGAATCTAAATTCCCCATTATATGAGGCGTCCCCTGGCCCGGAACCTGACAATTCCGCCTGAAAATTTCTCCTCGCAGGAAGACTATTGTCCTGCTGGCGCTGACCGTCCGCCAAGCTTCCTGGTTGATTGCCAATAAATGCACAGGTTGTCTGATTTCTCCCCACGTTGATCGTTACAATCAGGCTGTCCAATGCAATGCACAACTCTGGTAAAGAAAGAGTTGCCGAATGGCATCACCTAGACTTTGAATTATAGAGTGAAGTGAACCCGGTGAAGGCTTGCCCTTTGCATCAATGATTGTATGGGCAGTTGGGACTACCTCATCAACCGTCAGCCAGAGTGATCAACCATGCGGACAATCGATATCCTGAGAGAGGATTATGCTCGTTTTCCCTGGGAGCAAACCTATAGTCTCTATGCGCCTGATGTTTACTTTAAGGATCCGCTGAATGAATTTCGTGGCATTGACCGCTATCAAAAAATGATTGCTTTCATTCAGACCTGGTTTCAAAACTGTCAGATGGAAGTGCATCGTCTTGAGCAGCAGGATCATCAGATTCGCACAGAATGGACATTAAGTTGGAATACCCCCTTACCCTGGAAGCCCCGCATTGTCATTCGTGGTTGGAGCGAATTAACCCTGAATTCAGATGATTTGATTACGGCTCACATTGACTACTGGCACTGTTCAATTCTGGATGTTTTGAAACAACATTGGCCGAGAAAATCATGATACGCCAGTTACTGGTTGGTTTGTTGCTAGGGCTCACCCTGGGCGCCTGTTCTCAGGAGGAAAGAACCATTCTGCGGTTGTCCGCCTATGGATTCAGTGAGCAAGCGGTAACGGCGATCGAGAGTGTGCGGGCAATTTACAAGCTCAGTAGTCCCACCCGCCCCCCCGATGAATCGCGATCGCTGCTGGTGAATCGGCTGCTGCAAAGCAAGGTTGATTTTCGGGATGTGCGACGGATTGACACGATTATTACTGGCGCTCGCCCATCCGAAACCCAGACATCGGAACTGGATGAAGCGTTCAACGACCTGATTGCTCAGTACGAAGCAACTGCCGCCATCTTTAACAATATTGAGAAGGTTGGCCTGTTGGGCAGTGGGGCGATCGCGGACGCCGCCCAACCGGCTCGGAGTCTGACGGTGAAAATGTCCTTACTGGCTAAACGGCTTAGTCAGGACCCGCCGACTCCGTTGGACCCAGCGCGAGTGGTGTTAAGCCGACGACTGCGGGATTTGCGTCGCCGGTATGACGATCCCAAGACAACGGAAGCGGAACGACGGGAAATTCAGACCCAGGTCAGCCAGCAAATTGATGAATGGTTGCAGGTAGATGCCCAGGAACGTCAGCTTTTATGTGAAACCACTGCCAGGCTGGTTCGGGCGGCGGAAACGGGTCAACAATTGTCCACTTTGATTGATCAGTACAGAAGTGTGAGTTTCGATAAAGTGGTCAATACGGTTACCCAACTGTTCGGCACCGCTTCCAGCCTAACGGGTCGAGACTACAGTCTCCTGACAGCGCGAATTCAGCGGTTGGATAGCGCCATTAAGCAAGACCCGACCCTGAATGCGATCGCCAATGAACTGCCCCAACAGTTCTGGCGTACCTCCAATCAGCAACCACTGACCGAAACTCGATCCCTGCAATGTCAACCATAGAGGGGCAAAACCCATGTCCAACAGCCGCAGTAATGGCAACCTGGAGTCCGGTTCCGATGCATTGATTGACCGCTTACAGACCCTCATTGACACCCTTGCACCGCAATCGGACAGTTCGGCGGGAAGCTTACAGGGCTTGAGTACCGCCATGCTGGAAGCCGTTGAAAATCAACTCAACGATATCCTGCCCATGTTGCAGTTTGAGCTGATGGATGCGGAGGATGCTGGGGAGTGGGAACAGGTGGATCGACTCAACGATGCGATCACAACCTGCAAATCAGCCCTCAATGCAGTACGAGCCGCGATCTTGCGTCAGACAGTCATTAATTATCGTCCGCAGGATATTGCCGAAATCAAGCGCATTCGGGCTCAAATTGATGCTGCTGCCAGAACCCAACAGCGGTTGGCAGCCTTGTTACAGGTGGCCAAATTTATTCGCCGCCTAGCCTTTCGGATTGCATAAGTTGTCTGGAAGAGCAACTTATACCGCGACACACTGGTATAGCGATCCGAATCAGGATGGTGAAAGGTTTCCGCAGGAAATCCTGCTCACAAAGCCCTTTCACCATCCAG
>CAZBTL010000292.1:0-4702 GCA_964494755.1 uncultured bacterium | reverse complement strand
TCTTGGGTTACACGATTGTATCGCTGTGCGCTTTAGATGATTAACAGCTTAGCAAGCCCGGATCTCGTATTGCTTGCCATCCCACCCCATCTCTACCAGCTTGGGAGTACCCCATGCCCAATCAATCACAAGCGGCTCATTCCCCTGCCCATTGGAAAGCCTCAACTGACCGTCTTTGACCTTGATGGCTGAAGACTTCCACTGCACCTTAAAGAACCATTTACGACGACGGGGAGGACGAGCATCTGGATCAGACTTGCGACGTTCGCGCCATGCTTTCAATGAAGCATAGAAGCTTTGCACAACGGCATCAGCACTGTGGGCATGAAGCCGATTTTCTGAATCATTGGGCAACCATCGCATCATTGAAGAAGGTTTAAGCCACTTATCCTGTTTGCAAACCGTGCGCCAAAAGTTAACGACCGTCCGAGAATACAACTCACCAGCCGCACGGCTGAGGGATTGCATCTGCTCAGTGTTGCCAATTTTGAGCTTTCGGACGGTGTACATAGCGCATCCAAACAAATGTACTAAATGTATCATAAGTGGATAGCCATTGGATAGCCGGCTATGAAAAAAAGACTGAGTGTGAGAGTTGAGGAAAGCAGGATTGATAAATTAAGGCGTGTTGCCGATGCCAGGAAAAAGACGATGACCCAACTGATTGAGGACTGGATAGACCGACTGCAAGAACCCCAAGATTAAGAACAATGATTCGCTTCGCTCAATTTTTCGCTCAATTTGTTTATATCAGGGGTGCGACTAACCCCGTATCTAAAGCGTAGGGGCTTGCGTCGCACCCCTCACACTCCCCGATTTATTGGTCAAAATTTGGAGTATCTTTATGGATGATTTCCCGCACTAATCGGGCGGGATCAGCCTCTAGTTCTTTGTTGCCTTTCGAGATGACCAATCCAGCCAACGATATCGTCAAACAAGCCAGACAGGGAAGTGTGGCGGCGATTATTCAAGTCCTCAATGAACAGTTGGCGGATGATGGGGTCCGCACTCGCGCCTTCTTTGCCGATGGGGTGTTGCAATTGCTGTGTGAAGCAGCGGATGCCAGCCAGTTGGAGCAAGCGACGATGGTTCCTCGGGTCCAGAGCATTTTGGAAAGCATCTCCCCGCACAATATCCGGCGAGTCAATGTTAATAGTCGGATTATCTGTGAACAACAGTTGCTCTGGCTGGCCGAAATCACCCGTGACCCCAAAACGCTACTTTGGTCCCAGGAAATCAGCCTGAAACAACCTAGTCTGGTTCAGAAGCTAACGCGGGTCTGGCGCGATCGCCAGGAGGAAGACTATCAGGCCAGTAACCCCCTGTCTAAACGGACCTGGTTGAATGCGAAGGAACGGCGACAGTTTTGGCGCGGCTTGGCTGGGGGGGCCGGATTAACCCTGCTGGCCCTGGCTGGCTGGGGCCTTTACCAGAAATTTGGCGGGTCTTCTAGCCAAACTCCCACTGTTGTGAATGTGCCCACCCCCCGTTCCGTTGTACCGACTCAGGCGACCAGCAGCAACTCACCAGGAAACCTGGCCCCTGTGCCCGTGAGTACCGATCCCTTTGTAACCGCTGTGCGTCTGGCCGAACAGGCATCCCAAGCTGGGGCGGCGGCCAAAACCTCGGCGGAGTGGCTCGATCTGGCCGCCCGCTGGCAGAAAGCCTCTGACCTGATGGCCCAGGTGCCCGCTCAAGATCCCCGCTATAAAACGGCCCAGGATCGGGTTGCCGTATATCAAAAAAACAGTGAACTAGCCCTGGCAGCCGCCAAGCAAAAATAGCATGCGTCAGCCAGACCCATTTGAGAATGCGGACCTGAATCGTCTCCGGCTATTCCTTTATCTGCTGCCGGTGATTGGCTTTTTCCCAGCTTTGTGGACGCTGTATCAGGGCCAGAGCAGTCGGCAGCAGCGTAACCTCAGTCGGCAGGTGGTGACCCTGGCTCTGGTCTGGCTGGCTGGCTATGTCCTGCTGGGCATGGGCACCCAGGCCAGTGAGTCGCTGGAATTGCCATTGCTGATTACCAATAGCCTGTGGACTTCTGGCTATTTTCTGGTGCATCTCTGGATGATGGCCCGCCTGTGGCAGCGCAAGTCTCTGCGGTTACCGTTGTTCGACCGCTTGAGCGATCGCCAACCCTAAGGCACTGGTAAACCAGTCAAGTCCGACTGTCATTGCTGCTGAGGCGAGCATCCACATCTGACTGGCGACTTTGATCGGTATCTGATTTCAACCCGCATTCCCCAGAACTGCCCTATTCAATCAGACCAGCAGGCGGGGTAATTTCAATGCGTCTGATTTCCAGATCCACCACCGGCACAATGGCTTTGACAAAGGGGATCAGCACGATCTCTGGTGGGTTGCCAGAGGGACGCTTCACCTCCAGCAAATCATTACCGGCCTGGATCAGACCGACCACTGTGCCCACTACTTCTTGCGTAAGCTGATTTACCACCTCCAGGCCAACTAGATCCATGACATGAAATTCATCCGCTTCCAAGAGCGGCCGGTCTTCGGCCGAAACCAGCAGCACTGCATCTTTTAAGGCTTCCGCCTGGGTGCGATCGCCCACCTGGGCAAACTTCAGCACATATAAATGTTTGCCGGTCAGATAGCGACCCTGGACTAGCTCAACCGGCTCAGGTTCTGGTTGTCCGGGACGCAACAGCCAGCGGCTGCCCGGCTGCAAAAAGCGCTCCGGAAAATCCGAACTGGGGTAGACTCGGACTTCTCCCTTTAGCCCCTGGGCGGCGACAATGCGACCGACCTCCAAAAACTGGGAGCGGGGCAGTTGGGGCAATTGGGAGCTAGAAAGGCGGTGGTTTTTGGGGTTTGCCATGGGTGTTGTCCGACCATTACACCGCAATGGGTTGATAGACCTGTTGCACCACAGCGGCGAGTCGCTGCATGCCTGTCTCCAGTTCTGCATCACTGCCAGTCAGGCTAATCCGGAGGCACTGGTGGGTATGGGACCAGTCATCTCGCAGACCAGGGAAGAAAGAGTGACCAGGAACCACAATCACACCCACCTGTTTCAGTTTTTGATAGAACTCCCAGTCGGTCATGGGCAGATCTTTTAACCATAACCAGGCAAAAATGGCGCCCTCTCCCCGGTGCAGGAACCAGGGCACATCGTCTGGCATCGCCTGATCCAGGGTGGCTGCTACAATTTGAATCTTGCTCTGATAGAAAGGCCGGATCACCTGTTCAGCAATCTCTGCCAGTCTGCCAGATTGAATAGCGCGGGCGGCGATCGCCTGGCCATAGCGGGAAGAATGGATACACAGATTGGTCTGAAAACACTCCAGGACATGGATCAGACGTTCCGGGCCAATAGCAATGCCAATCCGTTCGCCAGGCAGTCCTACCTTGGACAGACTCATGCAATGCAGAATATTGCTGCTGAACAGGGGAGTCATGTCGGTAAAGTTCAAAGCTGGATAGGGAGGAGCATAGGCCGAATCAATGAGAACCGGAACCTCATAGACCGCAGCCATATCGGCAATCTTCCACACTTCCTCATCGGTCAAGACATTGCCAGTGGGATTGCAAGGACGGGAAAACAACACGCAGCCAGTCTGCTGGTTAATTTCCAGTTGGTTGAAATCTGGCCGGTACTTAAAGCGGTGGGCTTCCGGATCTATGTCCAGAGCTGGTTTATAGGCCAGCAGTGCTTCCTGAGTCAGGGTCACGCCGCCATAGCCGGTGTAGTCAGGACTGAGAGGCAACACAATATGTTTTAGCTCCCCCTCCCTGGTGTGCCCCCCAAACACATTAGCCGCATAGAAGTACAGACTTTGACTGCCAGGGGTAATCAAAATATTGCGATCGGTTAAAGTCAGACCGTAGCGCTGGTTAAAGTCCGTCACCACAGCTTCAATCAACGGCTGATAGCCCTGGCTGGCCCCATATCGACAAACCACTTCGCCATACTCCGAACTAGCCAGCAAATCCGCTGTGCAGTCGCGCCACAGTTGTTCGACCTCTAGCAAAATTAGCGGATTTCCAGCACTTAAATTAATAAATTCGTGTCCACCCCCAGTCCGTAAGGTTTCGATGATGTCTTTCATAATGGCCCGTACTCCAGTCAGGCGGGACATATCGTGACCAATACGGCTCAGGGCAAGATTCATAACGCTAATTGAAAACAGAAAACAGATTGCAAAGTGATGTTCAGTTTAACGCGTCTGCGACTGGATTGATCCGATGCAAGCATCGTTAAAGCCTGAACCAACTTGCCAATGCTCCTGTCAAGTTGACTTCCTTCTTCGATGGTTCCGGTTGAGGCGAAGGCTGAGGCAACCCCATCAAGATCATCAGCCATTACCACTAGATCCTCGCAGGAAGGCTTTCCTGCTGCAACTGCGACTGAACAGAAAAAAGAGGAAACAAGCACAACACACAGGACATACAAACCTCTTTTCGTGTTTAGATTCCTTACTTTTGGAGTATTTTTTTGTCTGTTAGTTTTGAATGATTTAGACAGTACCCAATGCGGTCTAAATCCAACTGAGCCATGAACAAAATTCTGGTAGTGCCTGAATTCTGGTAGTCCTGATTACGATGGAATATACCATATCCTATAGGTGCTATAGCCCAGAATTCTCTTACAGTCAGGATCTCCAAACAGATCACCTAAACATGCAAATAATCTGAAGAAATGCCACTCACGGCCAAAAATCCTGACAAAATTTATTAT
>CAZBTL010000291.1:0-4764 GCA_964494755.1 uncultured bacterium | reverse complement strand
AGCGCTGAAGCGCTGACTACAAACCCTAATTTCTAGAGTTGACGCTGCACTAGCGCCCAAAGATCGGCAGTGGTTGTAGAGATAACAAGGGGGACTCTACGGATTCAGTGGCTCTGTGGCGAATCAGGCGTTGGTTGTTTCTTTTCTGCTTGCTTCCGACCTCGGCGAATCTGGTGGCGTCGTTCTTCTTCCCGTTGATCACGCTCGATCCAGTCCTCGTCGTCTAGATGGGGCGTGGTTTGCAGGCGCTGAATGGCCCACTGGTTATAGTGCGGCTCGATTTCGCAGGCCAACCAGTGCCGTCCTGACTGTTCCGCTACCACTGCGGTGGTCCCAGACCCAGAGAAGGGATCCAGGACCGTCTGGCCGCGATCGCTAGCAGCAAATACCAATTTGCGAATCAGGGCTTCTGGCTTTTGGGTGGGATGGGGCGTCTTCTCCGCCATGCCGTTACAGGTGGTGGGCAATTCGATCACATCGCGGGGTTTAGCCCCTTTGGGATGGGGACTCCAGGTTTTGGCAGGTTTGCCGTTGCCATACTGGCTGGTCAAGGCCTGGGGATGGACCGGATAGCGCAGGGTGTGCTCTCCGTAAGGAATGCGGACTTTGTCGATGTTGATGGGGGAATGCTGGGTCTTGCGCAATAACAGAATGCTTTCGTGCGATCGCCCCCAGTCCTTACCTAAATTGGCTTTATTTTTGTAGTGCCAGATTAACCAGCGACAGGCTGGAAAAAACTGCGAGGCCGGATGCTTGAGGTCAGCCAGGCGTTCCGAAAAGCCCATGATGTAAAGGGAACCACTGGGTTTGAGGATGCGGGCTGCGTCCTGAATCCATTGCAGAGACCACTGGATGTAAGCCTCCTGTGATTCAAAGGTATCCCACTCGGCCTTGCCGATGTTGTAAGGCGGATCGGCAAATACCAGATCGACTGAAGCCTCCGGCAGCGTTGGCAACCAGTCCAGGGCATTGCCGCAGAACAGGCGCCCATAGTTGGTTTGATACACGATTTGCACCATGGCAGACATCCCCCCGTCATCCCAAACACCGGATGTCCTACAGTTCTACATTTTGGGCAGCTATTTGGTGCGAAAAGCTGGATAGTTATCCACGGCTGGGTTGTTGTAGGTTTCTGAGCTGGGGCGCAGCGAGATCAGATCCTCCAGGTTGCGTCGCATGACATCACAAATGGCATCCAGCGGCAGATCGTTGGGGTCGCGGCCGAAGGGATTCTCAATTTCTAGCCCAATTTCTTCAATGCCAAACAGGGTAAAGCTGATCAACGCCACCACTGGTCCAGTCCAGCTACCTAACTCCCGCACCATTTGAAAGGGGAGAGACAGGCAATACAACAATAACAACTGCTTCAGATGAATGGCATAGGCCAACGGCATCGGTGTGCGCAGGATCCGCTCACAGATCCCTAAGGCATCCACCATGTCATTCAGCAGTTCAAACATGGCGTTTAGCTGATAGGCATTGAGCAATCCCCGTTCGTGTTGTTGCTGCAGATAGTCGCCAATCCAGAAGGCAATTTCTAGGGGCGGATGGTTCATCTGCTGCAGCTTTTGCAATTGGTCCGGCGATACCAACTCAGCTAGTTCGTCACTGACGGGCTCCTGGCGTAGATGCAGTTTTACGGCTACACCGAAGGCGACCAACAGCCGAGCAGTAGCAACTTTTTGGTCATGTTCTGCTTGATTCTGGACCGGAATGGTGATCCAGAGTTGACGAGCCAGATTGCGGACGGTATTAACCAGCAGCCCCCAGGCTTTTCGCCCTTCCCAGAAGCGATCGTAGGCCGTATTGGTGCGGAACACCAACAGCAAACCCAGCACGATGTTGGGGATCAGGCTGGCTAAAACTGGCAACGAGACCGGCAAGCGGTAGGCAAATAGAACCGAAACCAGGACACCAAACAGACCACAAATGGTAGTCCGCCCAATCACAGAGGGAATGACTGACCCCCTGACCTGAAAGGCCAGTTGAAACCACTGCTTCTGTTCCTTCAACATAGGGGATGTCGCTATCCACCAATGCCTAACCGACCGGCGAGACTCGGAGTCAGGGGCAACAGGGTGGTAATCATCAGGAACAGAGCCAGGAGACCCAAGGCAGCCCTGGCATCATCGGCTTCCACCAGATCATTCAAACAGGGACGTTCCAGTTCCCGTTGCAGAAACAGCACCACGATGCCCCAGTACAAGGCTAGGGGATTGATGATGGCAGCCAGTCCCAGCACAATAATGCTGCCAATCGTCGTCCGGCCCGCCACTTTGCGCCCATAAATGGCCTGGACGATACGGCCCCCATCCAGTTGGCCAGCTGGCAACAGATTGAGAGCGTTAATCACCAGCCCCAACCAGCCAATTACTACCAGCGGATGCACATCCACCAACGACTCTTGCAAGGACTCTCGCAGCACCACACGACTCAAGGTGCCAACCAGAATGGATCCCTGGAAAAATTCGGTGGGGATCTGGAACAGACTGCCCTTATGGGAGAGAACCAAGCCAGTAATCAGCATTAGCAGAGATAGCAGACCACCCGCAGCCGGTCCAGCAAAGGCCACATCAAACAGAACTTTCCGGTTGGGCAGCAGGGACTCAAAGCGGGTAATGGCGCCGAAGGAACCAATCTGCCAGGTGGGAATGAAAAAGGGCCAACTCAGGCTCACTTGATGCCGTCTGGCCAGCAGCCAGTGGCCAGCTTCATGGACTAACAAAATCGCCAGAATGCCAATTCCCAGTGGTAACACTTCCGCAATACGGGCTGGCTCGGTAAAGAAATCGAAGCCCAGCATTAACCCACCACTTTCCAGACAGGCGGCCAGGGTAACCAACAGCAACACTGCCGCGATCGCCTTCTGGGGGGTGGTCAAAGGTTGGGGATCGCGGCTACTGGGGAGCACAATCACCACAGGCTTGCCATCCTGACCCTCCACCAAAAACAGGCGGTAGCGATCGCCGACCCGTCGCTTCAGGGTTTCAGACAGAGACTGGTAGGAGGTTGCAATCTCCCCCCGCAGGTTCCCCCGGAAAATGGCCCCGTCCTGAAAAGGAATCGTTTCAGTGGCAAAGAAAGTGTCAATGCCAAAAATGCCTTTGATGGCCTGCAAATCCTCGGCCGGAATTGGAATAATCTCCTCTGCTTCCTTGCGGGCTGCTGGTTGCGTTTGGGAGCCCTGGCCTAAGTCAGTCTCAGCGCTCTTCGAGGTTTGAGCTTCGTCGGTTTGGTTCGCCTGGGCCTCGGCGATCGCGGAAATCCGACGGGCCAGGGCCACATCCTGTCCTAAGGCTCGGAGCCGGTTGCCCAGGAAAATATATAGGCCAGTAGACACCAAAAACAGCAGCAACACTCCGGCCAGGTTCAGGTAAATCCCAATCGTAAACAGGCCAAAGAAGAGCAACCAGGGCGCCATCAAAACCACAGATTGTAACCAGGCCAAGATCCCCAACTTGCCGTAGGGTCTAGCCCGGACAAAGCCCCAGCCTAACAGCCCCAGTGCAACCAGCAACGTTAATAGCGTGATCATTCCTGTTCCTACCCAACACTGACTTCAGATTCCGCCCAACGGATAGATCTAATCTACCTGAATCGCAGACTTCCACCGCGCCTAAAAGTTGGGAGGCAGTCATCTCTAACCACCTCCCACTCCTCCATCAAACGTAGTCGCATTCAGTTCAAGACCAACTGAAACGAACCTTCACGTCTCAACTTTTCAGCAGGTGATTTAGCGACTATTAAGCTGGTGAAGTACAGTCGATCCCTCACTGGCAAAAGCTTCAGGACTGGAAGCGTACCGCACTTGACCAAGAACCGCCATAACAGACGTGGGCAATTGGGCAATGGTTCAGCCCTTCAGGAAAGGGTATCAGCTCCGCTTACTTCTTGCCTTTTTTCTTCTTGCCGTCTTCTTTTTTAGCCTCAGTTTTGGCTTCAGCCTTGGCTGGTTCTGGTTTAGCTGGTTCTTCCGCTGGAGCGGGGGCTTCCTGGGCCGGTTGGGTAGCAGCCATTTGAGCCGCTACTTCAGCGGCAAAGTCTGTCTCTTCTTTCTCAATGCCCTCACCCAGAACAAACCGGATAAAGCGGCGAATCTGAATGTTTTCACCCAAACTGGCAACATTTTGCTTCACCAGTTCCTCAACCGTGATGTTTTGATCGCGGATGAAGGGCTGATCCATCAAACACATCTCCTTGAGCCGCTTTTCAATCCGACCCTGGACAATTTTCTCCTTAATGTTGTCTGGCTTGCCGCTGAGGTCGTCGCGGTTCATCTCGATTGACTTCTCTTTTTCGGCAATCTCCGCCGGAATATCGCTGACTTTGACGTATTCCACATTGGGGCAGGCCGCAATCTGCATGGCAATGTTGCGAACCAGTTCTTTAAACTGATCGTTCCGAGCCACAAAGTCGGTTTGACAGTTGACTTCCACCAGCACGCCGATACGGCCACCCGTGTGGATGTAGCTATCAACCAGACCTTCGGCGGCAACTTTGCCAGCTTTCTTATCTGCGGTCGCAATACCTTTCTGCCGCAGCCACTCCGCCGCCTTCTCCATATCGCCCTCATTTTCCACGAGGGCTTTTTTACAGTCCATCATGCCTGCGCCTGTTTTCTCGCGCAGATCTTTTACAAGTTTTGCTGAGATTTCCGCCATTTGCCCTGGTCCCTTAGTTGTAATTGTGAGTGCTAAAGCGGGGACTATGGATGCAGGGAAAAACCACAACAGCCATACTCCACTCCCTCTGACTGAATCTAGT
>CAZBTL010000290.1:0-4915 GCA_964494755.1 uncultured bacterium | reverse complement strand
CTAGGTCAAGTCAAAGCGATCGAGGTTCATCACCTTGTTCCACGCCGCCACAAAGTCATGCACAAACTTCGGTTGCGAGTCTGCACATCCGTAGACTTCCGCGAGGGCTCGAAGCTGCGAGTTCGAACCGAAGATGAGATCAACCCGGGTGCCTGTCCACTTGAGTTCGCCGGTTTTGCGATCGCTCCCCTCAAACACGTCTTGCGCGTCAGAGGTCGCCTTCCATGTGGTACCAAGATCCAACAGGTTTACAAAGAAGTCATTGGTCAAAGTCTCCGGCCGCTGGGTGAAGACACCATGTTTGGACCCACCAAAGTTCGCCCCTAAAACCCGCATGCCACCAACGAGCACCGTCATTTCCGGCGCGGTCAGCGTCAGCAACTGGGCCCGATCCACCAGCCACTCCTCCGCCGATATAGTTTGGCCAGCTTTGAGGTAGTTGCGGAAGCCGTCCGCCTTCGGTTCGAGAACCGCAAAGGACTGCACATCCGTTTGCTCCTGTGACGCATCGGTGCGGCCAGGTTGGAAGGGGACTGTCACATCGTACCCAGCGTTTTTCGCCGCTTGCTCGACGCCAGCGCAGCCGCCTAGGACGATCAGGTCAGCCAGGGAAACTCTCTTACCGCCCGACTGCGAGTTGTTGAACTCCTGTTGGATTGCCTCCAGGGTTTGCAGCACCGTTGCCAGTTGGACCGGTTGGTTGACCTCCCAATCCTTCTGCGGCGCCAGACGGATGCGCGCCCCGTTTGCCCCACCGCGCATATCAGACCCACGGAAGGTTGACGCCGATGCCCAGGCCGTCGAGACCAGTTGGGAGATCGACAGTCCCGACGCGAGAATCTTGCCTTTGAGGGCAGCAATATCCTGCTCATTAATCAATTCATGGTCAACAGCAGGAATGGGATCTTGCCACAGGAACTCTTCCTGGGGAACCTCTGGGCCAAGATAGCGCGAACGGGGACCCATGTCGCGATGGGTCAGCTTAAACCAAGCCTTAGCAAATGCCACTTCAAGCTCCTCTGGATGCTCCAGAAAGCGCCGTGCAATTGGCTCGTAGATGGGATCCATCTTCATGGCCATGTCTGCTGTAGTCATGATGGGCGCATGTCGCTTGCTTGGATCGTGGGCATCGGGCACCGTACCCGCACCAGCCCCCCCTTTAGGGGCCCACTGATGCGCACCGGCAGGACTTTTCACCAGTTCCCACTCATAGCCGAACAGGTTTTCCAGGTAGTTGTTGTCCCACTTGATTGGGTTGGTGGTCCAGGCACCTTCGATGCCGCTAGTGATCGTATCAGCGCCTTTGCCAGTCCCGAAGCGGCTCTTCCAGCCCATGCCTTGCTCCTCTATACTGGCAGCCTCGGGTTCAGGCCCCACCATTGCCGCATCGCCAGCACCGTGGCATTTGCCGAAGGTGTGCCCACCGACGGTGAGCGCCACCGTCTCTTCGTCGTTCATGGCCATGCGCCCAAAGGTTTCGCGAATGTCCCGACCTTCAGCGATCGGGTCAGGAATGCCGTTCGGACCTTCTGGATTCACGTAGATTAGGCCCATTCGAACGGCAGCGAGGGGATCTTCTAATTCGCGATCGCCGCTGTAGCGGTTGTCACTATAGCTCTTGTCGCCATGCCACCTCGTCTCAGAGCCCCAATAAATATCTTCTTCCGGCTCCCAAATGTCTGGGCGTCCGCCTGCGAAACCTAAGGTTTTGAAGCCCATCGATTCCAGAGCGCAGTTGCCTGCCAGAATCATCAGGTCAGCCCAGGAGATTTTCTGACCGTACTTCTGCTTAATTGGCCAGAGTAACCTACGGGCTTTGTCAAGGTTGGCGTTGTCGGGCCAGCTATTGATCGGTGCAAACCGTTGGTTGCCGGTGCCGCCGCCACCTCGCCCATCGCCGATGCGGTACGTACCAGCACTGTGCCACGCCATCCGAATGAAAAGCGGCCCGTAGTGACCATAGTCGGCAGGCCACCAGTCCTGAGAGTTGGTCATCAGGTCAAACAGGTCTGCCTTCAGGGCAGCGTAATCAAGGCTCTTGAAGGCCTCTGCGTAGTTGAATGCCTCGCCCAGAGGATTGGATTTGGATGAGTGCTGGTGAAGAATATGCAAGTTCAACTGATGCGGCCACCAGTCTCGATTTGATGTGCCACCACCTGCCGCAAAGGCCTGCCGGCTGCTCATAAAGGGGCAGGCACTGGTGCTGTGAACCGCAGGAGCGGTCGTTGTCTGTGGTGAAGGGTTAACAATCTGTTGATCGTTGCTGCTCGCCAGGACAGAGCGCACTGTTCGCCAGATTTCCATTAGCTTCCCGCTCAGCGGAAATGGGCATTTCATTTGGCTACTGGTCATATTTCCTTTCCTATTTCCTAAATGTGTACTATGCTCTGTTGTTCTCGTTTCTAAACTGTTCTTTCTAGGTGCAAAGCATTGTCTGCCACATTTGCATTAGCACTGTCGTTTGCCTGGGTTTCTCGGCCTCTGGATTGATGTAGTTCAACAGCGTCTCGGCATTAGAAACCACAGGCATAGCCTCAAAGTCCTCCTGCTCGACAAACATTTTTTCAATAACCCCATCTTTTACCAGCATGGAATAGCGCCGAGAGCGGAATCCCATGCCTTTGTCAGAAAGGTTTACCATCATCCCCATGGCACGGGTAAAGTCACCCTTCACATCGGGGATAAAGCGAACCTGATCAACTCCTTCTTCCTGAGCCCACGCCGCTAGCGAAAACGGATCATTCACCGAAATGCAAAGAATCTCATCGACCCCGTTTGCTCGAAATATCCCAGCATACTCGTTGTAGCCTAAGAGCTGAATCGGGGAATACGGACAGGTAAAGGCGCCTGGCACTGCAAACGCCACCACGGTTTTGTGGGCAAAGAGATCTGTTGTCGAAAGATCGCACCACCCCCTTTCTGTAAACATCCGAAAGGTGACTTGCGGGACAGGCTTCCCCTCATGATTGAACAACATTTGCCCAACTCCTTACTCGCACTCAAAATTAGTTGGCCTCTTCTTAACTATGAAATTGATGAGTAGAACCACTTTCATAAATCCCTATTCCGCTCGTTGTAGCCCGGACGGTAAAGTTACCCATGCCAAATTTGCCTCACTTATAGAGGCCAGATCAACCCAAGCATGACTCAGATCGGCACCTCGCAAAATTGCCGTACTTAAATCAACATCCACCAGTACAGCTTTGCGTAGTATTGCTGCACTCAAGTTGGTTCCCTGTAAGCTTGCCCAACTTAAATCAGCCTCAGTCAGATTTGCGTTAGTCAATTCTGCTCTATCTAATTGGATTCCTCTCATGGATGCGAGCATCAACTTGGCATCAATGAGATTAGCTTGGGTCAGGTTTGCTCCAGTTAAATTTGCGCCATCTAAACTAGCAAAAGCAAGATTTGCTCCACTTAAATTAGCCGCACTCAAGTTGACCCTACCCAAATCCGCTCCTACAAAAATTGCTTTTTTGAAATTTGCCCGCTCCAGATCGGCGCCTCGTAATTGCGATCGCACAAACCTTGCTTCTGTGCCGTTCACCCCCCTCAAATTTGCTTCCATTAAATCCGCACCACTCAAATTTGTGAGGGTTAAGTTCGCTCCGCCTAAGGTTGCTTGTCTTAAAGTCACTTCTGTCAAATTCGCCTGATGCAAGTTTGCTCGATCCAGGTTTGCGTTCTGGAGAACGGCTTTTCTCAGCATCACTCTCCACAAGTTCGAGCCACTTAAATCTGCTTTTATCAGTTTGGCTTCTGAGAGATCGGCCCCAGCTAATTTGGCTCCAGTAAGACAAACTTCCGTTAAGTTTGCCTGCCTGAAGATCACACCATTCAAATTAACGTTAATCAGGTTGGCTCCACTCAGATCTGCCTCAAATAAAATCGCATTTTTCAGACTAGATCCTCTGAGATCAACTTCACGTAGCTGAACTCCACTTAAATCTGTCGTATTAAAATCACGCTCTCCTGCGGCATAGCGCTGCAGGAGCTCTTGAGCGTTCATAGGAATACCCTACACCTTAACTTAAAGGCTTACAAAACTTAAAGGCTTACGAACTACTATTGCCTGGGTCTCTTCTAAGCTCTACACCACACTATCTTGTACCTAGTGAATAGTGACTTTAGGTACTTTGTTAGGATCCTAGGCGAAACTCCAACGTCAAATACCACGCGAAAAGTAAGTGTTCGCCATACCCGCACCATATATTTCAGGTAGGTACATTTTTTCTATTTGTTATTTCTGATTGTACTTGTAATATAGCTACGACCAGATGCGTCATTTAAGATTATTCACACTCATAACGGATACGCATTACTATCGGCTAGCCAGGATTGCAGGAACGCGTGTAAACGCTCGAAATGTCCTGCATGGGATAAACAAACTTGCTATTGGCTTCCCAGCCTTCTACATTAGGTTCAGCCTGAAAAATGATGTATAGCGATCCGATCAGGATTGTGAAAGGTTTCCGCAGGAAATCCTTCTCACAAAGCCCTTTCACCATCCAGTCGTTCACAAGTCATTTAGGTGGGTCGTCGAACGGTCTGTTTGGAAGGAATCGATACCCTCGACCATTCGGGATACATCTGGCATCCTTACAACCCGACCAGTTGGCTCCATTTGCGGTAGGCGGCTTCAGACTTGCTACCAGTTGATGGATCTATTCCTAAGGAACTAATGCCCGTGATGATGTTGCAAGACTCCACTGATGAAGCCGTGGTGGTTAGCTTTGATGCCCGACCTCTGGGCGATCAGGCACTTCTCGCCAGTCATTCAACTATCGTCAGAGCTTAAACCAACTTTAGAGAGACTCAGTAGATCGAAAACAAGCTGTCTGGCCGTGAGTTGTCCCTTCTCCCCCTCAATCCCCCTCTCCCAAAATCTATCCATTACGCAGATCTCGTTCAAATC
>CAZBTL010000289.1:0-4919 GCA_964494755.1 uncultured bacterium | reverse complement strand
TTCTCACAAAGCCCTTTCACCATCCAGGCATTCACAAATCAAATAGGATTGCTATGTAGCGGCGATCGCTCAGTTGCGGGCCCCTCTGAGGTGAACCAGGATTAGCCACATCCGGCTGCTGCAGATGCTTGACCAGCCCGTTGGTTGGTGAATCAAACTGTCAAGCCTTAAAATCACCGATTGGCCTGTTCTCTCCTTGCCTATCTAAGTTAGGATAGGGTTTGAGGATTCACATTCGGTGTTCAGTTGTATTTGTACCAGGTTGACAGACAACTCTCCGATTTCTCTGATTCTCTCTACTGTTTCTGTGTATTTGGAGTAGTTCATGTCAATCTACGTCGGTAACCTGTCCTATCAGGTTACAGAAGAAGCCGTTAGTGAAGTTTTCGCGGAATACGGTACGGTGAAACGAGTCCAGCTTCCAGTTGACCGCGAAAGTGGACGGTTGCGAGGGTTTGGCTTTGTGGAGATGTCTTCGGATGCTGAGGAAGAGGCTGCCATTGAAGCGCTTGATGGTGCTGAGTGGATGGGCCGCGATCTGAGAGTCAATAAGGCAAAACCACGGGAAGAACGTCCCTCCTCCGGTGGTTGGGGCGGTAATCAACGTCGTGGCGGTGGCGGTGGTGGCGGCGGCGGAAGGGGCGATCGCCGCTTCTAGCTGATATATCGATCAGGTGGACTGGAAAGAGCTTCTGCAGAGTGAGCAAGCTTGCTTTGCTCAGCAGGAGCTCTTTAAACTGGTTGATACAAAAGATGACCACCCTCTTTGCCCAACCGCTTGTTACTATCCAATTGGGTAGGGTCAGTTCGGTGGGCCAATGAGTTAGGGGTTGCAACCAGAACAGTCCCAAGCAACTAGCCGACTCGGTTTCATACAATTTTATTGGTTGTTTCTGATTCAGGAGGAAAATAAGAGATGGCTCAAGTGATCGTAGGTGAGAGCGAGGGGATCGAATCCGCTTTACGTCGCTTTAAGCGTCAGGTGTCCAAGGCTGATATTTTTGCCGATATGAAGAAAAAGCGGCATTTTGAAACCCCTTTGCAAAAAGCCAAGCGAAAAGCGTTGGCCCGACGCAAAAACCGTAGGGGCTAAGGAGATTTTCTAGACGAAAGTTGACCCGCAAGGGGTCGTCTGCTGTGGCGGCGAAGCATTTGGGCCATGCCCTTTCGTTACATTCAAGGACTGGTTGTCAAGTGCTTCGCCCACGCGCATGCATATAGTGTGCGCTCGAAAGATTCTGACCGGTTAACGCTCTAGCCAGGCGCGCATTTTCCCAGGGTTAAGTAAGCCGTAGGGATCAATCTGTTCTTTGAATTGCAGTTGTTCCCGGTCCACCATCTTCATTCCTCCATCCTCTAGCAGGTAGGTGTGCGGGTTAAAGATAATGGCTCCATTCGCTTCGAGGTCTGCCATGATCTGGTTCAATCGGGCTTCAGAGGTGTAGCGGACAATTTGGAGACCGACAACCCGCAGGTCGCCGAAGGCCCGGACAAACTCCAGATGCATCATAACTTCGTCTCCATACTTGTGATACATCTGCTCCACTAGTTTCATCTCCGGATCTAGGGGGAACAGCGTTTGCAGATAGGTGAGGGATGGATCGATACTGCGGGCATGAAGGGTGGTGTGGTTCCAGGCATATTCCCCCACAGACATGCCTTTACTGGCTTCCTGGGCAGACTTTTGATAGGTAATAGCGCCGCCAAATTCCTGCACCAAACTGGCTAGGGGTTCCAGACAGGTTTCCGCAACCATCAACAGGGCAACATGCTGCCCTGCTGGAATATCTGCTTGGAGCGTTCCAAAGTAGGTGGGAATCGGCTGGGCACAGATGGTGATCAGTTTTTTAATCAGCCCATCGGCTCGACTCAGGGCCAACCCAAAACGGGCAGCGGTCATAAAGTCATCAAAGCAAACTATCAGTTCAGCCCAGGGATAGGCGGGTCCCAAGGGCATTTCCAACTCGGTGATGATGCCAGTGGTGCCGTAGGCATGGTTAACGGTCTGGACCTGATCGCCGCGCAGTTCCAACACCCGTGGTGAGTCTTCCAGGGTCACAACCCGACAGGCCAGCAGATTGCCGCGATCGCGCAATTGTCCATAGGTAATCGAACCAATGCCACCGCTGCCCCCGGCGATGAATCCGCCAATGGTGGCGGTGCGGTAAGTAGAGGGAACCATACGCAGTTCCCAGCCAATTTCCCGTGCCTGTTTGTCCAAGGCGGCCAGTTTTACTCCCGCTTCCACCCGGGCTACTCCCGGCTGCAGCCAGCGAATTGCTTGCATCCGGCTCAGGTCCAAAATGACTCCGCCTTCCAGGGGAATACACTGACCATAGTTGCCTGTACCCGCTCCCCGCACGGTTACGGGCACCCGATGTTTGACACAGACCTGGGCCACTCGCAGCACTTCCGCCTCATGGCTGGGACGCACAGCCAACTGGCCCCGCTTGTCCTGTAGCAACGGTTGCAGCACCGGACTGAAGTGAAAATAGTCGAGGGAGAGTTTGGTCAATTGGGTCGGATCGGTAATCACCTCCAGGCCAGCCAGATCGGCAAGCAGGGCTGTTAAATCGATGTTGGGGGGAGTGGTGGAGGTCATGGTGGGGAGTGAGTTAGGGAGTGGGCTTCCGCCGTGAGCGCGGTTCGGCTGAGCTCACCGTCGAAGCCTCAGCCGAACGGGAGATGGGGAAGGTTAGGGGCGCAGGGTGTCGGGTGTGAGGGGCTGGGTGTTAGGGGCGAGGTTCAGCAACGCAAAACCCAACCACTGCTTACTATCTGTTATTTGCCGCCGGTAACCAGTTGCCAGAGGATCGAGGGAATTTGGCTGACTTGTTGCCAGAGTTGGCTGGGACCGATGCCAAAGACCAGTTGCATGATCAGGACAATCAGGGCGATCGCAATGGCGGTGCTGAGGGTGGCCCGAACGACTTTCAGTAGCCAGGTGAAGACCAGGATGGAAATGGCGATCGCGGCAACTAGCAACAGAAAATTCATTACTCAATTCCGCTTGCAGAGGTTTGGTTGTTGCTAGCTTAGCTGAGCGACAAAATTGGCTGTTCGGTCAGGGTTTGGCTGAGGCTGAGGACTTCCCGTCTGGCCCACTGGTCAGCGGCCAGAATATCTTCCAAGGTTGGGGTTGGAGTGTTGTGAACCTGGTAGCGATCGCAGGCCCGCTCAATCAGACGGGGAATGTCCAAAAACTGAATCTTCTCTTCCAGGAAGAGGGCCACGGCCTGCTCGTTGGCGGCATTCAGGATGGCGGGCAAGCATCCCCCGGCTCGACCGGCGGCATAGGCCAGTTGCATGCAGGGATATTTCTGGTGATCGGGTTCGCGGAAGGTCAGGCTGCCCACTTTAACCAGGTTCAGCGGTTCCCAGTTGGTGTAAATCCGTTCCGGCCAGGACAGGGCATACAGCAAGGGCAGGCGCATATCGGCCCAACCCAACTGGGCCAGGACGGAGGTGTCCTGGACCTCAATTAGGGAATGGATGATACTCTGGGGATGGATCACAATGTCGATCTGGTCGTAGTCCAGGCCAAACAGGAAATGGGCCTCAATTACCTCCAGTCCCTTATTCATCAGGGTGGCGGAGTCAATGGTAATCTTGCGCCCCATGGACCAGTTAGGATGCTTCAGGGCATCAGCCACGGTTACGGAGGCTAGCTTTTCCACCGGCAAGTCTCGAAAAGCGCCACCGGATGCGGTCAGCAGAATTCGCCGCAGCCCGCCAGCGGGCACCCCCTGGAGACATTGAAAAATAGCCGAATGCTCTGAATCCGCTGGCAGCAGTTTGACGCCATGCTTCTGGATCAGCGGCAATACCACTGGCCCCCCGGCAATTAGGGTTTCTTTGTTGGCCAGGGCTATATCTTTGCCAGCTTCGATCGCAGCGATGGTGGGTAACAGACCGGCACAGCCAACAATTCCAGTGACCACCACCTCGGCTGCTGGATGGCGAGCCACCTCAATCACCCCTTCCTGGCCGACCAGCAAGGTGGGCTGGGGCGACAGATCGGCGATCGCGGCCTTCAAGGCAGGTAAGCTTTCGGCATCGCTGATGGCGACAATCTGGGGCTGATACTGGCGAATTTGCTGAGCCAGTAGTTCGACGTTGCGGCCCGCAGCCAGGCCAACCACCCGGAACTCATCGGGATGATCGGTCACAATGTCTAAGGTTTGCGTGCCAATTGAGCCGGTCGAACCAAGCAGAGAGATTGCCTTCACAGTCACTGAAGTCCTGTCACATCTCCCCTATCTTACGATTACGGGGGATCAATTCTTAAGCAAAACCAAAATAATCGCCTTAGGGTCCCGCAACGCAACAGCGCTTGGAGCAGTTGACCTGGCATGTCTGTAACCAACCGTCACCAATCGAACCAGTCTATTCCTTTAAGATTGGAAGGTAAAAGAGTGCGGAGGGAGAACTCCCATGCCAACTGTAACTGTTGAGGGTCGGACGTTCACCTGTGAAACGGGTGCAAATCTACGCCAGGTGTTGCTGGCAAACCAGGGGCCGGTTTACAACGGGGCGGCGCAGGTGATCAATTGTCATGGCTTGGGCACCTGTGGCACCTGTGCGGTGGAAATTGAGGGCCCCGTATCGGAAATGGGTCAAAGGGAGAAAATGCGCCTGTCTCTGCCACCCCACAACTTGCAAAGGAACCGTCGGCTAGCCTGTCAGACTAAGGTTTTAGGCGACATTACGGTAATCAAACACGGTGGCTTTTGGGGGCAGGCAGACTCGCCCCGGTAAGCTGCCAGTGGCCTAGGTGTAGAAAAAGGGAGTTTGTTACGATTTAGGAAGGATGGTGGAGAATAGAGGTACTAGTGCAGCGTCAACTCTAGAAATTAGGGCTTGTTGTCAGCGCTTCAGCGCTAAAGCGCCGACTACGAGCCAATGGGTTCACCTTAAAA
>CAZBTL010000288.1:0-4931 GCA_964494755.1 uncultured bacterium | reverse complement strand
ATTGATGACTTCCTCTCATTCGTGAATCGTAAAATGCAGTTGCAGCAGGATTACAGGTGTTCGGTTTCCCCATGACAACATGTCAAACCCTGGCTCAACCTTCTCAGCATGATAACCTCCGCGCTTTTTTCGTCCACCCTTTCAACAAGCTGTGAATCATGCCAGGGTGAAAGGGGTAGGATCAGAAGATGAATGGGGGGTCGTCCATGCCGTCTTTGCTTCCGGATATTCAGTCCCTGTCGCTGGCCCAACAGGTAGCCCAGATGGTGGTGGTACGGGCTTCCGGTTACCTGTTTGATCATCAGATCCGCTATCCTGCCTGGGAACCGCCCCAAACGACCCTGAAGCAATGGATTCAGGAATGGGGCGTGGGCGGTGTCATTTTGCTGGGCGGCGGTGCGGCGGAACTGGCCCTCCGCACAAACCAGTTACAGTCCTGGGCCAGGGTGCCCCTGTTAATGGCCGCCGATGTGGAAGAAGGGGTGGGCCAACGCTTCGATGGCGCGACTCACTTTCCACCGCCGATGGCCCTGGCGGCGATCGCCCAAACCCAGCCCCAACGGGCGGAGCAGTATGCTGAGCAGATGGGATCGGTGATTGCCCAGGAATCGCTGGCGATCGGGCTTAACTGGGTGCTGGCTCCTGTGGTGGATGTCAACAATAACCCCCAAAACCCGGTGATCAATGTGCGGGCCTTTGGCGAAACGCCAGCCATCGTCAGCCAACTAACCTCAGCCTTTATTCGGGGCGCCCGCCCGTACCCCGTGCTAACTGTGGCCAAGCACTTTCCCGGCCATGGCGATACGGCGATCGATTCCCATTTGGAATTGCCGGTCATTCCCCATACCCTGGAGCGCTTACAGCAGGTGGAACTACCGCCCTTTCAAGCTGCGATCGCGGCTGGGGTGAACTCAGTCATGAGTGGCCACCTATTGATTCCGGCCTGGGACCCGGACTACCCGGCCACCCTGTCGCGGCGCATTTTGACCGAAGGCTTACGCAAAGATCTGGCTTTTGAGGGTCTGATTGTCACCGACGCCCTGGTGATGGGGGCGATCGCCAACCAATATGGGCCCAATGAAGCAGCGGTGATGGCGGTGGAAGCTGGCGCGGATATCCTGCTGATGCCGGTGGATCCCCCCGGCGCCATTCAAGCCATCTGTGCCGCTGTGGAAGCTGGACGAATTGCCGCCGAACGGATTCAGGCTTCCGTCGAACGGATCTGGCAGGTCAAACAGCGGATTTGTGCTCCCACTGTTTCTCTAGGTCAACCGGCCCATGCCTGGGAGGAAGTTGCTCCCACCATTGAAGCCGAACCTTTGGTGGCTCACTTGGCTCAACCAGCCGCCCTGGCGCTAGCAGCCGATATCTTGCAAGCGGCCATGCGGGTCTACCAGCCGGTGTCCTCCCGGTTGAGCCACCCCCGCTGGCAAAACCAGGCCCGCAATCTGGTACTGGTGGACGATGCGTTGGGCTGTGAGGTGGTTGGCCACTTTACCCCTGCGATCGCCCAGTTGCGAGAACGGGGCTATCACTTGCAAGTTATCGACCGACACACACCGGCCTGTTTTCTGGACGAGATCGAATGGCAACCCACCTTGCTCCAACTGTTCGTCCGGGGCAATCCGTTTCGGGGCAGCGCCGGCTTGATGGAAACCGCTCAAAAACTGTTGCAACAACTGATTGACTCTGACCAGTTACAAGCGCTGATTGTTTACGGCAGTCCTTACATCGCCGATGCCTGTCTAGCTGGACTGCCCAGCGATGTCCCCTACGTCATGACCTACGGCCAGATGGCCCAGGCCCAGGCGATCGCAATTCAGGTCCTATTTTCCACCGCGGTTGCAGAACCAGGATCCTCTTCTGCCTGAACCCAGGTTATTGGCAGAGGAACGATAGACTTCACTCTGTTCCTTCGACTATGAAAGTGGTTAGAACTCTGGGATTGATTCTGGTAGCAGATGCCTTGATCTGCTGGATAACCACAGCTGGCTATTGGCGGTTTGATCCAGTCTCAGGTGCAATTCTGTTTACCGTGGGGATTGTAGTCGTGGGTACACTCGGATTTTGCAGCATTGAACAGAATATCCATCCAGGCCAAAAGATTCGTCGATAAAGTCTAGTAACCAACCCTACGGTTACCCGGCTCCTTTGCTCAGTCTTAGCCATCAGTTAGGGAATCAACCTGTCTACCCCCTCGCTGCTTGATCCGGTCGCGGCTCTATGTCAGATTGGCTTTTACGGCCTGTCGAATGTCGCTTAACCGAATGGTACTGCCGCCAGATGAACCGGGACATTCAGTGGCGACCCGATCGCGGTGACCACAGATCAGGGGCAAATTGCGGGTGCCAAAGTCGGCGGTGGGGGTGGGCACCGGGGTAACCGGATCGAGAAAACCATATCGCTTAGACAGCAGGGTACATAGGGCCACGGCGGCATTAAACTGTTGCTGATTGATGGTTTGGGAGGTGTAGATGCCATCAAAGGCAATTCCCAGACCGTCGTTGACCACATCATGGGCGCCGCGCTTATTCTCAGCCCGGGCACTGTAGACTCGGCCACTGGGCATGATGATGAAGTGATAGCCGATATCCGACCAGCCGTTGCCGTTCACATGACTACTCCAGATCTGGCGCATGCGTTCTGCTTCCGTTGCTTGCGAAGCATTGGCGGCTGGTGCGTTGCTGAGGAAAGTATGGTGCATGGTAATCCGTTTGGGACTGGGCATATCTGGAATAGCAGCCGGAGTGGGATTACTGGTCCAGGTACTGCGGGGCAGAACTTGAAAGGAACCAGAAGGTGCAGCCGCCACTTTCACCATGGTTTGAGCCCTGTCCTGTTCGGAGCCAATGATTTCAATTAAGCGATCGCCCGCTTCCCGCAACACCGTCGTGGCTTGCCACAATCCCGCTTGTACCCTGGGTCGAGCCAGGATTAGCTTTTGATCGGCCCGCAAAATCAGCTCATCCCCGGTTTGGTAATTTTCCGCTTTTCCCCGAAACGTGACGGTTTCTTCTGCTTTGACCTGCTGGGGTGGGTTGGTAAAACTGACCCGAGGCGGCCGGGGCACTGCTGCAGTCACTTGAATCATGGCTTCTGAGCGATCCTGGCCATCGGCGGTCATAATTTCGATCAACCGATTACCCGTCTGGTTGAAACTAACTGTACTGCGCCAGGCACCAGCCTGAACCGTGGGCCGATCCAGTTCAAACGACCGATCGGCCCGCAGCAGCAATCGGGTGCCATCGGCATAACCTTCCGCCACCCCGGAAAGCGTGGCCGCCTGAAAAGCTGGCAGAGTGGTTGGGATCTGGGTAAAGCGGACTCGGGGCCGAAGGATAACCTCAATACTCGCTGTAGATCGTTGTTGGCCATCCCGAGTCAGAATTTCGATTACCCGTTTGCCTGCCTGGTTAAACCGAACAGTGCTTTGCCAATTGCCAGCCTGGATGACGGGCCGATCCAGTTCGAACTGACCGTCGGCTCTGAGGATCAGTTGAGTTCCATCTGGGAAAAAGTCGGCAACCCCAGCAACAGTACCGGCTTGCAGCGTCGATAGGGTGGTCGGTACTTGGGTAAAGCGCAGCAGGGGGCGTGAAACGATCTGAACGCTGGTTTCGGCCCGGTCTTGCCCATTCGGGCTCAAAATTTCAATGACCCGGTTTCCAGGCTGAGTAAAGCCCACCGAACTCTGCCATAGGCCCGCCTGCACGGTTGGCCGAGACAGTTCAAACTGGCGATCGGCGCGCAACAGCAGTTGGGTGCCATCCGGGTAGTTTTCAGCCACTCCGGCAAAGGTGGCTGGTTGATAGGTATAGAGATTGGCGGGTACTTGGGTGAACCGCAAACGGGGTTGGGTGGCCACCACGGTGACGAGCGTTTCCAAGCGATTGTCACCGAGCTGAAAGGCAATCCGGCGATCGCCAACGGACTGAAACTGAAAGGCGGTCTGCCAGGTGCCATCCGGCTGAATCAGCCCCCCCTCCCCCTGCAACTGACCGTCCACCGTAATGCGTAGCGTTTGACCGGCAAACTGTGGATCAGCCTTGCCTGAAATCGAAAACTGCTGTCCAACGGAGACGGGGGCTGGGGGTGTTTGAGTAACCTGAAGCATAGGCTCACTATCCTGATGAAAAAGTGCAGCATCCCTTGCCAGGGATTGGGGGAACAATGCTGTCCCAACGTTATTTGAACAAAGGAATGCTCTTTAGGGTCTGCAGCAACTGGATGGCCTGTTGCACCTGACTGGAAAGATTGTCTATCTTTTCGTAGGCCTTGAGTAGCCGTTTGACATCGACCACCATTTTATTGGAGGGGTATTTCTGCAAAAACTCCAACAGGGTGACCTGATTGTCATCCAGGGCTGCCAGGGTGAGGGCGGATCGAATGGACTGGCGGTTGGTGCTGGCATCCTCCCCTGGAGTGCTAATAATTTCTGCCAATTCGTCCAGGGTTACGGTTCCTAAGGGACTAGTCAAAACCAGATTCAGCACCTGGGCATTCAGTTCGACGGGTTTGGTCAAAATTTTCCGCACCTCCTCCGGTTCCTGGCGCATGCGTCGCAGGGTCGGTTGTAAGTTGCGGGGAACCTGGCCGGTTTCGGCCAAAATAGTCAGGGATTCGATGGAAACAGAGTCCCGCAAAATGCCGTATTTCAGCACCATGCGATCGGCAGCCTGGACAGCCACGCTATAGGAAAGAAGGCCAATCCCCAATGAACAACTCAGGGTTCGCAGTAGTGGCTGGATCATAACTGTTTCTATAAGGACAAAGAGAGAGCGGGCACCCGAAGCATCTAGGAAAAGATAGGTTAATACGGAATCTACTAAATAAGCACTGACAGCTTATTATCCTCATCTAGCTTAAAAGCTGACTCAATTTATTAAAGAATTGGTGGACATCTTCATGAATTTCATTCGCAACCATACTAG
>CAZBTL010000287.1:0-5011 GCA_964494755.1 uncultured bacterium | reverse complement strand
GATCGCTATAGCTCGATTATCACATTGCTATAGCAGTCCTGAACCAAAGTTGAGAAGGGGAAGTCGTTGTCAGAGGCTTATTCCCACGCCTGCGGCAATGCTGCCTGAGCCACAAATCTCGCCCATCTAGGAGGCTACCGATCAGTGGCTATCATTGAGTCCTGGATTGGTCTCGATTGGCTGTTAAATGGGGATCGGGGTTTTTCGCTGGGTGTGGCAATCTCGTCATCAGGGGCAACTCAACATGACTTCTGAAACTCAAATCAAGCAGGCATCCCTAATCGTGTCTTTGACGGGTGAGAATCCAGTTTTTGGACCTGCTATCGATAATTGGCCACCGCCTGAATTCGGTCTTACCAGTGAGGTCGGAAAGCCAGGAATGTAAATCGGATCCATCGATTGGGCTAGGGGACAACGTTGCTCCCAGATCAAAGGTTCAGGAAGGTTAAATAATGGCAGGCTTCTCTTTCCAGGATGGATGACATAATATGACGCTTGTGGCTATTGCTGGAAGTGAACCATGATTTTTTCGCCCAACACCCAACCTGCTCTTCTGGTATTGGCAGATGGAACAGCCTTTTCGGGCTGGTCTTTTGGGTCAACCGGAACCACAATTGGTGAGGTCGTTTTCAACACTGGCATGACAGGATATCAAGAAGTCCTGACAGATCCCAGTTATTGTGGTCAGATTGTAACCTTTACCTATCCAGAGTTGGGCAATACGGGGGTAAATCTGGAGGATGAAGAAGCAAATGGTCCCCAGGTCAAAGGGGCGATCGCGCGGAATGTGTGTTACCGACCCAGTAATTGGCGCTCCACCCAATCGTTGCCGGATTATCTGAAACAACACAATATCATCGGTATCTATGGCATTGATACCAGGGCTTTGACCCGTAAGATTCGCTCCGTGGGCGCCATGAACGGCGCCATTTCCACGCAAATTTTGGAACCGGCTGAATTGTTGCAACAGGTGCTGGATGCGCCCAGCATGACCGGCCTCAACCTGGTGAAGGAAGTGACCACTTCGACGGTCTATGAATGGACGGATCCAACCAATCCGGATTGGGAGTTTAGTCCCACTACGCAGCCGTCGGAACAGGAACCCCTGACCGTGGTGGCGATCGACTTTGGCATCAAGCGCAATATTCTGCGTCGGCTGGCCAGCTATGGGTGTCGGGTAATTGTGGTTCCAGCCAATACGTCGCCAGAGGAAATTTTGAGCTACGACCCGGATGGCATTTTCCTGTCCAACGGGCCGGGTGACCCTGCGGCTGTGAGTGAGGGAATTGCCACCGCTAAAGCCCTGCTGGAAAGCCAGAAGCCGATGTTTGGGATTTGTATGGGGCACCAGATCCTGGGCCTTTCCCTGGGAGCTGATACCTTTAAGCTCAAGTTTGGTCATCGGGGCCTGAACCAGCCAGCCGGATTGCGGCAACGGGTGGAAATTACCAGCCAGAACCATGGCTTTGCGATCGATGTAGAATCCCTGCCAGAGGCTGATGTGGAAATTACCCATCTCAACCTGAACGATCGCACGGTGGCCGGTCTGAAACATAAATTCCTGCCCCTATTTTCGGTGCAGTATCACCCGGAAGCCAGTCCCGGTCCCCATGATGCGGACTATTTGTTCGAGCGGTTTGTCCAGGTGATGCATGAGCACCGCAAAGCCAAGGTGTCCTAGTCCATTAGGAGGACTGTATGGCTGGCAATGCTCCTCTCCTGCCCTGCCGAACTGAACCGACGAAGCTGGCGACGTTTCCCAAGTGGCTGGAACCGCTGGTCATGCTGGGACCAGCCGGGCTTTGGTTGGGGCTACTGCTGGTTGCCCCAACCTTGATCATTTTTCAACTCAGTCTGGTGCCGGGGATCCGACCGGGGCAGGTGGTCAATCCATCGGGATTGGATAATTACCTGCTGATCTTTCAGCCTATTTATCTTCAGGTGGTGGGGCGATCGCTATTTTTTGCCATTGGCACCACCATCCTCTGTCTGCTGATGGGATTCCCTGTGGCCTATTGGATTGCGGTCATGGCTCCGAAGCGTTGGCAAAATCTCCTGTTGATGGGGTTTGTGCTGCCCTTGTGGACCTCTTCCCTGCTGCGGTCCTACGCCTGGATCACCATCCTGCGACCAACCGGCGTGGTCAACAGTCTCTTGACTAGCTTAGGATTGCCGCCGCTGGATCTGCTGAACCGGGAACCAGCAGTCCTAATTGGCATGAGCTACAGTTTGCTGCCCTACATGGTGCTGATTCTCTATGCGTCCCTGGAGAAACTGGACAAGCGCTTGTTGGAGGCGGCGGCGGATTTGGGGGCTTCCCCTTCCCAGACTTTCTGGAAGGTGACGGTGCCGCAAACCTTGCCGGGAATTGCCGCTGGTTCTCTGCTGGTGTTGATCACCAGTTTGGGCGACTTTGTCAACCCGGAACTGCTAGGCGGAGCTTCCAGCATGACCGTGGCCCGCTTGGTTTACAACCAGTTTTTAGGCGCTACTCAAAATTGGGGCTTTGGCTCTGCCCTCAGCATGATCCTGATTCTGGTGGTCAGCATTGCCATTGCCCTGTTGATTAAATACGGTGACAAAAACGCGAGTCTCTGATGGTTAGCCGCTAAGGTAATCAAGAGCCTCGATTGGTCTTTGTTTCATCCCCAGCCATGACCAGTTCTACCGCCAAGCCCCACCGATCGCTCCCCTGGCAGGCCCCTTTTACCCTGCTGATGTTTGGTTTCATGTACCTGCCGATTCTGGTACTGGCCTTCTACAGTTTCAACAAATCTCCCTACAGTGCTGGCTGGAAGGGCTTTACCTGGGCCTGGTATGGCAAATTTTTTCGGGACTCTGCCATTCTGGCCGCCCTGCGAGACAGTCTGATCGTAGCCGTCTTTGCGGTGACGATCGCGGCCGTGGTTGGCACCCTGATGGCGGTAGGACTAGCCCGCTATCAGTTTCCCGGCAAGGGCTTATATCGGGGCATTTCTTATTTACCCCTGATCATCCCCGATATTGCGATCGCAGTGGCCACATTGGTGTTTCTGGCCGCCGTTGCCATTCCATTGAGTGGGGGGCTGGTGCAGCTTAGCCTGGGCACCATCATTGCCGCCCACGTGGTCTTTTGTCTGGCCTATGTGGCCCTAGTGGTTTCGACCCGGTTGGCTAATCTGAATCCCCATTTGGAAGAAGCGGCCCTGGATCTGGGCGCCACCCCGACTCAGGCTTTCATTCAGGTGTTGTTACCAGAGCTGATGCCAGCCATCCTTTCGGGTTGTCTACTGGCGTTTGTTCTCAGCATGGACGACTTCCTGATTGCCAGTTTTACAGCCGGTGGAGGGGCCAAAACCCTGCCAATGGAAATCTTTAGCCGCATCCGCACTGGCGTTAAACCCGATATTAATGCCCTCAGTGTAGTGCTAATTCTGGCCTCCGGCCTGGCCTTTATTGCTGCCGAGTATATTCGTTATCGAAGTGAACAGAAACGGCTGAGATAGATCTCAGTAATTCCACTGAAAACATCCTGTTTACCAACGGCAATGTGTTGGTTTACCGCCAATCTCATCGAGACCAGATTTGCGTTTTAGTAGCTGCAAGCAGGAGGTTGATTGGCCGAAGCAGCTCCGCTTTCTTGACAACAGAATCCGATTACCTGTGAGTTGGATCCGCTCATGAACCCATCAGATTTGAAGGATCCCAGACTATTTTTCGCGTTTTTGGGAAAAAGTGGGGTAAAAGAATAGGTAGGGTTTTTGCATTGAACCATCAGTTCATCTGAAAAGATGGGTTAACGAGCGGAGATCCGCTGTGCCAATCCAGGGGATTGCGACGGCAAGTGATTTTAAAGAACCTTCTAAAATCACAATTAAATCTGATACATACCATCTACCATTCTTGATTGTCTTGAGTCATCGTGGGTGCAGTTCTTCCGAAATGATTAATGATCGCGATCTGATCAAACGTCTGAGCCCCAGTGCCATGGATCAGATCATGTTGTATCTGGCTTTCAGTGCTATGCGGGTCGGCGGGCATCGTCATGGCGCCTTTTTAGATGCGGCTGCCACAGCCGCCAAATGCGCCATTTACATCACGTATATGGAGCAGGACCAAAACCTTCGCATGACCGGCCATCTGCATCATATTGAGCCGAAGCGGGTAAAGGCGATTGTTGAAGAGGTTCGTGATGCTCTAACCGAGGGCAAGCTGCTGAAAATGCTAGGTTCTCAGGAACCGAGCTATTTGATCCAGTTTCCCTATGTCTGGATGGAACAATATCCCTGGCAGGAGGGGCGATCGCGCATTCCTGGCACCAGCCTAACGGCAGAGGAAAAACGTCAGATTGAACAAAAGCTGCCAGCGGGCAAAATTCCGGAGGCCCAGCTAATCAATTCTTTCCAGTTTATGGATCTGATTGAATATCTGCACAGCCGTTCTCAGGAAGATTTGCCACCGGATCGGCGCATGCCTTTGAGTGAGGCTCTGGCCGAACATATCAAGCGCCGACTGGTTTACTCTGGTACGGTAACCCGAATTGATTCCCCCTGGGGCATGCCCTTCTACGCCCTGACCCGAGCGTCTTACTCGCCCGCTGACGATCAGGAACGGGCTTACATCATGGTGGAAGATACGGCTCGCTTCTTCCGCTTAATGAGCGCCTGGTCAGAACGGCAGGAAAAGGTGATGCGGGTTTTGGAGGAACTGGATATTCCTCCCGACCAGATCCAACCGGCGCTGGAGGAACTGGATCAGATTGTACGGGCCTGGGCTGATAAATATCACCAGACGGGCGGTGCCCCCTTCAGCCTACAAATGGTGATTGGTCCCCAGGAGGGAGAGCCCCAACCCCCACCGGAGGAAGAAAGCTGAGATCATCTGCTTCTTTTGCTCCTTTAACGGCTCAAATCAGCGGCAGCGGGGATCCATGGGCTTGGCACTGGCGACTCTCAACTGTCCGCTGCATTTGAATTTAGCCTGCGTCAAAGAGGCAGTTTGGCAATACGATTGACCCACTCTTCTGCCCTAG
>CAZBTL010000286.1:0-5015 GCA_964494755.1 uncultured bacterium | reverse complement strand
TCACTGTGCAGACAGGCTAATAGTCTAATTTTCAGCAAACGTTACAACTGGTTGACAGAACAGCGTCAGGAAGGGTTTCTGGCGTCCCGAATGGTGTGTGTTTCCGCTGGAGGTTGGGGATTGAGTCAGTGCCAGTTGTGGCGGGAGGAGGTGTATGGCGCAGTTTTCAGATATTGTCCGTTACTACCGTAAATACTGGCTGATATCCCTGTTCAGTATTACGATGATGAGCCTGTTTGAAATTATCGATCTGGTTGTTCCCTATGCGATTGGTCAGATTTTGAACGTTTTGTCCCATCAGCCGCTGGATCGGCCCATGCAGGAGTTGGTTGCCAGCTTTGCCTGGCTTACGGGGCAGCCGCAGACGGCATCGCTGTCTCTGATCGTACTACTCATTCTAATTGGGTTAGTTTCGGTGGGGCGGGCTCCCCTGCAACCGTGGCTGGGGCCCTGGTTTAGTTGGGATACGGCTTTTCGGGCTCGTCGGGACTATGCCCGCAAGTCCTTGGAAAAGGTGTTGACCTTACCGTTGGAATTCTATGACGAGAATAATCCCGGTCGGATTGCGGCGCGAGTGGCCAAAGGGTTATCCAATCACACCTGGACCTATCCGGAGGTGACTGGCCAACTGCTGCCTAAACTGTTCCGAGTTGTGGGCATTTTTGTGGTCATCTGGATGATTGAATGGCGGATTGCTCTGTTGTTGCTGATCTCCTTTGTGTTCATCCTTTGCTTTAGTCTGTCTGGGTTGAAGCAATTGGCGGACCGGGAGGAACGGCTGGATAAGTACATGGAGGACACCGAAAGTCGCACCTCAGAAATCATCACCAACATCAAGACGGTGAAAGCTTTTGCCACTGAGTCGCAGGAGTTGAATCGACAGCAGCAACGCCTGGATCGGGAATTCAAGGTGTTGGATTATCGGATCCATAAAGGGTATGTCATGCTGGGCATGTGGGAGCGGACGATTGTGCAAACCTGCGTGTTTCTGGTGCTGGCCTTTACTCTGTGGGAAACGGTGCAGGGTAACATTTCGCTGGGGCATTTTGTCACCACTCTGACGGTTTCCAGTATGGCTTTTGCTGAGGTGGAACCGATTTGCCAGTTGGCGGAGGTGTTTGCCAGGCGCTATGCCTCGATGATGCGGTTTCACGAGTTCATGCAACTGCCAGTGGGCAGCGATGCTGGGAATTTGGTGGTTGATCCTGAGATGGCTCCTGTCTATACGTTTACCGGCAAGGTGGAGTTTCGCCATCTGACCTTTAGTTACAATCCTGGTCGGCCGGTTTTACAGGATATCAATCTGCTAATCCAGCCTTGTCAGACGGTGGCGCTGGTTGGGCGATCGGGTTCCGGTAAGTCAACCCTGGTGAAACTGCTGTTTCGCTACTTTGAGCCGGACAAGGGGGCTGTGCTGATGGATGGCCAGGATATTCGCCGCCTGGATGTGACGGCTTACCGCAAGCGGTTGGCGATCGTCCACCAGGAAGTGGATATCTTCAATGGCAGTCTGTTGGACAACCTGACCTATGGCAATCCAGATGCCTCTTTTGAGGAAGTCCGGGCGGCCTGTCGGATTGCCCAGGCGGACGATTTCATCCGCCAGATGCCCAATGGCTATGCCACGCTGGTGGGTGAGCGGGGAGTGCGACTCTCCGGCGGTCAGCGACAGCGGATTGGCATTGCCCGCGCCCTGATCATGAATCCGGATGTGCTGGTGTTTGATGAGGCCACTTCCAGCCTGGACTACGAATCGGAGCGGGCGATTCAACTAGCGATGCGATCGCTCTTGGGCACGCGCACCCTGATCATCATTGCCCACCGCCTGAGTACGGTGCGGGAGGCCGATCAGATTGTGGTGATGGAGAAAGGGCGAATTATCGAAGTGGGCAACCACGAAGAACTGCTGGATCAGGGCGGCATCTACCATCGCCTGCACTCTTTGCAGGAAACGGGCGAGTTGCTGGTTTAATTCAGCCAGCGGTTAACCAGTCGGGGTCTTCTCGGCCAGATCTCGACTGGTTTCCGATCGCATGCCATCGACTGGACAGGCCACGGGGGTCAGGGCGGTGCCGCAGTTTTTGCAGAATTGGGCGTCGGCATCATGGCGGAGCAGGTGGCAGGTGGGACAGGGTCGTTCCACCTGGTTAGACGTCTTCACCAAGCGTTTGACCAGATCACCCAACTGCCAGGGAATTAAGGCAATGCCGGTCAAAATCATCAGGACGGTTAACAGCCGGCCCATGTCAGATTTCGGTGTTACATCGCCAAAGCCGACGGTGGTCATGGTGGCGATGGAAAAGTAGACTGCGTCCAGAAAGGTTTTGAACTGTTCAGGATTGGTAGGATGCTCCACCTGATAGATCAGGCCGGAGTAAACAAAGATGATGATGAACAGGGTCAGCAAAATGCGGGAGACGATCGCGCTGTCTTCGGTGGTGACATAGCCAACGATCGTTTTACCTTCCATAAACCGCACCAAGCGCAAAATCCGAAACCAGCGAAACACCCGGATAAAGCTGATATCGAATACGCCAATTAGAAATGGAAAAACCGCCAGCAGATCAATCAGGGAATAGAGACTGAAAAAGTAGCGCAGTTTATTCTCGGCGCACCAGAATCGTAACAGATACTCAATTGCAAAAATGACCAGGATTCCCTTGTCCATCAGATTGAGCTGCGATCGCAACGCCTCCGGCAGGGAATAGGTCTGGGCGACAAAAATGGCTGACGAGAGCAATACCAGGGCAATAATCGACAGGTTAAATGCCTTGCCGGTTGGTGTTTCCACATCTTCTAGATAGAAGCCGATCGTTTTTTGCAGTTGCATCATCGGGCGACAGCATTTTTCTCCTAACACACCCTAGCACCTTCACCCTTTCCCCTGCTGGTGCTGGACTCCGGAGCCTCACCAAATGGGATAAGATAACGGGGCAAACGTGAACGGCAGTTGGTGAGGGAAAGTCCAGTGTAAGGCTGGCGCTGTGCCGCAACTGTGAAAGATCGTTAATGGTTGCCTGCAATCGATCGCGGCCCATCTAGTTGGCTTGCATCGGATTGACCTACAGGCCCTAACCTGCCACGCTTCTGAAGCCAGAATGCCTCTCTGCTGCTTTTTCACTCTATTTCCTGCGTCGCACAGGAAACGAGTTAGGAACCCATGATCACCACTAATTTATTGTTGCCGACTGAGCTACAGACCCTTGAGGGGCTGCAACTGCCCCCTTTGCCACTGCATCGACCCTTGCTGTTGATTGGTCATGGCACTCGGGATGGGGATGGACGCCAGGCCCTACTGGATTTTGCCGCCGCTTATCAAGCCCTCGATCGCTCGCGACCGGTCTTGCCCTGTTTCCTGGAACTGACCGGCCCGACTATCCAGGAGGGTGTAGACCAATGCGTGGCCCAGGGCTATACCGACTTGTCAGTGTTGCCCATATTGCTGTTTGCAGCTCGCCACAACAAATTTGATGTCACCAACGAACTGGACCGAGCTCGCCAGCGTCACCCCCAGCTTACCTTTCACTATGGTCGGCACTTTGGCATTACCCCCGGCATTCTGGACCTCTGGCGATCGCGGTTAGCCGAACTGGATCAACCAGACCATAACCCCAATGGCATCAGTCGGGAAGACACGGTGTTACTGTTCGTTGGCCGGGGTTCCAGTGACCCCGATGCCAATGGCGATGTGTTCAAACTGGCTCGCATTCTCTGGGAAGGCAGCGGCTATCAAACCGTGGAAGTCTGCTTTATCGGCATCACCCATCCCCGGCTGGAGGAAGGATTCCGACGGGCTCGCCTGTACCAGCCCAAGCGGATGATTGTGTTGCCCTATTTCCTGTTTACTGGCTTGCTGGTCAAGAAAATCTACGACATTTCAGCCCAGCAACAAGCCGAGTGGCCCCAGATAGAGATGGTCAATTTGCCCGAAATGGGGCTACATCCCCAATTGTTTGCCGTCCTGCGCGATCGCGAAATCGAAACCCAACTGGGCCAGGTGCAGATGAACTGCGAACTCTGCAAGTTCCGGCTGGCGGCCCTGGCTAACGGGACTGGTCACCACCATCACCACCATCACCATCACGGTGAACCCGACCATGCAGCAGCAGAGACAGAGCATCACTCCTCGACGCATGACCACACAGGACATCACCACCCCCATCATCATGCTGATCATGGCCACACCCATGCGGATGGTGATCCCTATGCCCAGTTGACCGATTATCATCAAAAAATCTGGCAAGTTCCCTGATGCCTATGTCTGCCATCTTTTCCGTGGGCGATCGGGTTCGTTTGGCGGCCCGTCCCCCCTATCTCAAAACCGCTGACCCAATGCCTATGCTGCGTCCGCCGGATCTGGTAGTCGTTGGGGAGGAAGGGCTGGTCACCGATCGTCGCCCTGGTGATTATTGGGTGATCCGCTTTGCCATCGGCACCTTTTTGCTGGATAGTCAATATCTGGAGGCGATAGTCGAAGACCAGCCCGAAAGGGCTGACTCGGAGGAAGACTCGGAACCGCAACCAGAGGTTCCGGTCGCTCCAGAACCAGGCCCTGCTCCTGAACCGTAGTTGGGTTTTGGAACCCAAACCAGACGTTCACTTGTAACAAACTATCTAGAAGCGGCTTGCTAAAATGGAGGCAAGAGTACGGAGTCGATCAGTTGCCGATTGCGGGTTGCTTTGCAGCAGTATAGGGTTTTGTCTGTTGCGATGCCGTCTTTAGGTTGCTGTAAAGATTCTGTATATCGCTTTTGCCTGAGGATGTAAGAGTGTTATTCTCGACCCATCCATCCTCCTGGGTTCAGAACTGGTTCTGATGTGCTCTAGTTCTGTGCAGTTAATGGGCATACTAATGGGCATACTAGAGGGCAGGATGTCGCTGGATGCTATCCCGGTATCGGGAAATCTGCTCCCGAATGGCAAGGTGCCTCCTTGATGCTTGTTCTAGGTGATGTTACTGTTCCGGGCGATGTTACTGTTCCGGGCAATGTTACTGTTCCGGGCAATGTTACTGT
>CAZBTL010000285.1:0-5022 GCA_964494755.1 uncultured bacterium | reverse complement strand
GCCCGCAATTCATTGCAGGGCGGGTTGTTGCCAGAGGTGCAAGATCTCAGTTATCAGTAGGCTTACTGCTCTTGCCCAAGTCGTGGGTAAAGACTTCATAAAGTATGGTTACTTGGGCTTTCTACTAGTCAGGCTTTAGAGATAATACAAAGAATATCAGGTCACCTACCAGTCCCATGTTCATGAATTATCCGCTAGTTGATTTATAAGCAGATCTTCAATCATGGGGAAGTATCGAATGACGGTCAGCAGTTGGTAAAACGATCCCTTCTATCGCTGATCAAGATACAACCTTGAATGCTGGTCTTGGGTGATGAAAATTGCATTGGTCCATGATTTCTTAACTCAACAGGGAGGCGCAGAGCGAGTTTTCGAGCTGCTGTGCAAACGATATCCTGAGGCGGATATTTTTACCTCGTTGTACGATCCAGAACGAACAATTGAACTTCGCGATCGCACGGTTCGTACAACTGTCTTGCAGCATATTCCGGGGGCAGCCCAGCACTTTCGATTGCTAGCTCCGCTGTATTACCCTGCGTTCCGGTCTCTGGATTTGCAGGATTATGACTTGATTATTAGTAGCAGTACCAGCTTTGCGAAGGCTGTCCGTAAGCGTCCTGGAGCTTTCCACGTTTGTTTTTGCCACAATGTCACCCGCTTCCTGTGGGATACCCAAACCTATTTACGAGAATATAGCCACTATCGACGGTTTTACCCGTTGCTTGAACAGTTGTTTCACATCCTACGCCGACAGGATCTGAAATACGCTCAGGAGCCGAATGTTTACATTGCCAACTCTACGACAGTAGCTCATCGGATACAGCGGGTCTATGGCAAACCAGCGATCGTTATTAATTTCCCAATTGATACGGAGCGGTTTACTTTTTCCTCGGACAAAGAAGATTTTTATCTAGCTTCGGCTCGCATGTTGAGTTACAAGCGGTTAGATGTCATCATTGAGGCTTTCAATTGGCTGGGTTGGCGACTGATTATCACGGGGAATGGTCCGGAGCGTAATCGCCTTGAAGCCCAGGCAATGGGGAATATCCAATTCTTAGGTCATGTCAGTGATGACAAGCGGCGATGGTTGCTGTCCAAAGCGAAAGCCGTGGTCGTCGCAGCACTGGAGGATTATGGTCTGGTGCCAGTTGAGGCCAATGCCAGTGGAACTCCAGTGGTTGCCTATGGGGCTGGAGGGGTGCTGGATACGCAGGTGGATGGTCAAACTGGTGTTTTGTTTCAACGTCAGACTCCAGAATCGCTGCAGGCTGCTCTGTTAGCGTCTTGCCAGATTTCCTGGAATCACCGACGTATTCGCGAGCATGCCCTAACTCAATTTTCAGAAGCCGCTTTTTTCCGGAAAGTCGAACAAGTCATGGAACAAGTTTATAAGCCGTCCTGATCAGCCCATGCACGTCGAAAAGGATCGTTGATATTGATGAATGCTTCACCCGTCCAGTCAAATCCAGGCATTGAGAATGAACCTGGTTATGGTCAATTATTCGCCATTTTGTTTCGGCGTAAGTTCTGGTTGTTGACTGTCCTGATTGGTGCGATCGGATTAGGCGCACTCTACACAATGCGCCAGCAGCCGACCTATCTCAGTTCCATGCAACTGTTGGTGGAGCCAATCTATCAGGGAAAGAAGAGTACGACGGACGAATTCACGGACACTTCGGTGCAGATTGATTCCGCCACCCAAATCAACCTGTTACAAAGTTCATCCCTGTTGCGGCGGGCCATGAAGCTTGTTCAGACCGACTATCCGCTGGAGATGGATCCTAATGATCCAGGCAATGTTGCAGCCTTTAAAGGATCTCTCAGTGTTGCACAGGTAGCCTCGTCGGATGGCAAGAAAAATAACTCCAGCGCCACGAAAATTTTTCAAGTTTCCTATTCCAGCAACAATCCAGAGAAAACGAAAAAGGTTCTGGAAGCTCTGAAGCAGGTCTATCTGGACTATAACCTGGAACAACAGCGGATCCGGTTAGCCAGAGGATTGGCCTTTATTAATAATCAGCTACCAGAAATCCAGGAGAAGGTCAAGGAATCGGAATCGGCATTGGAGCAGTTTCGTATCAGTCAAGAATTGTTAGATCCAGAGGCGCAGGGGAAGGCGCAGGCGGATGCCCTGTTCCGCATTCAGCAGGAGCAGCAAACCAATCGCATTCAAATTCGGGAACTTCAGAGTCGATACAGCAGTCTACAGCAGCAACTGGCCCTTTCTCCCGGGCAGGCGGTAACGATTTCACGATTGAGCCAATCTCCCCGCTATCAAGCCTTGTTAAATGAAATCCAGAAAACTGAACTTGCGTTAGAACAGCAGCGATTGCGTTTTAACGATGGCACTCCTTTTGTGCAACAACTAGCGGAACAACGTCAGCGCCAACTGAATTTGTTGCAGCTTGAGGCTGGTCGGGTTTTGGGGCAGAGTGTACCAGTTGGGGGCGATCGCTTGCTCTCCAGTGGTCAGTTTGGTGGTCTGGATCAGTCATTGGTAAATCAGTTAGTTGACACGCAGGTTAATTTGCAGACGGCCGAGGCTCGTTATCAAAGTCTGGCGAGTGCAGAACGGCAACTCAGAGGAGAGCTAAAACGGTTCCCTGGGTTGCTGGCCCAATATGGCCGGTTGCAACCGGAAATTGAATTGAACCGAGAAACCCTGAAGCAATTGCTGAAAGCCCAGCAAGATTTGGGGTTGGAAATTGCTCGAGGAGGGTTTGACTGGCAGGTGGTAGAAGAACCCCAATATGGCTATAAGACAGGTCCTAACTTGATGCGCAATCTGATGCTAGGAGCTGTCGCTGGTTTGTTGTTGGGTGGTCTTGCCGCTTTTGCTCGCGAGGCAGCGGATGATACGGTTCATCATGCCGATGAACTGAAGCAGCAGTCTGCGGTTCCTCTGTTAGGAACGATTCCAGAATTTTTGATGGTGGGTCCAGAGGACGAAGAGCAACCCCTACTGTCTATGCCCTTTCGCAAGCAAAAAACACGATATTCCTCAATCTCCCAGATTTTGCAATGGCGACCATTTCGGGAAGCGCTTGATCTTCTTTACCAGAATATTCAGCTGTTTACATCTGGACAGTTGATTAAGTCTTTGGTCGTGACTTCCCCTCTGGCAGATAATAACAATGCCATTTTGATGTTGGGCTTAGCCATCAGTGCAGCCCGTTTACATCAAAGGGTTTTGGTTGTTGATGCCGATTTACGTCGTCCCAGCTTACATAAGTTGCTCAATCTGCCCAATGAACAAGGTTTATCCTCCCTGTTAGCCAGTAATGCAACGATTCCGACCCAAATTGAAACTCGCACCTCCAATCTGCGGAGCAACATTTCGGTGGTCACAGCGGGACCGCCCCCGTCTGACCCAGCTAAGTTACTGAGTTCAAATCGCATGAGGGAAATTATTGCCGCATTTGAGCAGGCCTACGATTTGGTTTTGATTCACACTCCACCTGTATTAGGTCTAGTTGATGCCATGCTTACTGCCTCATCTTGCAGTGGGGTCATTATGATTGGCCACCTGGGCCGAATTAGCCGGACAGACCTTAGTCGCGCATCTACCACGTTGAGTAAATTAAACGTCATTGGAGTTGTTGCCAGTGGTGCAGTGGATACAACCAGTAGCCAGGTGCACTATCAATTGCAAACATCGTAGTTTGGTCAAGTCAGGGCTGTACTGGTTTCGATTAGCTACTTTTCTCTCAAGTGGTCGTTCAGCCAGGTACGTTATGAACCTTCACTCGCCCAATTTGCAAACTTTTACCCCTTTCCAACTGATGGTGCCTGGTGACTTTTATTCCTACGCATTGACTTGGCGACAACACAGCCTGATTGTGCGAACCTCGCCATTGGACAAATGTATTTCCCTACCATCTGCCCATCATCCTGATTGGCTAATGGATTGTTTGCATCGGTCACCTGTGAAGCTAGTGAAATTAGACCCAAGTTTAGGGCCGGAGCGCTTGCAAATTTGGGCAGAAGCCAGTCGCTTAGCTGGTAAGCCAGTCTATCTGAGGGTTCCATCAACGCCTGATTTGCCCAGCAAAAGAAGTCCTCGTAGTTGGGCTGTGAAGAAAATGATTGATCGACTCGGTGCAGCAACATTGTTGATTATGCTGCTGCCGCTCCTGTGTATCCTGGCAATGTTGCTTTATCTAGATTCGGGAAGCCCTATTCTGGCTTGTCAATGGCAGATTGGTGAACGAGGACGCCTGTTTCGCAGCATTCAATTTCGCACCCGGTTGAGTGCAAGTGCACCAATGCAGGCTGGCAACACAGGTCAGTATCAACTGGGTCTGATTCAAGCCAAGCTGGGCGACGCATCAAAACGATCGCCTACGGCTATGGATCATAGTGCTTTTGGCAATTGGCTCCAGGAATCGGGCTTGTATAAGCTGCCCCAATTGTTAAATGTCATTCGAGGAGAAATGAGTTTGGTAGGTCCTCGGCCCTATCCCCTCAGCTCCATTGGCCAAATTAAGCCTGACCACCAGCAGATCCTGAATGCTCTGCCAGCCTTGATTGCACCGGGTTCGCTGAAGGCGCGATCGCAGTCCTGGGAGTTCCAAACACGCAACCTCAATGTTCTTTGTTATTTTCGACAGTGGTCTCTGTGGCAGGATATGAAGTCACTGCTGTCAGCCATTCCACAGGTTTGGTCTGCGCTGATACCCTGAAGGTTGAACGATCTAGAGTAGGGGGCCAAATTGGCTTCCACTCATACAGGTACGGAAATTTCTCCGCAGCCAGGTACGGCTAGAGCTGTCTGAAAAGTGGACATTATTGTTAGGCTGGAAAAGTACAAGGCAATCTCAACTGGATGGCGAGGGGCTTTGCGGCGGAATTATCTCCCATTGATTGCTTATCCCAATGGGGGAAATTATTGCCTACGGGCAAATTGATTGAGCTGAGCAATCTCTTGATTCAATGCCTATCCCGTCCAGTTTTCCAGGCAAACCTGGACGGAAGGAATGTTTGCTGCCCGAATCGCTTCCCTTTGTGGCGGATACCCACTAG
>CAZBTL010000284.1:0-5057 GCA_964494755.1 uncultured bacterium | reverse complement strand
GTTGGAGTCAAAGTAACTTTGGTTGAAGTCGAAACAACTTTGGTTGGAGTCAAAGTAACTTTGGTTGAAGTCAAAACAACTTTGGTTGGAGTCAAAGTAACTTTGGTTGAAGTCGAAACAACTTTGGTTGGAGTTGGAACCATTCTGGTCGGGCGACCCATGCAGGTCGCTACAAGTGCGGTTAAAATCTCAGTTAACAAAAATTGGCTGACGCATGGCGAAACGGTTGTCCTTCCTCTCTCCTCTGTCCAGATGGTTGTGGTTGGCTGGTTTGAGCAGCCTGATAGCCCCAGTGATGCTGCCTGAAGGAATTCCGGCCCAACCTGTGGTTGCCTGCAAAGCCGCCGAGATCCGCAGTCAGATCAGCAAACTAGCCGCCAAGGGATCGGAGAAAGACACGGCTCTGCAAAATCTGACCCAATGTGGGGAATTGGCCATTCCAGACTTGATCCAGGCGATGCAGAAACATCCTGAGATCGGGGTGAAACTGGGGGCCGCCGATAGCCTGGCTAAAATGGGTCCACCTTCGGTGGAGCAAGTGACTCAGCTTGTTACCCATTCCAGCGAGACACCGGAAGTCCGCACGCTAGCGATCGCCGCCCTGGCCCAGATTGCCCAGACCCATCCAACGACCTCGGTTGGCATTATTCAAACCCTGACCGAACGGCGACTGGACGACCAGGAAAATGTCCTGATCCGGATGACCGCTGCCCGTGCCCTGGAAACCATCGGCACTCCTACCCCGGTTGAATGGCCCGAACAGATAAAGGACTGGGCTACCAAGAATTCGGCGGTCACCATCGGGCTGATCTCCGTTACGGGGTTGGGGTTGCTCTATCTGCTGATCCTCGGCCTCAAACCCCGCTGGCTGTTGCACCTGCCGGGGAAACTGACCATTCCAAATACCCAAATTGAGTTACCTTCGGGCCTTTTGCTATGGCTGAAGTATCAGCCCCGCGTGCTGGATCGCTGGGTGGCAGACCATCTGCCCCAGGTCCAGTCCCAGTTTTTAGAGAAGCCAACGGTGAGCGATCGCGCGATCCACATTCCCATTCAAATCAAGCTGGGTTCCCAGGTAATTGATCATCTGTCTGCTGAGCAGTTGCAATCCACCTTTAATCGCACCCCTGCCACGTTGCTCATTTGGGGGGAAGGGGGTGTGGGTAAAACCAGTCTGGCCTGTCAGATTGCTCGCTGGGGCATGGGGTTGGCAGAGAAACCAGATACAAAATTAGCTTCCCATCGCATGTTGCCGGTGTTGATCGAACAGGAACTGGAAAAAAGCTCCCTGCTGACGGCCATTCGAGAACAATTACCCCGCACCCCCGAAGGGAATTTCATTCCGGATGAATTGCTGGAAGCCCTGCTGAGGCGACAACGGGTGCTGGTGATTTTAGATCACGTTTCCGAGCTAAAGGATGACACCTACCAGCAGATGCAGGAGACGCTGAATAAAACGCCCATCAATGCCCTGATCATCACCTCGCGACTCAGCACCAAGGATTTGGGTCGTTCTGACAAAACCCTACTGGAACCGCAAAAAATTGAAGGAGCCAGGCTTTCAACCTTCATTCAGCCCTACCTGGAGCGCCAAGGGAAACGAAACCTGTTTGAAGATGATGCTGAGTTTTATCGGACCTGCACCCGCCTATCCAGCATGATGGCGGCCACATTGCAAACGGCTACAGCTCTACTGGTGAAGCTGTATGTGGATCAGGTCATCGATGCCGGTGGTTTGAAAACCGCCCAATTGCCCGAAAATATTCCTGAATTGATGCTGAAGTATCTGGACTGGCTCAATCGGCCAGAGGCAGTCGCCCAAGAAGTCCGTCGGGATAATGACGAGATCCAGCGAGATGCCAAAGTGGTGGCCTGGAAATGTCTGAAAGAAACCTATCGGCCCGCTGCCGCCCCTTACAGTGAGGTAATTCAGGCTCTGGAAGCGGTTCATCCTGATGCGGCCAAACTGCGCCTGACCTATCTGGCCGATCGCCTGCGCCTGGTGCAGAGAGAGGGCGATCGGGTTCGCATCCTTCTGGATCCGGTGGCCGAATATCTGGCGGCCTTTTATGTGGTGGAGGATAACCAGCAAAAGAACGTAACCGAACGCTGGCAATACTTTTTTGAACGACTGGACGCTGACCCCGACAATCTGCCTGCCATTCGCGGCTTTTTGCTGGCCGTGCGCAATTGCGCCGAGCGAGAGGGCAAAAAACTGCCAACTGGGGTGCTGGATGGCCTCAACCAGCGGGCTAACCTTGACCCGGAAGAACTGGAACAGGCCGAGCGGCGACAACGGATTAACCGCCAGATTGACAACCTGTACGACGGCAGTGCCAGGATTGTCAGCCAGGCCATTCGCAACCTGCAAGAAGAAGGCCATCAGGCAGCCAGAGCTATTCCTGATTTGCTGAAAATGGCGCGATCGCAGTCCATCGATCCGGCTCTACGCATTGAAGCGCTGGGGGCGTTGATGCAGATTCACAGCGATCGCACCGCTCTGGATCAACTGTGTCAAGAACTGTTGAGTAATCGTAACGACGACGCAGCAGAAGTTCGAGTCGCTGCGCTCTCCCATCTGATGGAAGTGTGCCAGCCACCAGAACAGCTACCTATCCTGTTGCGCCACTACTTTGACGATCAGTCCGAAAAGGGAATTGTGCGGGTGCGGGCAGGCGAGGGATTGCGCCAGTTGGGGCTGCTGTCTCAATTGCTGGTGGTGGAGTTAGACGCCCAAGCCAACC
Organism: uncultured bacterium; assembly: GCA_964494755.1. Taxonomy (GTDB): domain Bacteria; phylum Cyanobacteriota; class Cyanobacteriia; order Leptolyngbyales; family Leptolyngbyaceae; genus CAZBTL01. The sequence continues at coordinate 2,313 of CAZBTL010000284.1, read as the reverse complement.
CCACGATTCATCTGTTAGACCCGCCAGAAACTCGAACGATCGAGCTGGCAGAAGGGGTGGAACTGACCCTGGTGCGCATCCCCGCTGGCAGCTTCTGGATGGGGGCAGCGGAGGGAGAGGGCTATGCCCCTGAGTATCCCCAGCATCGGGTAACCCTATCAGAGTTTTGGATGGGGCAGACACCCGTAACCCAGGCCCAGTATCAGGCGGTGATCGGGCATAACCCGGCCACCCTTCGCAAACATGGAGGAAAGGCACCGGTGGAAACCGTCTCCTGGTACAATGCCGTCACCTTTTGTCAGCAATTGTCGGAATTAACCAATCGGGAATTCCGTTTGCCGACTGAAGCCGAATGGGAATATGCGTGTAGAGCAGGAACCACCACTCCCTTTCATTTTGGCCCCACCATTACCACCGACCTGGCCAACTACCGGGGCACCGATTGGGACTACGGCGGCCAGACTTACCCCGGCAACTATGGCGAGGGGCCAAAGGGGGTATTTCGGGAGGAAACCACACCTGTGGCTAGTTTTCCGCCCAATGCCTTTGGCTTGTATGACCTGCATGGCAACGTTTGGGAATGGTGTGCCGATCACTGGCATGACAATTATGAAGGCGCACCCACGGACGGAAGTGCCTGGTTATCTGATAACGAAAATGCAAATCGGCTGCTGCGTGGTGGCTCGTGGGCCGTCCTTCCGCAGCATTGTCGTTCGGCCTCTCGCTACTGCAATACTCCGGGCATCCGCATCAACATTATCGGCTTTCGGGTTGTTTGTTCGGCTGCGAGGACTTAATATAGCCCTTTGCACTTTAGTACTCTTGCACTATTGACTTGGGTCTTTGCTCTTTTTCTTCGCGCGAAGCGCTTAAAATTTTTTTTTGATTTCCCTGCCTCCGGCATCCCCTTTGATAAGGGCGACTGAGGGGAATCGGTTCGATGCAGAGATTTGCCACAAAGATGGTTGCAATTGGGGTTGCAACTAAATGTAGAGTTTTGCCAGGGTGTTATCTCAAGCATGACCCTAGCTATAGTGTATTTTTGTGAATTTTTAGTCCGATCGGCCAAACTTGTAGCACACTGGGCTGCATTCCTGAAATGAGTAGCCATGAGTGAATTACCCATCATTCAAAAAACCTACGACCTGATCAAGTGGTACGTGCCAATCCTGAATCGGTTACCTCGTAACCACAAGTTTTTGCTGGGCGACCGGATGGTTGCGGGTCTCTATGACTTGCTGGAACATCTGCTGAAAGCCCGCTACGAGCGCAATAAGCTGAGTCGGTTGGAATCACTCAATAGCCAGCTAGATGTGCTGCGCTATCAGACCCGTTTGCTGCTTGATTTTGAGCTAATGTCGAGAGATCGCTACGAATACGTTGCCAGCTTGATCAACGGAATTGGGTCTGACCTAGGTGGCTGGATCCGGCAGCAAAAAGGACAGTTTAGCCACCCTACGCGCCCAGCAAATCTGTCGAACTCATCTCTACCTTGCTCCTGATTTCAGGTACCTTACTGATGAAACGCTACGGCAATCTCTGGCCCGCCATTACTGCTTTCCCCAACCTGTTGCAGGCGCATTACCAGGCCCAAAAAGGAAAACGCTATCGCCAGAACGTTCTGGCCTTTAACCACAACCTGGAATCAGAATTGCTCTGTCTCAAAGATGAGTTGCTCACTCAAACCTATCAACCCGGCCCTTACCGCACCTTTGAGATTGTAGAACCCAAGCGACGGCTCATATCCGCTGCACCCTATCGCGACCGAGTCGTCCACCATGCCCTCTGTAATGTGATTGTGCCCTTAATTGAACCAACCTTTATTGATGACTCCTATGCCAATCGCATCGGCAAGGGCAGCCATCGTGCCCTGCAGCGATTTACCCGGTTTGCCCGCCATCGTCGTTATGTGTTGCAATGCGACATCCAAAAATATTTCCCTAGTATCGACCTTGCGATTTTGAAAGCGCTAATCCGCCGTAAAATTAAGTGCAAAGATAGCCTCTGGTTAATCGACACCATCATCGATGCCAGCAATGAGCAGATCCCTGTGCTGCATTACTTTCCCCAGGATGACTTGCTGACCCCGCTGAACCGTCGTCGAGGATTGCCAATTGGCAACCTCACCAGCCAATTTTTTGCCAATGTTTACCTGAACGGCTTTGATCACTTTGTCAAAGAAACGCTCAAATCCACAGCATATCTCCGCTATGTCGATGACTTTGCTCTGTTTTCAGACGATCGCGAATGGCTGGTCGATGCTCAGCAAGCGATTGAATCCTACCTGGCTACCCTGCGCCTGAAGATTCATCC
>CAZBTL010000283.1:0-5101 GCA_964494755.1 uncultured bacterium | reverse complement strand
TACTGGACGCTGCTGTAATTGGATTCGTTGCAATTCCACCCTCTCAATTAATTGAGTCAAATTCTAAGGGGAAAATTGCGGGAAGAAGCTTTGTTCTTTCTATAATTTCAGGTTCTTAATTCACCTGGGCCATGATGGTTCCATGGGTCAGCCAATTACTCAGTTGGACAGCCAATTTGCAAGACCCGGCCAGTTATGGACTGTCCCAGCCAGGGAGTATTGCAAGAGCGCGACTGCAGTGAGGTGGTGTCGGCGATCCAGGTGGCTTGCGGATCGAAGAGGGTCCATTCCACGGACAGACAAGGCGCAACGGAATGGTCGACTGTCCGGGTGCAAAGCTGGGCTGGTTTTTGTTGTAAACAGAGCGCCGGGCCTGTACTAAGGGCTCGCCACAGTTGCAAAGCGGATAACTGACCCGTGGCGACCAGACCCTGCCAGAGCAAGGGTAAGGCTAGCTCTAGCCCGATCGCCCCAGGCGGGGCTTCGGCAAAGGCGACGGTCTTGTCTTCGTAGGTGTGGGGGCTGTGGTCGATTGCGATCGCATCCAGGGTGCCGTCCTGGATGGCCTGGATCAGGGCCAGCCGATCGGCTGGATTGCCCAATGGGGGGCTCAGGTGCAAATTGGGATCATAGCTGCCCAGATCAGCCGTATCCAAGATCAGATGCATCCATGTGGTACTGGCGGTAATGGGTAGTTGGCGGGCTTTGGCTTGTCGGATTAACTCCACGCCGCGGGCTGTGGAGAGGCGCATCAGGTGGACAGCGGCGCCGGTTTCCTCCACGCAGGCCAGCAGAGCGGCTAGGGCTGCCGTTTCGGCGATCGCTGGAATTCCCGGCAGGCCAAACTGGAGCGCCTCCAGCCCATCACGCACTACACCCGTGCGGCTAAGCGCTTCATCGCAGGCCCACAAGGCAATAGGGTGACCCAGGGGGCGCAGATATTCCAGCAGACGCCGAACTAAGACCAGATTGTTTAGCGCCTTGCCATCGGCAAAGCCAACAATGTCTGCCCCTGTCAGTTCCCCCAGTTCCGTCATCTGTTCGCCTCGACAGCCCAGCGTCAGGGCGGCCCAGGGAGTCAGCCGGGGCAAGGCAGGGGATGGCCGGTGACAGAGTTCTTGCTGGCAGGGTTGTTGGTCGTGGAACCAGGTAAGGCTAGCCAGGTTGTCCATGACGGGTTGGGTGTCTGGCAAGACGGCTACTCGGGTAAATCCTCCTGCTGCTGCCGCTTTGCGTAAGGAGAAGATGGTTTCTCGTTCCTCAAACCCCGGTTCGCCAGAGTGGCTGTAGAGATCGACCAAACCAGGCCCCAAGACCAGACCCTGGCTATCCGTAACCTTGGTGTCTGACCCATCGTCCGTGACGGTTTCCGCCAATGTTTGCACCCGTCCTTCCGTGATCAAAATATCTACGACCTGATCCGTTTGTGAAACGGGATCGAGCAGCCGCACCTGTTTCAGTAGTTCATTGGTGGTCATCGGGTTATCTGGCTGGGTGCATTTTGGGCAGCAGCCCTGGGACTCAAGACTGGCCTTAGCATCCTTTAGTCTGCACCATACACCTAAAGTGCTCCGGCTGCGGTCTGGTCTAAAATTCCACCCTGGTGGGTGGTGATGTTCATGGCCATCAGCACTGGCTGACTGGCAGCGCCCTGGGGATAGTCGATGACGCTAACGGCGCCGTTCCCTTGTTTGAAGACCCAGAAATATTCGGGTCCCAAACCCAGCAGCAGGCAGAGAATGGCCTTATTGACGGCATCGTGAGCGACGACTAAAGAGGTTCCGGGTTCCGAGTGGTTGTCCACCGATCGCAAGATGGCATTCCAGGCCGCGATCGCCCGCTGCCAAACCTGGTGCAAATTTTCCCCCTCCGGCATCTGAACCGTTTCCGGGGCAACCTGCCACTGCCGCAACAAACCAGGGAAGGCTTGCTCGATTTCCGATTCCAGTTGCCCTTCCCACAAGCCGTGCGCGATCTCCACCAGGTTTTCTTCCAGGTGCAGCGGCACGTCCGGATGATGTTGCAGGATGATTTCTGCTGTTTCCTTGGGACGCCGCATAGGGCTGGTAAATCCCTGCTGCAGCGGGATGGACTGCAGGAAGTCCGCAGCCTGTTGGGACTGAACCCGTCCGAAGTCATTCAAGGGCACATCAATCTGGCCCTGAAATCGTTTTTGGCGATTCCAGTCGGTCTCCCCGTGACGCACCAGCAATAACCGCAAATTTTGGTTGCCCTTTTTGGGCTTGGGCAGCAATTCTCCCAGATGGGCCGTCAGGTTCAAGGACTCCACCTGGACCGGCTCGCCCCAGCCACCCGCAAAGTTAAGCACACTGATGCCGCAGTTGGACTGGTGAATGGAATGATAGCGGTCTGGTGTCAGGCCGATCGCGGTACTGAGCAAGGCCCGGTTAATGCCACTGTGGGCCACAATCAGGATGGTTTGGCCAGCATGGCGGGGCAGTACCTCTTTCCAAAAATTACGGGCTTGCTCAAACAAGTCAAGCACTGGGAAATAAGTCTTTTCCTGACCATCTGGCCCTGGGATTGGCAACTGGAGTTGGTGGGGCGCTTCCTGCCAGTGGTGATACTGCTCAGGATAGTGCTCTGCTACTTCGCTAAACAGCAACCCTTCCCAGGGCAGCAGATTAATTTCCTTCAGCAGGTCGGTGGTTTGCAGGGACTGGGTCGGTGGTTCGGCCAGCCTCGCCACAATTAGGTCGGCGGTTTCCTTTGCTCGTTTCAGTGGACTACTGTAGGCTGCATCAAACCGCAAATCCTTCAGTGCCTCGCCCACTTTGCCCGCATCGGAGCGGCCCCTTTCAGTCAGCAGGGATTGGTCAAAGTGGCCTTGAATTCGACGTTCAACGTTGAAACTGCTCTCGCCGTGACGGACAAGAATAACTCGGGTAGCCAGAAGTGTGTCCTCCTTCGCAACAAATGAACGTCTGGTTTCAGATAATGCTGGCACAGGAATCGCTGGAAAACGGGTTTCGGCACCCTGCTAATTTCCCAGATCCAGGAAGCATTCTACCGTGTCTCCTACCTCTCTTGCTGGCTGGTCTGGCAATCAACTTTGGCAAAGCGCTGTGGGAAGAGTCAGGCAATGTCATAATGCCAGTCAGACCTATCCTCCGGTTCCGTCGTTAGGAAACCGCCAGAAACCATGACGATTAAGCGGGTAATCTTGGTTGCACTGACAATTCTGGCGATCGCCTTAATGGGTCAGGATCTGCTGGACAGTTGGGGGCGACCCCAATTCCAGAACCAGTTGGAACTGTATCAGACCAATCTGCTGCTTCAAGTGACCGAACTCAAAGAGGCTGATCCCGGTATGGTGGCGGCCCAAAAAGCTCTGGTGGGAGAAGAACCACTGAAGGCTGCTCTAAAGCAGTATGAGGAAGTCCGCCAGACGGCCCAGAAGAACTTAGATCGCACCCAGAAGTTGCTAGCCGCCAGGCAGTCTAAGCAACAGTCCCTGCGGGCTTCGTTACCTAAGTGGGAGGAACTGATTACCAAACTGGATGTCAATCTAGGCTTGTTGCAGGTAGCCCAGGGGCAGGTTGATACGGCTCAGCAAACCTGGGGGCGTGCGGCTCAACCCACCCAATTGAAGGGGGCGGTCGCTGCTGCTGAAACCGCGGCTATCCTGGCTGGCCTCTGGAGTCAGCCACCCCAACTGTTGCCTGATGCCGAACTGAAAATTAATACCACGCTCACTGGCTGGTTCCGCTTCAGGGCGTTGGCCCAACTCTACAAATTGCAGCAACGCCCAGAACAATTGGCCGAACTCCAGGCCAGGGAACAGGCGGCAGCCCAACAGTCGTTCGTCAATCTAGCAATCGTGGGGGGATTGCCCGTCCTGGGAGCCCTAATCGGCACGACGATTCTGCTGGTGCTGCTGGTGCAATGGTTCCTCCAGGGCAAGCAAGCCCTCCTGTCGCCTACAGGCATGACTGCCTGGGTTCCCCCCTGGGATGGGGAAATTGTCTGGCAGGTGCTGATCTTTGGCTTCTTCCTGGTCGGTCAGATCCTGTTGCCACTGGTGCTGGGTCTGGCTCAATCGGCCCTAGGAATTCCAGTATCAGCGATGGGAGAACGGGCCAAAGCAGTTTACATTCTGGTGAACTATGGCTTGCTGGCGGCGGGTGGTCTGTTGGTCCTCTACTGGTCCATCAAACCCTATTTGCCATTACCAGAGGGCTGGTTTCAGATCAACTGGCAGGGAAAGTGGATCCTCTGGGGCCTGGGTGGCTATTTTGTGGCTTTGCCGCTGGTTATTTTAGTTTCCCTGGTGAACCAACGAATCTGGCAGGGGGGCGGTGGCAGCAATCCGATTCTGCCGATCGCCCTCGAGGGAAAGGACAGTTTTGCCCTCTTCTGTTTCTTCCTCACCGCCGCGATCGCGGCTCCCTTCTTTGAAGAAATCCTGTTTCGGGGCTTTTTACTCCCCTCCCTGACCCGCTACCTGCCTATCTGGGGTGCGATCGGCGTTAGCAGCCTGATCTTTGCTTTGGCCCACCTGAGCTTATCCGAGGTGTTACCTCTGACCATGCTGGGCATAGTGTTGGGGTTCGTTTACACGCGATCGCGCAACCTGCTGTCCTCTATGCTGCTCCATGGCCTGTGGAACAGTGGCACCCTGATCAGTTTGTTGATTTTGGGCAACGGCATGCGTTGATCTGGTCTTGCAACTGGCTTACCTGCCCTTCCAGGGTGCGGATCCGTTCCTTGGCTTCAACCGCCAGAGTAGCCAGTCGCTCCAGCATTTGTCGATCCGTTGGCTGTCGCTTGCTGGGACTAGTGGTTGTCGGTGGTGGCAGGGGTGGGGGTAGACCGCCCGATTGCCGTTGTTGACTCAATTGGTAAACCTCGGAGCGGAGCTGGTTGACCTGAAGCCGCAGATCAAAAAGCTCAGACTGCAAAGCAGACACCGACTGGGCCGGAGCCTGACTCTGCCACAGGAGGAGTAACAACACACAACTAACAATCCACCCAATTAACTTCAGCATGGGAGGAAGAGAAGGAAAGGGCGATCAGGGGTCAGCGATAAGCAGACAGCTATAGCAATCCTATTTGATTTGTCAATGCCTGGATGGTGAAA
>CAZBTL010000282.1:0-5106 GCA_964494755.1 uncultured bacterium | reverse complement strand
CTACTCTTTACATTCCCTTCCCCCTCATCATCATGATCTTCTCCATCGCCACCCCCTTTATTAAACGTCCGGTGCTGACCACGGTTTGCACCCTGGTAATTTTGCTGATAGGCGCTGTCTGTATTCCCCTACTCCCGATTAACTACCTACCTGATATTGCGCCGATTCAAATTCGGGTGACGGCCCGATATAGTGGGGCCGATGTGAATACGGTGGAAGACACCGTGACGGGTGTACTGGAGCGGGAAATTAACGGGGTGGATGGGATGGACTATATGACATCCAACACCTTTGCCGGAAATAGCCAGATCTCGGTATTTTTTGGATCCGATACGAACAAAGACACGAATCAGGTGAATGTTCAGAATCGGGTTGCCCAGGCCAATGCTCGGTTGCCTACCCCCGTCCAACAACTGGGGGTGACGACGACCGCTTCCTCTAGTAGTATCTTGCTGATCTATGGGGTGTATAGCGAGAGTGACGAATACGACGACATTTTCATCAGTAACTACGTCGATCAAAACATTATCGATCGCCTGCAACGGGTACCTGGTGTGGGCGATGTGACAGCGTTTGGGGATAAACCGAACGCAATGCGGCTGTGGCTCGATCCAAAGGCACTAGCGAGTCGAAATCTGACGGTTTTAGACGTGATCAATGCCCTGCGATCACAAAACGTGGTCGTTGGGGCTGGTGGCGTTGGACAGCAACCGACTCCCCCCGGAAAGGAGCAAAACTACGAATTGCCGATCCGGGTGGAGGGACGCTTCCGGAATGAGCGAGAATTCAGCAACATGGTGATTCAGCGCACCCGTGAAGGGGGACTGATTCGCCTGCGGGATGTGGGGCGCGCCCAACTGGGAGCAGAACGCTATGTCAGTAATGCCAGGGTGAACGGCAAGGTGGGAGTAGGGGTCGCCATCTATCAGGCTCCTGACAGTAATGCGCTGGACATTGCAGCACAGGTCGCTTCTGAGATGAAGGATGTGGAATCTGCCCTGCCCCCCGGACTGAAGGCAGAATTAGTGTACGATACTACCGAATTTGTGGAAGTCTCGATTCAAGAAGTGGTGATCACCTTGATTCAGGCGTTTCTGCTGGTGGTGCTGGTGATCTTCATCTTCCTACAGGACTGGCGCACCACAATCATTCCGCTGATTGCGATTCCAGTGGCGTTGATTGGAGCGATGGCGTTTGCCTTTCTGTTTGGTTTTTCGATTAATAATCTGACGCTGTTTGGGTTGATTCTGGCAACCGGGCTGGTGGTGGATGATGCGATCGTGATTGTGGAGTCCTGTACGGAAAAGATTCAGAAGCAGGGAATGACATCCAAAGAAGCAGCCCTCGCCACCATGGAGGAGTTGAGTGGGGCGACGATTTCAACCTCTATTGTGTTGATGGCCGTCTTCATCCCGGTAGCCTTTTTCCCTGGCTCCACAGGCAAACTGTATCAGCAATTCGCCCTGATTATTGCCTTTGCGATCGTCGTCTCCACGTTTAACGCGCTCACTTTCAGTCCCAGCATGTCCGCGATTCTCCTGAGGCCAACTCAACCCGTTGGCGGGCCATTGGGCTGGTTCTTCGACAAGTTCAATCGGGGCTTTTTCTGGGTCAGCGATCGCTTCTTCCAGTGGGTGCAGTTTTTCATCAAAATCCGCTACATCATTCTGGGATTATTTGTGGCGGGGTTAGTCGCCACCGTGTATATGTTTGGTGCCGTACCCACTGCTTTTGTCCCGAACGAAGACCAGGGGGCATTTGTGGGGATTGTGCAGGCTCCCGACGGTGTCTCGCTCGGTTATACCGATCGCGTCCTGGCCCAGGCCGAGCAACAAATGCGAGCGCTTCCCGAAATTCGCTCCACCTTTACGGTCAGTGGGGCTGGCTTCAATGGCAATGGTCCTAACCTGGGTTTGTTCTTTGGCCGACTCAAACCTTGGGATCAACGGGAAACCCGGGAATCATCCGTGGAAGGGGTCTTGAGACGATTGAATGGCAGCTTTCGGACGATCACAGATGCGGTGGTGGTGGCGTTCAACCCGCCCCCCATTCCTGGTTTCGGTGCTCAGGGTGGGGTAGAAATGGTGCTCCAGGACCGTACAGGCGGACAACTCTCGATTGATGACTTTGCCGCCAATGCGCGGGAAGTGATTGCCAAAGCCAACCAACAGCCTGCCACTGCTGGAACTGTGTCCACCACCTTCACCACGGGAACTCCCCAATTGCGGCTTGACCTAGATCGCAACAAAATCGAATCTCTCAACATCGATTTCCAACAGGCCTTGCAAACCATTGGTGCGACCCTGGGTTCTCAATTTGTCAACGATTTCACCCTGGGCAACCAGAACTATCGGGTGTTTGTTCAGGCCGATGCCCCATTCCGCAACTCACCAGCCGATATTGGCAGTTTGAATGTCCGTTCCCGGGATGGAGCCTTAGTCCGCCTATCCGAGATCGCCACCATCAGTCGAATTACCGGCCCCCAGGTGATTAGCCGCTACAATGGCTATCGCTCGATCAACATCCAGGCCAATGAATCATCCGGATATAGCAGTGGACAGGCGATTCAAGCGCTAGAAACGGCCTACAAACAGGCGGCTCTGCCCGGTATTGGACGGGACTGGATCGGCATTGCCCGCGAACAACTCTCTGCCGGAAACCTGGGTGCGCTGATCTTCTTGTTCGGCATCATCATGGTGTTCCTCACCCTGTCGGCCCAGTACGAAAGCTACATTGATCCCATCATCATTCTGCTAACGGTACCCCTGGCATTGTTGGGTGCGCTGGGTTCGATCGCCCTGCGGGGATTGAACAACGATGTCTACGTCAATGTGGCCCTGGTGATGCTGATTGGCTTAGCTAGCAAAAATGCCATTCTGATTGTGGAATTTTCTAACCAGGCGCGGGCAGAAGGCTATAAGCTGGTCGATGCCGCCCTGAAAGCCTCCAAAGAACGCTTCCGCCCGATCATCATGACGGCGATCTCCTCCCTGGTGGGCTTTTTTCCCCTGGTGATCGCCTCCGGAGCTGGAGCTGCTGCCCGCTGGTCTCTGGGTACTGCCCTGTTTGGCGGCCTCCTGGTGGCCACAGTCCTCAGTTTGCTGGTCGTCCCCGTACTGTACATCCTGATCAAAGGTCTGACAGATCGATTATTACAGAGAGGCTCTTCGCCCCCTCCCTCCGAACCGCCTGACAAGCATCCATCAGATTCTGAAATCACAGTAGAAGAACCCACACTCACCAATTCCAGCACTTTAGCGTTGGAAATTGAATCGCCTTTGGGGGAAGCTGGGAGCGGGGAGTAGGGAGTGGAGAAGTGGAAGAGACCAACTACCTCCTGACTCCTGACTCCTGTTCACTATCCACCATTCACTATTCACCCTCAATCCAAAATCCGAAATGCTCCTCCTCAGCCTCACTGAAACGACTGTGATCGAAGAAAACCTCCAGCAATTCCTGCTGATTATTTCCGCTGCTCTGATTGTCGCTACCCTGCCGCAGATAGTGCCCTGGTTACGGCAACTGCCCTACACCCTGACGCTGGTGATTACAGGCATGGGACTAGCCTTGTTGGATGTTCACTTTTTCACACCCTCCCCAGCCCTGATCCTATGGATTTTTTTGCCGCCGCTGTTGTTTGAAGCGTCCTGGAACCTCAATTGGAAGGATTTGAAACGGGATTTAGTGCCGATCTCCATCTATGTCACGGTCGGCACCGCCATCACGATAGTAGGAATCGCCCTGCCACTGCACCACTGGAGTGGCATCACCCTGCCCGTCGCCCTGTTGATTGGAGCCTGTTTAGCAGCGACCGATCCCGTTTCCGTGAGTGCATTGCTGAAAGAACTGGGTGCTCCTCCCCGCCTCAAGGCACTGGTGGAAGGGGAAAGTATGTTCAACGATGGCACAGCAGTAGTTGCCTTTGCTCTGATGCTGGGCATTGCGCAAGGAACGACCAGCTTTGTTCCCAAACAACTCCTCGTCAATTTTTTTACCGTGGTTGGCGTTGGCATCCTGGTTGGCGTGATCCTTGGCTTTAGCATCTCTTACCTGACCCAGCGGTTCGATCTGCCCCTGGTTGAACAGTCCTTAACTCTGGTCACTGCCTATTCGGCCTATGTGATTGCTGAAGAGTTAGGTGGGTCTGGCGTGATTGCAACGGTAGCCACGGGTTTAATTTTGGGCAACTTTGGGTCCCGAATTGGTATGAGTCCCCGCACTCGTGTTGGGGTCAGTGAGTTTTGGGAATTTGTTGCCTTCTTTGCAAACTCGATTCTGTTTTTACTCATTGGCGCTCAATTTCGCCTTAGCACAGAAGTTTCCGAAATCATTCTGATTAGTATTGCTTTTACAGCTGTTCTACTCACCCGGTTGATTGTGGTGTTTGGTTTAACCTGGGTCAGTAATCGATTGGTGCAATCCGATATTGATCTCAGAACGCAAACCATGCTCTGGTGGAGCGGTCTGCGGGGCGGCGTGGCGCTGGCGCTGGCTTTGAGTGTGCCGAAAGATTTACCGGAAAGACCCGCTGTGCTGACAGCCGTTTTCAGCATCGTTTTTCTCACCACCTTGCTGCAAGGGGCAACGGCAAAACCGGTCTTGATGGCACTGAAGTTAGTCGAAGAGAGTCCTCTGCGCGATCGCTACCTGGAACTCATTTCCCGACAGGCCGCCTTAAGTCGGGTGCTGCAGTATTTAGAGCAACCTGCTTCTAAAGCTGGGATTGAGCCAACCACACACCAGGCAAAAGTAGTGGAAGTGCAGCAGCAATTAGTGAAATTACAGGATGAAAGCAGCAAACTGTGTCAACAAGACCCGGATCTGCTGGAAATCGGTGCTCAACAATTACAGCAGGATTTATTTGAGATCGAAACCACGACCTATACCGAATTTGTGCGATCGGGACGCCTGAACCACGAACTTCCAGGCTTGTTGGACCCAATCCATCATCATCTTGCCAGTCCTGAAACGACAGAAGCCTGACGGCCTGACTCAAGACTTCGCCACTTGCCCAATCCAAAATTGCTAATCCAAAATCGGCACAAAACGATGCGTTCCAACCTGTTGACCAAGTGGGCGGAAAATAAATACGACCGCTTTCTATTT
>CAZBTL010000281.1:0-5176 GCA_964494755.1 uncultured bacterium | reverse complement strand
CTTGCCCTGCTACAAGGCCCCATAAAAGGCCGTCATCAGCCAATGGGACGACCACCTTTCTGTTGTTCTAGGGCAGTAAAATTACCTGCCCGCTGCCCAGATAAAACAGGCACATCAGCAATTGTCGCCGGAACATCAGCAATCTTTTCCTGCTTTCTCGCAAGCCCCGATACTGACCCAACTGCTGGAACCATCCTGCCAGTGTTCCTTCTTCCAGATGGGGGCTTGATGCTTCAGGGTATCGATCGCAAACTGGCAGGCGGCAAACGCTTCAGCCCGATGGGGACAGCCTACCGCCACCAGCACACTAATCTCGCCAATGGACAGACAACCAATCCGGTGTTGGATAACGACATGGGTCACACTGGGCCAAGTGCGACGGATTGCCGCTGCAATTTGTTGAAACACCCGGATCGCCATCGGCTCATAGGCCTGATATTCCAGCGCCACCACAGGTTTGCCCTCGGTCTGATTTCGCACCATGCCGCTCATGACCACCACTGCACCGTTAGCCGGATCATCGGCCAGGGCATAGACTTCCGAGACCGAGAGGGGGGCAATGGTGATGGCAAAGCGATCGCCCGGGTGAACTGGAATTGCCAGCGATTGAGCAGCAGGAATAGCCAGGGTCATAGATGTCAACGGTAAACCCAACAAATTGGACGGCGTTAACGAAGTGAGACCCGACAATCTACCTGGACTGTTGGGCCTCGTCAGTTCGACACCAACCAATATGATCCACGCTTTTCCAAAAAATGAACCACAAATTTAAGCCGGTTGGTTAATACCCAGCCCGGTCAACCCGTTTGCTGGGGGGCATGTAACAGAGCCTGACGCAGATGGTTGTGGTGAGCCGCCAGCAGTTGCGCCGCCGCTTCCTTGTCCAGGCCGGTCCAGTGCATCAGCAGCGCCAGTTTGACATTGCGGCCGCTACGTTCCAGCAGGTAGCCAGCGTCATCCCGCTCCAGGTTGGTTAAGTCCCGGATAATTCGGAGGGCGCGATCGTGGAGCTTGTGATTGGTCACCGCCACATCCACCATGCGATTGCCATAGACCTTGCCCAGTTGCACCATGACGCTGGTGGACAGGATGTTGAGGGCTAACTTGGTGGCAGTGCCAGCTTTGAGGCGGGTTGAACCAGCCAGAATCTCCGGTCCAACTAGTAAGCGGATATCGACATCGACCTGGATGCTGACCTGGTCGGACGGTACGCAGGCCATGAAGATAGTGGTGGCGCCCCGCTGACGGGCGGCCTGTAATGCTCCGTGAACATAGGGCGTCGTGCCGCCAGCGGTTATGCCCAGCACCACATCTAGTTCGGTAACCTGGCGATGGGCGATCGCAGCGGCTCCATCTTGATCTCGGTCTTCCAGATCCTCCGAACTTCTGACCAAGGCGGCCGCCCCGCCAGCAATGATGCCCTGCACCATCTCCGGATCCGTACAAAAGGTGGGGGGACACTCCGCCGCATCCAATACACCCAGTCGCCCGCTGGTTCCAGCCCCGACGTAAAATAATCGACCACCCCGTTGCAGGGCGCTCGTCGTGCGGGCGATCGCATCAGCCAGTTGGCTGCGAGCATCAGCCACCGCTGCCACTGCTTTCATATCTTCCCGGTTAAACAGGTCAACCAACTCTAAAGGCGACAGTTGATCCAGATTGTGACTGTTGGGATTCACCTGTTCCGTGAGGAGATGCCCCCGTTCGTGCAAATTGTGCATGATTTCCTGGTTCGTCCAATGCAATTCTGTTTCAGCCAACCCGCCCCGTTACAACAATCCTTCCAATTGGCGTCGGATGCGATCCAGGTTGGCGTCGGAAAGGGTGTCTGATGCGGGTTCTGGTTGGGCGTCCAACTGCCAGTCCGTTTGGGATAAATTTTGTTCTGGCGGAGCCATTAACAATCGCTCGGCATCGTTCTGGGGCACAAACCCCTTGGGCACCAACTGGCACTCATAGCCAGTACTGATGCAGAAATCCTCAATTTCCTGCTGTGAAACTTCCTCCACCGTGGGGCTCATAAAGTCCTGAGCCTCTAGTAACAGAGCATAACGGGTGGCATCATCCTCATCTTCAAACATCAACACCAAGTCGCGATCGCCAATTCGCAACGTGTGCAACCCCTCGTTGTCTGTACCGACATTAAACAGGAGAACAAAAACTTGCATGGCTTTGGATAAGTTCGGTTTTTTCCTCTAAACATCTTAGGTGAAGTTTCCGCCCGTCACGCAACTCTTCTGCGGCTGTCGCCAGGGAGTTCCTCGTTCCAGGCCAAAATAGGTTACAACAGCAGAGAAGGCAGGCGTCATTTTTTTAACACCGGCCACTCGCGAGGAAGTTTTAAGCTATGAAGCGCTTTTTGCAACTGGCCCTGGCAGTTCTGGGGGGAATCGTTATCGGCTCGTCGTTTGTGTCCTGTGGCCGACAATCCGATGTAGTGGAAGGGGACAACGACCTGACCTACACCTTCCTATCCGGTGAAAGGGGAAGTCCCAACCGCTTGTTGGAAGTGCAGGTAGATGGCCCGATCTTGAACAATTCCTCCAGCGGGTTTGGGGGCCTGTCCGTGGGAGCGACCTACGGTTATGATGTGCAGCGCTTATTGGAAAGAGTTAGCAAGGATAAGCGGGTCAAAGGCATTTTCCTGCGCCTGTCTACGCCAGGAGGCACCATTGTTGGTTCAAATGCCATTTATGAAGGGTTAGTCAACTATCGCAAGGCCACGCAGAAACCCGTCCTGGCCTATGTTGAAGGGCTGTCGGCCTCCGGTGGAGTGATGTCCATGGTGGGGGCGGATAAGATTTACGCCGCACCGGGTAGCCTGATTGGCAGCATTGGGGTGATCGGCGGTGTTTTGACCTACTTCGACAATCCGGTTGCTCTGGATGGCGGCCTGTTGGGGGGTGGCATTGTCACTAAAAATGGCATTCAGCAAACGGTGATTTCGGCTGGCCGCAGTAAGGATCTGGGTAATCCGTTCCGCAAACCAACGGAGGAAGAACTGCGGGTGCTGCGGCAGGGCGTGAATAATGAATACAATCAGTTCGTCCGACATGTATCAAAAACTCGCGGCATCAGTGAGCAGACCATCCGTTCGGATATGGGGGCGCTGATCTTTGATAACCAAACGGCCCAGAAATATAAGCTAATTGACGGCACCAAGAGCCGCACAGAGGCGATCGCCGAACTGGCGAAACAGGCCAACGTCGGCAGCAATTACCAACTGGTGCGGACTGGCCGCCGGGGTGGCTTGCTGTCGGCCCTGCTGTCATCGACCCAACCCGCCATTACACCAGAACAGGCCCGCGAAATGGTGAGCCGCGATCTCTGCCAGACAACCGCCAGTCGAGTGGCCCTGGTTTACTATGGGGATGTTTCGTCCCTATGTCCCAAGCAGCCTTAACCGGGGCTGGGGGCTGAAGGTTAAAGATGGTGGGAGTGGAGGGATTATTAGCCTAAAAATCCAGTCAGCAATAGCGGCAGGAGAATCAGGATAAAGATCACCAGAACAAGTGTTCCAGGATCGATTTTTAGTTCGTTCTTATCCGGTTCGGGCATAGGTCAGGCTGAGGTGAGCAAACAAACAGAGGTCGGTAGCATAACTGCAACAAAACATTTCATTTTCGTAACACTGCCCCCACCCATTCGCAAAAGCGGTAAATTGGGCATCTAGATCACTGTAGCCTGAATGACTGCAGATTATAGACCACCTGCGTAACTCGCTGCTTGTTTGATCAGGGGCATTTCTGTTAGAAAGAGAAATCCTTATTTGGGAGGACACTCCTGTCTGAGATTCGTACATGAAGAAAGTCTTCGTTCTCGATACAAACGTACTTCTCCACGATCCAGCAGCTATGCTGCGCTTCCAAGATAACGATGTTGTTCTGCCCATCACCATCATTGAGGAACTGGACCGCTTCAAGAAACAGGCAGAAACCACTGGTCGCAATGCTCGTCAGGCATCCCGCACCCTGGATGAACTGCGGCAGAAAGGACACCTGATCCAGGGAATTCCCATTAACGGCGGTGGCTCGCTGCGGGTGGCTCTGTGCGATCGCAAAACCTTGCAGGAGTTGCCCCCAGAACTGGAGGGCGATCGGGGCGATAATGCCATCCTGGCTGTGGCCCTGGAAATGAAGCGGCAGTGTGATGTGCCCGTGGTGCTGGTCAGTAAGGACACCAATCTGCGGATTAAAGCCGATGCCCTGGGGTTAGTGGCCGAGGACTACGAAACCGATCGGGTCGATATCCAGGAACTATATACCGGGATGACCGAGGTGATGGTGCGTGCCGATCAGATGGACGAACTATTCCAGCAAGGTGAAATCAGCCTGGAAGGAGAATTTTTCCCCAATCAGGCTCTGACGCTGATCGATGTTACCAGTCCGGACCATACGGCCCTGGCCATCCTATCTGGGGAAACGGGTAAAGTGGTTCCGATCAACAAACTGCCCCGTTCTGGTGTTTCCCACATTCAGCCCCGCAACCGAGAACAGAAATTTGCCCTGGATCTCCTCCTGCGGGATTCAATTCAGTTAGTGACGCTGGTTGGAAAAGCTGGCACGGGCAAAACCCTACTGGCGATCGCGGCAGGCGTACAAAAAGTGGTAGAGGAAGGAGCCTACGGCCGGTTGCTGATTTCCCGACCCGTTGTGCCCATGGGCCGGGATATTGGCTACTTACCTGGTGACATTGAGGAAAAGCTGACCCCCTGGATGCAACCCCTGTACGATAACTTTGATTTGATTTTTGGCAATCAAGAAGTGTCCAGCAAAACCCGCCACTGGTATCGCGGCCATGAGCAACTGATCTCGGAGGGGTTGTTGCAAATTGAACCCCTGACTTACATCCGTGGGCGATCGCTACCCAACCAGTTTTTGATCGTAGACGAGGCCCAAAATCTCACTCCCCACGAAGTAAAAACCATCCTGACCCGAGCTGGCGAAGGCACCAAAATTGTGCTGACTGGCGATCTAGACCAGATTGACAACCCCTATATAGATGCCTCCAGCAATGGACTTACCTATGCCGTAGAAAAGTTTAAGGGCGAACCCCTGGCTGGCCATATCACCCTCTTGAAAGGCGAACGGTCCAACCTGGCGGAACGGGCATCCGTTTTAATGTAGGGAATTTTGCTGTTGCCTTGGACTCGGAAGCGTCCAGGTGACAAAGAATA